>NYTV01000133.1 GCA_002683685.1 Paracoccaceae bacterium
GGTCAGGCATTGGAGATGTCCAAACCTTCCCTCCGCCGGTACTAGCCGGTTCAGGTTCTACGGGTTCGCTTACGCATCTCAGCCCAAAAGGGCGCCCCGAGGTATAAACTGGATAGTCCTGGCGTAAGGATTTTACAATCCCTGCCAAGGCAAAATCTCCCCACAGTGATAGGGCTGCCGAGGAGGTTTGCGTACGTTAGGAGAATTTTACCCTATTTTTTCATCCGCCGTTCACCCTCCTGATGGCAAAGCGCATCGGCCTCTCCCACATGCATGGCGTGCGGCATATGGATTGCACGGTCCAACACTACAGTTTTATTACTGTACAATTGGCAAACAACGTCACCCATGTCCGTTGTCAGCGTCACAGGATCTGTTTCAAAATCAGCAGGTGTACAGGCTGAAACCTGCGCCAGTGTTGCTCCCAGTAAGCTCAAGCTCAAAAATTTATTCATTATAATTTTCTCTCATCTGAAGGTACGGTCTTCTCATTTGAAATCAATAATACCGCTAACCCTGATAAAATTTCTTAAAACCATAAAAAGACATTGGATAAATTTAACTAATTTTAACCTGTTTTAAGCGTTTACTCACTATATTAGAGGCGACCAAACCCATCCCCTGAGAGAAATTTTATCCACAATTCAAATGTCTGCGGAAGCCTATCGCCTTTAAAGATAACGCATAGTGTTGCAAATTTTCGACAGATATCTCCCGCTACGCGAGAATTTTTCTCGTTAAAGGGGAAAATATTTTTTCCATTCCATAATTAAAAGTTTCACAATCTACTTAATCATCTGATTATTATTAAATTAATTAAAAAAGACATGCAACGTAAAGGAGATTTTCACTATTTTTTTTCCGATATCGACGATACCAGATATCCACCATCAGCAAAATCACGCCAGCTTTGTTTAATTATCACACCCAAATCGTAGCTGTTGCATTCATCAACCCACGCTATAGGCCTTGCTCCACGTTGCACGCAGCGATATTGCAAGACCAAAGGAGAGGCACCATGAGCTTAAACAGTTTTGGACATTTATTTAATGTCACGACCTGGGGTGAAAGCCATGGTCCAGCCCTTGGCGCAACGGTCGATGGCTGCCCTCCAGGCGTAACGATTAACGAAACGATGATTCAGCAATGGCTAGATAAGCGTAAACCGGGACAAAATAAATACACCACGCAGCGGCGAGAAGCCGATCAGGTGAAAATTCTTTCTGGCGTATTTGAAGGAAAAACAACCGGCACGCCCGTGCAATTGATGATCGAAAATACCGATCAGCGTTCCAAAGACTACAGCGATATTATGGATAAGTTTCGCCCAGGTCATGCCGATATCACCTATTGGCAAAAATACGGTATTCGCGATTACCGTGGCGGCGGACGCAGTTCCGCTCGTGAAACCGCGGCCCGTGTCGCCGCAGGCGGCTTGGCGCGCGAAGCCATCAAATTGCTCGCCCCATCGCTTAAAATTACCGGCTTCATGTGTCAGATGGGCCCCCATAAGATAAACCGCGCACAGTTTGACTTGTCGCAGATTGACCAAAATCCCTTCTGGACTCCGGATCCGCAAGCGGCGCAAGACTGGGCCGTATATCTAGATGAATTGCGCAAATCCGGCAGCTCCGTCGGTGCAGTTATTGAAGTCATCGCCTCAGGGGTTCCAGCAGGGCTGGGAGCGCCAATCTACGCAAAGCTCGACACAGATTTGGCCGCAGCCATGATGAGCATCAACGCTGTCAAAGCTGTGGAAATTGGTGAGGGAATGGCCGCAGCGGAACTGACCGGAGAAGCCAATGCCGATGAAATTTCGATGGGTCCAGACGGGCCAGTTTACAGCTCGAACCATGCAGGCGGTATCTTGGGCGGCATTAGCACAGGTCAAGATGTGGTGGTGCGCTTCGCTGTGAAACCCACGTCATCAATCTTAACGACGCGAAAAACAATCACAAAATCTGGCGAGAACACAGAAATTATCACCAAGGGCCGCCATGATCCCTGTGTGGGGATTAGGGCGGTACCGGTCGGCGAAGCAATGATGGCTTGCGTAATTTTGGATCACCTGTTGTTGCACCGAGGCCAAGTCGGCGCCAATCAGGGCCAGATCGGAAATTAGAGTTGGTCTTACGGGCGCTCAATCACTTTGAAAGTCACCTCTAAGCTGCCAGACTTCTCAAAAATCAAAGTGGCCTTTATGTCGTCGCCGACACCCCACCCCTCTTTAAGCCCCATGAACATGACATGATAACCGCCAGGAGCGAATTCGATTTCGCCCTGGGGTGGCACCACCAGGCGCATTTGATGCTCCATCGTCATGACACCATCTTTCATCATGGACTTGTGCAGCATGACTTTCGGGTAATCTGCTTCGACGTCCAAAAGCGCATCGGCCGCACCGTCATTGGTCAGGGTGAAATATCCAGCGCCGCTGCGGCCGGTGGTCGGATATGAAAAAGCATCTGTTATCGTCAAATCGCCAGCTTGATAAGTTTGTGCAGAAACAGATCCGCAGATCAAAACAAGGGCAGCTATTAAGAATTTCATTTCATATCTCCATTTTGCCTGCATCTTCATAGATACTCCCTCACACAACCCAAGGGTTTAGATTGTCGCAGCCACATGATATCGGGCTGTCATGGCTCAAATCCCTTCACAGGCGGAGATTCTCGAATGGATCCGCGCGCACCCCGAAAAATCCTCAAAACGAGATATTGCCAAAGCTTTTGGCATAAAAGGTGCTGCACGCATTGATCTCAAGCAAATGCTAAAAGAGTTAGAGGCCGAGGGGCAGATCATGCAACGGCGGCGGCGGTTTAATGATCCCAATAGCTTACCCCCTGTTTCCGTATTGCAAATGCTGGGCCCTGACTCGCAAGGCGACATGTTTGCCGTGCCGCTGGAATGGGAGGGCACAGGCCATTTGCCCAAAATACTCATGCACAGCCGTAAAGGCGAGCCGGCTTTAGGACAGGGAGACCGGCTTTTGGCACGCGTCACCCCCACATCAAATGAGGATAGCCATCAATATACTGGCCAATTGATTCGCGCGATTGGGACCAATCCAAAACGCCTCTTAGGTATTTTTCGCCTCACAGCGGAAGGCGGGCGCATTGTCCCGATTGATAAGGGCGAAGGCAAAGAATGGCTTGTTGCTACGGATGCGGCGGGTGGAGCTCAAGACGGAGAATTGGTCGAAGCCGAACAGTCCGGTCCCAAGGGCCGCCTAGGCCTGCCGCGCGCGCGTGTGGTCGAGCGGCTCGGAGATCCTTCCGCACCCAAAGCGATATCGCTGATTGCCATTCATCAACATGGAATTCCCGACGCCTTTCCCGATGCGGTTATGGCGCAAGCTGATGCAGCCAAGCCCGCAACATCAACTGGCCGCCTTGATCTTACCGACTTACCCTTAATCACCATCGACCCCGCCGATGCGCGAGATCATGATGATGCCTGCTGCGCTCTTATGGATGAAGATCCCAAAAACCCAGGGGGATTCTTGCTTTGGGTCGCCATCGCCGATGTGGCGCATTATGTAACTGCCGGATCCGCTTTGGATGCAGAGGCACGCAAGCGCGGCAATTCTACCTATTTTCCAGACCGCGTTGTGCCCATGTTGCCTGATCGCTTATCGGGCGATCTGTGCTCGCTGCATGAAGGGGTCAAAAGACCCTGTATCGCGGTCGAAATGAAACTCTCGCCAAGCGGCGAAAAACTGTCGCATCGTTTCGTGCGGGGGCTGATGCGTTCGCCGGCGTCGCTATCTTATGAGCAAGCGCAGGCAGCCGTGGATGGGCATCCATCAGAACGCGCCGCGCCTTTGGTCGACACTGTGCTCACCCCTCTATTTGCCGCATATACCGCGCTGAAACAGGCCCGTGAAGCCCGGCAGCCACTGGAACTGGACCTTCCCGAACGCAAAATAATTTTAACAGACAGCGGCAAGGTCGCGTCGGTTAATTTCTCAGAACGCTTGGACGCCCATCGCCTGATTGAAGAATGTATGGTGCTGGCCAATGTGGCCGCCGCAGAGACTTTGATCGCCAAGCAACAACCACTGTTGTTCCGTGTTCACGAGGAACCAAGTCCAGAAAAAATGGACTCTCTGCGCGAAACTGCGAAATCTGTGGGGCTCGTCCTGGCAAAAGGTCAGGTGTTGCACACGCGGCATCTTAATCAATTATTAAAGGCTGCCGCCGGAAAAGATGAAGCAGAATTAGTTAATCTTTCAACATTACGGTCCATGACTCAAGCCTACTATAGTTCACAAAACATGTCGCACTTCGGATTGGCGCTTCAGAATTATGCACATTTTACATCGCCCATACGGCGCTATGCAGATCTTTTGCTACACCGTGCCTTGGTGTCAGCCCATGGGTGGGCCTCAGATGGTCTGTCACCGCAGGATATCGAAATGCTAGATGAGACCGCCAAACATATTAGCGAAACAGAGCGGCGTTCAATGCTGGCAGAGCGCGACACCACCGACCGCTATCTTGCCAGTTTCATGTCAGAACGCCTGGGAAATGAATTTAGTGGGCGCATTTCAGGCATCGCGCGGTTTGGTGTTTTTGTGAAACTTGATGAAACAGGCGCAGATGGTTTGGTGCCTATTCGTTCCTTAGGGCGAGAGTATTTCGAACATGATGCTGAAAGCCAGACCCTGCGCGGTACGGATAGCGGCACGGTGATCAGCCTTGGTCAGCGGGCAATTGTGCGATTGGCAGAAACCACCCCAACCACTGGGGGCATCTTGCTCGACTTGCTAGAGCTTGAAGATTCAAAGTTGCAAACACGGCCGAGACAACGCAAAACTGCGTCACCAAGCAACCGGCGGGGACCCAAGAAGGGTAAATCCAGAAAGGTTACCAGAAAACGGCAATGACGTTTGAAAGCTGGAAATCTGACTTTTTGAGTCGCGCCGCAGCTTATGGTGTTTCACCTGCAATATTGACTGAGGTTTCGCCCTATTTGACCACTGCGCAGAGCAGCGCGCAGGCCGACATGACCCAACCCGAAGCCCGCAAAAC
Organism: Paracoccaceae bacterium; assembly: GCA_002683685.1. Taxonomy (GTDB): domain Bacteria; phylum Pseudomonadota; class Alphaproteobacteria; order Rhodobacterales; family Rhodobacteraceae; genus Planktomarina. Next base: position 5,034 of record NYTV01000133.1, read on the forward strand.
CCTGCAACACTATATCGAATTGATCGTCAGCCCCAAGCGCATAGCCGAGGGCCAAGCTGCCTTGCAAAAACATGTTGAGATTTTTGACCAAATCGAGGCGGATTACCAGGTGGATCGCTATGTGGTTGCCGCAATTTGGGGATTAGAAAGCAATTATGGCAGTATTCGCGGAGATGTGCCTGTCATTTCCGCCTTGGCAACTTTGGCGGCACAGGGTCGACGGACTGCCATGTTCGAAGCACAGCTTTTGGCCGCCTTCGAAATTGTCACCCGTGGAATCAAATCGCCTGACCAGATGCTGGGCAGCTGGGCCGGAGCCATGGGCCATACGCAATTCATGCCAAAATCTTACATTGATTTCGCCGTTTCTGCCCGAAATGGCCGGCCAGATATTTGGGCAGAGGATCCTGCCGATGCGCTGGTTTCAACGGCGCATTTCCTAGTCTGCCACGGCTGGGTGGCAAATGTGCCGTGGGGCACGGCTGTCCAGCTGCCAGAGCCGGCGGATCTGCACATGCTGCGTCATCTGCCGCCGCGCTCACAAGACGCCTGGGCGCGCCTGGGTGTGCGCTTTATGAGCGAAGACCGCTGCACCTATAAATCCAAGCTAATTTTGCCCGGCGGGGTGAACAGCCTTGCTTTTGTGGTCTCAGAAAATTTCAACGCCTTTCTGGGCTATAATAATGCGCAAAGCTATGCGATTGCCCTCGGGCATTTGTTCGATCGCCTCCAGGGCGCGCCGGCGTTGCGCTTCCCAAGGGGCGGCGATGCCCGCGGCCTCACACAAGCCGAGATGAAGTTCATCCAATCACGCCTGACGACATTGGGATTTGATACCATCGGTGCAGATGGTTTTGCCGGACCAAATACTGAAATCGCCATTGAAGCCTATCAAGCCTCACAACATCTGCCCGTGGATGGGTTTGCTGGCCTAGCGCTGCTCAAGCGCCTGCAATCGACCTAGCAAGGCGATCCTATTGTGTTAACTGTACTTGCTCTGGTCGGACCGCCATCCGTGTTTTTTGCCCCATGAATTCCATCAGCAGCCAAATGCGGTTTTCGGCATCAATCGTTTCGATAGTAGCGACGTATTCTGCAAAGGGTCCACTCATGACTTGGAGCTCATCGCCCGGTGCAAACTGAGCGGGCGGCAAAACTCTGCCCTGACTGTCACAGCGCGCCATGAGCTCAGCGATAAGATCTGGCGGCAGGGCCTTCGGCCGGCCCTCGAAGCTAACCAACCGTGCCACATCGACAGTTGAATTAATCTTGTGCCATGGCATAGTGTCCAACGCAAAAGACACAAACATATAGCCAGGAAAAAGAGGGCGTGTCTGCTGAACAAACTTTGTTGAATGCCGCTGGGTGACAGCTAACATTGGCAGAAAGGCCTCAAACCCCTGACGATGTAGATTACGCGGGGCTAGGCGATGAGAATTTGGTTTATATTGTAATAAGAATTAATGCTTAGTGCTCATATACGGCACTCCAATATATCGATCGTTAAAATAAATTATCAAATGTCTTAAGATCAAAAATGACCCTCTTGCTGGGAGGGTAAATCCATCAAGCCGCACCCGCAACAAATATTTTTCTATTTCAGATAACTACCTGACTAACCGAAGCTTAGAGTCTGAATGAATGGGCCTGTGCTTCATAATCAGATTTGGTTTTTGATCTTCTGACGCGCCCAAAACAGTCGGAGCTGCCGGACTTTGCCCCATACCAGGCGTCAGGCGGTGGCGAATTAAGGCCACAGGATGCGCGCGCAAGGTCAGACGCATAGAGACGTAATCTTCCACCACCTCCTCCCCCTTTGTCATCTGCGGCAGATAGGCCGGGTCCTCGGCAATATTTTCCCCTTCAAGGTCTTGCGCAAAAAGCGGTAAGGGGCGCTCTGCGGTGATGGCCTTGGCGGCCCAAAGCGCCTCACGGCGAGACAGCCCAAGGCTGTGAAACGCATCCGCCTCTGCCAAGGCTTGAATCATTTTTGGGCTCACGCCAGCTTTACGCCAAACCGCTTCCACGTCCTGATACCCATTGCCGCGCGCAGCCGTCAGCCATGCAATATCTTCCTCACGCATGGCTTGGATTTGCCGAAACCCAAGCCGCAGAGCCAAGCCACCAGTGCCATCGGGCTCCATCACATTGTCCCAATAGCTGGCATTGACGCAAATAGGGCGCAGCTGCACCCCATGGGCGCGGGCATCGCGGACAATTTGTGCTGGCGCATAAAACCCCATGGGCTGCGCATTTAACAAAGCACAGGCAAAAATACCCGGATGATGATATTTAAGCCAACTGGAGGCATAGACCAAAAGCGCAAAACTGGCAGCATGGCTTTCAGGAAACCCATAGGCGCCAAAGCCTTCAATTTGCGAAAAACAACGCGCGGCAAAATCTTCGTCATATCCATTGCGCTGCATGCCATTCAAGAAGAGCGTTTTAAATTCACTAACATTGCCATGCTTTTTAAACGTCGCCAGAGATCGCCGCAGGCGATCAGCCTGCTCTGGCGTGAAGCCCGCTCCAACGATTGCAATTTGCATGGCCTGTTCTTGAAATAAAGGTACGCCAAGAGTTTTGCCCAAAACCGCGCCCAAAGCATCAGAGGGAAAGCTCACCGGTTCCTCTCCATTGCGGCGGCGAATATAGGGATGCACCATGTCTCCTTGAATGGGACCCGGACGAATGATCGCCACCTCTATAACCAGATCATAAAAACAGCGCGGGCGCATACGGGGCAAAAAATTCATTTGCGCCCGGCTTTCCACTTGAAACACGCCCAGACTGTCCGCCCGGCATAGCATATCATAGACCGCTGGATCCTCAGGGGGTAGAGTGGCCAATGTGTATTCCACACCGTAATGCGCCGAAATCAAATCAAAGGCTTTACGGATGCAGGTCAACATGCCCAAGGCGAGAATATCCACCTTTAAGATGCCCAGACTGTCGATATCATCTTTATCCCAGCAAATGACCGTACGACCCTCCATACTGGCGTTCTCGATCGGCACCAACTCATCTAAACGGCCATCTGTGATGACAAACCCACCAACATGTTGGGACAAATGCCGCGGGAAGCCAATCACCTCATAGATCAAGGCCATCGTTTGCTGCAAACGCGGATCGCTGCTGTCCAGACCAATCTCTGCCATGCGCTCCGCCTCTAACCCTTTGGTAGAGAAAAATCCCCAAAGCTGGGAAGATAGGGCACCAATAGTATCTTCCGATAAGCCCATAGCGCGGCCCACCTCACGGATCGCCCGCTTGCCCCGGTAATGCACCACCGTAGCGCAAAGACCTGCACGCTGACGACCATAGCGCTCATAAATATGTTGAATCACCTCTTCGCGGCGCTCATGCTCAAAATCTACGTCGATATCCGGTGGCTCATTGCGCGCCTCTGAAACAAAACGCTCAAATACCATCGTCCCAATTTCCGGGCTGACCGAGGTGACACCTAAGCAATAGCACACAACCGAATTGGCCGCCGATCCACGTCCTTGGCACAAAATGCCCCGGCTGCGGGCAAAGGCGACTATGTCATGTACGGTCAAGAAATAAGGTTCATAGTTGAGCTTGGCGATCAGCTGTAACTCATGTTCGATGATTTTTTTCACCCGCGCAGTGGCGCCACTTGGGTAGCGCCACGCAAGCCCCTCATAGGCCAAACGGCGCAGCCGTTCACTTGGATTTTCCCCTGCGCTTAATTCCGAAGGATACTCATACCGCAAAGCATCCAAAGAAAATGTAAGCTGCTGTAAAACCTCTGCCGTTTTGTGCAATGCCTCCGGATAGGCTTGAAATAGGATGGCTGCCTCTTCAGGAGAGCGTAGACGTTGCTCCGCATTGACTTGCGCTGATCGGCCCAAAGCATCCACCCGCACCCCCAGACGAATGGCGGTGAGCGTATCGGTTAAGCGGCGCCGCGCGCCATGATGCATAAGAGGGGCGGCAGAGGCCACCAGTGGTAAGGAATATCGCTGCGCCAGTGCGGCGATAGCGGAAAAACGCACCTCATCTTGCCCATCATAACAAGGGTATAAGAGCAGCATCACATCTCCAGCAAAGCGGCGCGTCAACCTCCGAAGATGTGGCAGCCACGAGGGCGCGCCGGGCTGCACCTCTAAGGCAGGTGGCGCGTGTAGCAAAATCAGCTGATCACTGCCAAATTCTAACAGGTCATCAAATTTCAAATCACAGCCGCCTTTATCTGCCCGCAAACGCCCGCGAGAAATCAAACGACATAGCTGGCCCCAGCCTACACGGGTCTTGGGCAAAAGCGTGGCAAACAGACCCTCCTCTAGAACAATCTTAGCCGCCGGCAGCAAGCGTGGTGTGTTGTAAATATGCGCCGAAGCGCTGCGACGAAATCCTGGCGGCGCAGGTGGGCCGATCAAACCAATGGTGCGGTCAAACTCTTGCCGCTCAGCCACCTGCCGGGCAATCTCCCGCGCTCGGGTATGTGCCCGCACGATGCCTGCCACAGAATTCACATCCGCGATGGCCACCGCCGACAATCCCAAGAGCGCCGCGCGGTCCATATATTCCTCCGGGTGGGAACCTCCGGTCAAAAAGGTGAAATTCGAACAGGCTTGCAGCTCCGCCCAAGCCAGACGGCAATGTGGAAAAGGAAGGACATCAGAACGGGACATAGGATCAGACTCAGCAACAGACTCCCATATGTTCACATTTTGTTCTCATTTGCAATTCCTATGCGTTCCCCCAGGGGCTCAAAGCTCTTTACGCAGCGGCACCTCCAAAAAAGCCTCTCTACTTTCACCAAATTTACTTTAAGCTGGATGAAATGGAGGACAAAATGACAGATATCGTAATTCTTGGCGGCGCACGCACAGCCATTGGCACTTTTGGCGGCAGCCTCGCGGGTGTCAGCCCAATTGATCTAGGGGCGATTGCCGCCAAAGCCGCACTAACCCGCGCCGAGGTTGCAGCTGAGCAAATCGGCCATGTTGCCTTTGGTCATGTTATCAACACCGAACCACGCGATATGTATTTGTCCCGAGTCGCCGCTTTAGAGGCTGGAATCTCTGATCGAACACCGGCGATGAACGTCAATCGTCTTTGCGGATCGGGCCTGCAAGCCATCGTCAGTGTTGCGCAATCCTTGATGCTTGGCGATGCAGATTTTGGACTGGCCGGTGGCGCAGAAAATATGAGCCGCGCACCCTATATTATGCAAGCCCAGCGTTGGGGTCAAAAAATGGGGGATGTCAAAACACTCGACATGATGCTGGGCGCATTACACTGCCCCTTTGGCACAGGCCATATGGGTGTCACCGCCGAGAATGTCGCACAAGAACATACCATCACCCGCGAAGATCAAGACGCCTTTGCTTTAGAAAGCCAAAGCCGCGCGGCAGCTGCGATTGCAGCAGGGCGCTTTGTCGACCAAATCACCCCCGTGCCGATCAAAGTCAAACGCGATATGGTGGGTTTCATCACCGATGAACATCCCAAAGCCACCAGCGCAGAGGTGTTAGCCGGGCTGCGGACGGTCTTCCAAAAAGAGGGAACCGTCACAGCGGGCAATGCCTCAGGCATAAATGACGGAGCAGCCGCAATCGTCTTGGCGCGGGCTGACGCTGCCGAACATGCCGGGCTTGCGCCAAAATTCCGCCTGCTCGGCTATGGCCACGCCGGCGTGCGACCCGAGGTGATGGGCATTGGTCCGGTGCCTGCGGTGGCAAACCTAATGACCAAAACCGGATTGACCATCCATGATTTTGACGTTGTTGAAAGCAACGAAGCTTTCGCGGCGCAGGCTGTTGCGGTTAATCGCGGTCTCGGCCTGGACCCTGCACGGGTAAACCCAAACGGCGGCGCAATTGCTCTGGGTCACCCGGTGGGGGCGACAGGGGCAATTATCATGGTGAAGCTCATGGCCGAATTGGAACGCAGCGGTGGCTCAAAAGGCCTCGCCACTATGTGCATCGGCGGCGGCCAAGGGATCGCCGTGGCGATTGAGCGGATTTAGAGCCTAACAAAGGGTGCCCCTGGCAACGGCGGCACCCCTCAAACCTCAAAAATCAGAACACCTACCTACTGCCGATACTATACAAATAGGCGTAAATATTTCGCGCGTCTTCTTCCTTCCGCACTTTAAAGCTCATTTTCGCTCGAGCCTTTTTATCGTCAAGAAATTCCTTTAGAAAATCCTTAGGGTTTTGGACATAGGCTGAAAATGTCTCTTCTGTCCAAATCAATCCCTGCTCTGCACCGGCCTTCACCAAAGATTTTCCGTAACGGTAGCCCGGCACGGCACCCGCTGTTGCACCGGCCATATTATACAGGTTGGGACCAGATTTACTATTGCGACCCGCCAGCTTTTCGCCGGTATCCGTTACAACCACATGGCAGGCAACACATTGCTTGTTAAAGGCCGCTTTGCCTGCGGAGGCATCACCAGAGGCACTGTGACCATCGGCCAAAGCCCCAGAGGCCACCATCCCTACGAATATTGCAAAAATAAACCTTTTCATATCATGTTCCTAAAATTTTAAGCCCATCAAACCTGCACTTTAAGCAGCGACATGGGACACAGCGCATTGTTTCCAGAGCTCAGACAGGGCCGCAACTAAATGATCTACGTCAGCATCACTGTGCAACGGCGAGGGCGTAAACCGCAAACGCTCTGTACCTTTGGGGACTGTTGGGTAATTGATTGGCTGAACATAGATGCCAAAGCTATCCATCAGATAATCGGCCAGCATTTTCGTTTTCACAGCATCTTTGATCATCACCGGCACGATATGGCTGTCATTGGCCAAATGCGGAATTCCAGCTTTGTCCAGCCCAGCCCGCAGACGCGCCACTTGCGCCCGTTGGCCCATCCGTTCAACGGAGCTGGTTTTGAGATGCGCAATAGAGGTGCGCGCCGCGGCTGCGACCGCAGGTGGCAGAGCCGTGGTAAAAATAAATCCCGAACCAAACGACCGGATAAAATCACACATCGCCTCCGAGCCAGTGATATAGCCACCAACGCAGCCAAATGCCTTGCCTAAAGTGCCCTCAATGATGTCCACACGATGCGCCAGACCTTCACGTTCACTGATGCCGCCGCCACGCGGGCCATACATACCAACCGCATGAACCTCATCAAGATAGGTGAGCGCCCCATGTTTCTCACACACATCCAATATCGCAGCAATCGGAGCGATATCCCCATCCATGGAATAGACGCTTTCAAATGCGACAATCTTTGGCCGATCTCCACAAGCGGTCAGCTTGCGGTCGAGGTCTTCCACATCGTTATGTGCCCAAATCATTTTTTCGGCCTTGGAATGACGAATGCCTTCGATCATAGAAGCGTGGTTTTCGCTGTCTGACAAAATCACAGCATTGGGGATTTTCGCGCCCAGCGTCGCCAATGTCGTCCAGTTGGACACATAGCCAGATGTAAACAAAAGCGCCGCTTCTTTGCCATGCAAATCCGCCAGTTCCGCCTCAAGCAGCAAGTGGTCGTGATTGGTTCCGCTTATATTGCGTGTGCCGCCGGCGCCTGTACCACAGCGCCCAACAGCCTCTTGCATCGCTGCAATCACCGCAGGATGTTGCCCCATGCCCAAATAATCGTTGGAACACCAAACCGTAACGTCGCGAGTGCCTCCGTTAAAGTGATTGGTGGCCTGAGGAAACTTACCTGTTTTCCGTTCAAGATCGGCAAAATACCGATAGTTTCCATCCTGTTTCAACTGCTCAAGCCGATTTTTGAAAAAGTGGTCAAACGACATGCCATAATCTTTCTGCTGGTCCGATTCACGCACGGTCCGATGAAAAGACCGCTTGCCCCGCTTTGGATGGTATATAGGCTAGGTACTCCGGATTTCTGCATCAATAGGCAAGATTCGATTGTTTTGCCCGCGACATTTCAGCCCCCGTGATATGAAATTCAGAAAATTTGAGTACCATCGGCAACAAACAATCCCAATCAAAAACCCCTGAATAGTCCCGCCACCAAGCCATAACACTTTGCCCGGCGGAAAGACCGGGCCGCACCAGCCTGCCCCCCGGCGGGTGCTGCTCTCATTTTTTGTTGAAATGGCTTTATCCAGAGGTCTTTATCACCACTTTTCTAAAGACATATTTCGCCCTGTGAGATGCACGACACTCGAGGGCAGAATGACTGGACATATTGATTCCCGCATGGATAGACGGTCGGTTTCAGCCGGTTGAAAAGCTGCAAACCCATCTGCGCAGATTGCGGCACAAAGCGGTGTCCGTTTTTGTCATGCGCGCTGCGGAAACCTTGTTGCAGCGCCGCGCCATGAGCAAATATCACACACCTAGCCTTTGGGCCAATGCCTGCTGCACCCATCCAGAATGGGGCGAGACTGGTTTTGACTGCGCCCAGCGCCGGCTTGAGGAAGAATTGGGGCTCGCCGGCCAAGTCCCGGTTTACCGTGGAACGGTGGAGTATCGCGCTGATGTGGGTGGCGGTATGATCAAGCATGAGGTGGTTGAGATTTTTACGCTAAATGTCGAGCAGATCGACATCCGTCCCAATCCCGAGGAGGTGATGGATCATCGCTGGCAAGACCTAAAAGATCTCAACGATGAGATTTCAACTCGGCCAGAGATTTTTACCCCATGGCTCAAAATCTACCTCAGCCAGCATGCAAGGGCCAAATTTAGCGCCTAAGCTGGATAATCGCGCAAGAAGACCGGTTTTTCTGCCGTGGATTGCTCAGGTTGATAGGCATATCCACCCAAATCAAATTCTACGATTTGTGACAGATCTGACAAGCGATTCTGCACAATGAATCGCGCCATCGCACCGCGCGCTTTCTTGGCATAAAAGCTCACAATCTTTGCCTTACCGTCTTTCAGCTCCAAAAACTGCGGTGTGATAATCGGCAAAGTCAGTGCCGAGACATCCACAGCGCCGAAGTATTCTTGACTGGCGCAGTTGACCAGCGCCTGCGCTCCGGTCGCCTCAGCCTGTGCGTTTAACGCCTTCGACAACTCCTGCCCCCAATAGGCATAAAGAGATCCGCCACGATCCGTTTTCAAGCGGCTTCCCATTTCAAGACGGTAGGCTTGGATTTGATCTAAAGGCCGCAAAACACCGTAGAGCCCAGACAGAATGCGCAGGTGGTCCTGTGCCCAGCGCATGTCATCCTCGCTGAAGCTCGCCGCTTCCAAACCTTGGTATGTGTCTCCCGCAAAAGCCAAAGCAGCAGGACGCAAAGCTTCCTCAGCTGGCTTATCCGCAAAGGCCACAAATCGCTCATGGTTAATGCGCGCGAGATTTTCGCTGATCGACATGAGCTTCTGCAACTGAGGCACCGAAAGATCCTGCGCTGTTTTCGCTAAGCTGAGCGCATCCGAAGAAAAGTCTGGCGTGGTGACATCTGAACGCGACACCTCCGCCCAATCCAGCTTTTTCGCCGGTGAAATACAAACCAACATCGTGTCTCTCTCCTCTGCACTCTTAACCTAGAGCAGTCTAGGCAGACTGCAAGATTTCTAAAAAGGCCAGGCCAAAGCGTTCGGTTCGGGCGGGCGTCATTCCAGATATTTGCGCCAATTGTTCCAATGAGCTTGGTCGCCTTTCAGCGATCATGCGCAGGGTTGCGGTTGAACAGCTCATAGGTTTTTCCCCATCAAACGTCCCACGGGCCAATTGCAATTGACGCTCTTGCAGCTGATCAAAAAGCTCCCCCTCTGGGCGTCCGGCCATTTTGCGCCGTGCCGGGTGGACAGAGGCCTGCTCTCCGGTAATCACGGACAAAAACGCCGGCCCATAGCTTTCCAGTTTTTTCGCCCCCACGCCACCAATCGAGGCCATTTGATCCAAGTTTTGCGGGCGGCACTCTGCCATTTCAATAAGAGTTTTATCATTGAATATGATATAGGCTGGCACTTTTTGTTGTTCGGCCAAAGCGCGCCTCTTGGCTTTAAGCGCCGATAGAAGTGGCGCATCTTCTTCTGAAACCAAGGATTTGACCACCGGACGCCGCTCTTGATCTGCGGCGGTGATGCTGTCCTTGCGCAACTGGATTTGTGCCTCCCCTTTCAATAAGGGCCGCGCGTTTTGTGTAAACCGCAGACCGCCATGACGTTCTGGATCCGGGCGTATAAGATCAAATCCCATCATCTGCCGAAAAATCGCCTGCCATTGTCCCTTGCTGATCGCCTTTCCGACCCCAAAGGTCGGCAATTCATGATGCGCGCGTTGACGTACTTTGTCAGTAGCATTGCCGCGCAATATATCGATCAAGTGACCTGTACCAAACCATTCCCCCGTGCGTAAAATCGCCGACAGCGCCATGCGCACAGGTTCTGTTCCGTCAAATACCTCAGGTGGCCGATCACATAGGTCACAATTTCCGCAGTTCGATGCAGTTTCGCCAAAATAGGTCAGCAATGTAGAGCGGCGGCAGCTCAGAGCCTCGGCCAAACCCAACAAAGCATTAAGCCGGGCGTGATCTGCCATTTTGCGATCCGCAGGCGCCAGCCCTTCATCAATTTGCGTACGGCGCAGGCGAATATCATCTGCGCCAAAGAGGGTCAAAGTCTCAGCTGGTGCCCCATCACGCCCACCTCGGCCAATTTCTTGGTAATAAGACTCAATGGATTTGGGCAAATCTGCATGGGCCACCCAACGAATATCAGGCTTATCAACCCCCATACCAAAGGCGACAGTGGCCACGACGATGAGACCATCTTCTTGCTGAAACCGCGTTTCAACAATTCGGCGATCTTCGGCATCCATACCGCCGTGATAAAAACAGGCCGAATGCCCCGCTTCGCGCAGCGCTTGTGCCAAAGTTTCCGTCTTGGCGCGCGTGCCGCAATAGACAATACCTGATTGCCCTTTCCGCGCCGCTGCAAAAGAAAGAATTTGCTTGCGCGGCTGATCTTTAGCGGCAAAAGCCAAATGGATATTTGGTCGATCAAACCCATGCAAAAAACTCGCCGGAGCCTGACCATCAAAAAGTTTGTTGATAATTTCCGCTTGGGTTTCTTCGTCGGCCGTGGCGGTGAAGGCGGCCAGCGGAACGTTTAATGCCCTGCGCAGCTCGCCAATCCGTAGATAATCAGGGCGAAAATCATGACCCCATTGCGAGACACAATGCGCCTCATCCACCGCGATCATAGACACGCCAACCCGCCGCAACATCCCCAAAGACGATCCGGCTGCCAGCCGTTCTGGGGCGATATATAACAGTTTGAGCGTGCCTTGCTCCAACCCCTCCCAAACCGCATCAGTTTCCTCGGGCGTATTGCCAGAAGTTAAAGCCCCCGCTCCGACCCCGGCGGCCTGTAGGGCACGCACCTGGTCTCGCATCAAGGCAATCAGCGGCGAGATCACCACTGTCACCCCCTCGCGCATCAAGGCAGGCAACTGAAAACACAATGATTTACCGCCCCCGGTGGGCATTATGGCCAGTACATTTTGCCCCTCAGCAACCGCCCGCACAATCTCCTCCTGACCGGGGCGAAAGGCATCGAATCCGAAAACATCCCTCAGAAGGGTGGTATAGGGCATAACAGGTCCGATGGGTTAGCGGCCGTAATAGGCCAAAGTATATTGCAAGGCGGCCACGATCAGCAGCGCAATCAGAGGCGTCAAATCAAGCCCGCCCATATTGGGCAGGAACTGCCGAATGCGGCTATAGATCGGATGCAAAAGACGGTTCAGCCCCGACCAAATCTGCGCAACAATCGGCTGATAAAGGTTCAAAACATTGAAAGCGATCAACCAGCTCATAATCAAATGGGCAATGATAAAGAACCAAATGACGTTCAAAACCATGTAAGGTATCGCGAAAATAGGTGCCATGTGAAACCTCGACAGAAGACATTTGCTTTTACCTAAGCGCTTCGGCGCCCATCGGCAAGTCGCTTAACAGATTGAACCAAGATCATGGGTTGACCTGCGCGCCCGCGCGCTCTTTTGTGACCAAAATTTGGAGAGCCTTCAATGTACCCTTTTGTCCGTCTCGCTTGGCAATTTTTCATTCACCGAAAAGCGGGCAACCTTGCCATCGGGCAAACACACCATAGCACGCATTACTGCCTGCCTTGGGACTTGGATCTTTGGCGCGAACTCAACAATGGTCGCACCCTATCGATCTATGACATGGGCCGTCTGCCAATGGCGCGTCGCTCTGGCTTGCTGGATGTTTTAAAACGCAAGGGCTGGGGTCTTACCATCGCCGGCAGCTCTGTGCGCTACCGCAAGCGGGTCCGTGTCTTTGACAAGATTGAAATGCGCAGCCGCGCCATTTGTGCCGATGCGCGGTTTTTGTATCTGGAGCAAAGCATGTGGGTGCGCGGAACCTGCACCGGACACGCGCTTTATCGCACAGCGGTGACCAATGCCGATGGAATTGTGCCTATTGAAACCCTACAGGCTGAACTCAACCCAAATACACCCCTGCCTGCAATTCCCGAATGGGTCGCCGCATGGATCACAGCAGAGGATCTACGCCCCTGGCCGCCGATGCTCAACGCCCATTAGGAAATCCTTGCTTTGGCCATGTCTCTCAGCCACAGTTAAAACAGTTTTAGGGGCACCATATGTCAAAACCAACACCACAGCAGGCCATTTTAATCAAACGCGTGCGCGGCTGGATGATGTTTGACTGGGCCACACAACCCTTTTACACCCTTGGTTTGACTTTCATTTTTGGGCCCTATTTCGCTGGGGTGGCCGCAGAACATTACCTGTCCAGCGGATTGGACCCCAGCAGCGCCAATGCCAATGCACAATCAATTTGGTCCTGGGGGCAAGCCCTTGCCGGCCTGATCGTTGCGATCATAGGCATTCTGGCTGGCGCCTATGCCGACAGCACAGGGCGGCGCATGCCGTGGATCTGGGCCTCTTCCTTGGTCTTTGTGGTCTGCTCTTGGATGCTTTGGTACATGGTGCCAGATGGATCTGCGATGTGGTCCTCATTGATTTTCTTTTCCATCGCCTTCATTGCCGCCGAGCTGGCGCTGGTATTCACCAACGCCATTCTCCCCAGCCTAGGCGACCGGCAGGAGGTTGGAAAAATCTCAGGCAGCGGCGCCGCTCTCGGCTATGCTGGCGGTATCATCAGCCTGTTTATCATGCTGTTTTTCTTTTTTGATGAAGGCGGCACAACCTTTTTGATCGGCTTGGAGCCTGGCCTTGGTTGGTTGGATGCCCAAACCCGCGAAGGCACCCGGGCGGTCGGCCCCCTTATTGCGATCTGGTTTATAATTTTTATGCTGCCATTTTTCCTTTGGGTGCGAGAAAGCAAAATCCCCAATCGCCTGGGCGGGTTGCAACAGTCACTTACGGACTTAAAAGACACGCTCAAAAACATGACAAAACGGCCCAGCCTCTTTGCCTTCATGGGGGCGCAAATGTTTTATCGCGACGCCCTCAACGGGCTTTATGCTTTTGGAGGGGTCTATGCGGTTTTGGTCCTGGGTTGGGGGCAAACGCAGCTTGGGGTGTTCGGAATACTTGGCGGATTATCCGCTGCAATTGTAACCTGGATCTCGGGAAAATATGATCGAAAGCTGGGGCCCTTGCCCGTGATTTACTTTCACATCTCAGTGCTGATCTTTGTGTCATTATGCATCATTGGCATGTCCAGAGACAGTTTCTTTGGTCTGGCCCTACAGGAAACCTCCGCTCTGCCTGATGTCATTTTCTATATCTGCGGCGCGGCCATTGGTGGATCTGGCGGAGGGATCTATGCCGCCAGCCGATCTATGATGGTGCGCCACACCAATCCTGACCGTCCGACCGAAGCCTTCGGCCTATTTGCCCTCGCTGGAAAAGCCACAGCCTTTTTGGCTCCGCTTCTTATCGGTTTATTTACCTATTGGCTGAATGATGCCCGCCTAGGCTTTACACCCGTTGTTGGGCTGTTCATCTTGGGGATGCTTCTACTACGCTGGGTGAATCCAAATGGAGATCAATAAGAGTGGGACGGATTGTCTTTAAATATCTTTTTGCTCTGGCGCTCTTCGCAAGCGGGCTGCCCTTGGTGCTTCAGGCGCAAACACAATCTGACCGCCCGCAGGCGCGGCCAGATCGCGCAACGACGGTGGCTGCAAAAACCCTCTTTGGGGCCGCTGAGATTGGATCAGGGCATGCAGCCGAATCCTTTGGAAGCTACGCCAAAGGCTGTTTGGCCGGCGGGGCCGCTCTGCCAGAAACTGGCCCCACATGGCAGGCTATGCGCCTCTCGAGAAACCGCAACTGGGGACAACCTATAACAATTGACTTCCTCCAAGAGCTTTCGCAGAAAGTTGCCCAGAGCACATCCTGGTCTGGCCTTTACATTGGCGATATTTCTCAACCGCGCGGCGGGCCGATGCTGTCGGGCCATGCAAGCCACCAAATTGGCCTAGACGCGGATATTTGGCTGCGCCCAAAAACAGATCGTGTTTTAACTCAGGCAGAGCGGGAAGAGATTTCTTCTATATCCATGCGCCGGGCCTCAGGCGCTTATACCAATGACCGCTGGACCAAAGACCACGAAACGGTGCTCAAATTGGCCGCATCAGATCCGCGGGTGGCCCGCATATTTATTTTTCCGGGCGCCAAAGTCGCCATGTGCAATTCAGCGAAAGGCGACCGCAGCTGGCTGCGCAAAATTCGGCCATGGTACGGGCATCACTTTCATTTTCACGTCCGCCTAAAATGCCCAAAAGGCCAGGAGAATTGCATCAACCAAGCCCCGCCACCGCCAGGTGACGGATGCAAGGAAGCGGCTGGATGGGTCAAGCGCATCTTAAATCCCCCACCACCAAAGCCGAATGCGAAACCGCGCAAACCAAAACCGCCGATCACCTTGGCTAAATTGCCAAAACAATGCAGTGCGGTTTTGTCAAACCTCTAAGCGCCCGCTCAACGCAATTCGCTTGCAATACATCCTTTAGGCTCGTATGCGGGCGCGTCAAAACTGACCAAGTCGCCGCTACCTTGGCTAAAAAACGGAATGAAAACATGAAAACTCTCTATCTCCCTGGCATTCTTGCCATGGCCACTGTCGTTGTGGCCTCAAACATCCTGGTTCAGTTCCTTCTTGGAGACTGGCTGACCTGGGGTGCATTCACCTATCCCATCGCCTTTCTCGTAACCGATGTGATGAACCGGGTTTACGGCGTTGCTGCGGCGCGCCGTGTTGTCTTTGCCGGCTTTGCCGCTGGCGTTCTGTGTTCACTCATTGGCACGCAAGTCATGCTGCAAGGGGATGGCTACAGTTTCCCGGCAGTCACACTGCGCGTGGCTTTGGGATCTGGCACCGCATTTCTAGTGGCTCAATTGTTGGATGTTCAAATCTTTGACCGCCTGCGCCATGGCACTTGGTGGCGGGCGCCTCTGGCCTCAACGCTGATCGGCAGTGCTGTGGATACTGCCCTCTTTTTCAGCATCGCTTTTTCCGCCATCTTCAACGGGCTGGAAACGAGCAATGTTCCAGACTGGGCCCAGGGCACCGTGCCACTTCTTGGCGCGGGTATGGAGCTGCCGCTTTGGGCCTCTCTGGCCGTTGCAGATTGGCTTGTAAAACTCTCTTTGGCCCTCATCGCTTTGGTGCCGTTCCGTTTCACAGTGCTATATCTTGTGGGACGTATGACAAAAAACCATTGACTTTGTGTCTCTCTCTGGCAAGCTGTTGACAACTGCAACAACTGAAAGGAGGTGATCCAGTGTCGAGAAAGGTATTGGAGAATGGAGTCGTAACAGGTTTGGAGGCAAATTTCTAAGGCAACCCTTGGAGTTTTAACCCCAAGCTTGGGCAAACGGTCCTAAACGACCCGCCCTCCGCACAACTTTCGAAGGGCCGTCCTCTCTGGGCGGCCCTTTTCCTTTGTGGCATAGTAACCCCATGTTGCAAATCAATGACGAAATAATGATTCACGATTGGGAACTGACCGAAAGTTTCACACGTGCGCAGGGACCCGGCGGGCAGAACGTCAATAAAGTGTCCACCGCCGTGGAATTGCGCTTCGAGGCAGCCCGCAGCCCAAATCTTCTGGCCCCGGTCAAAACCCGGCTCAAAAAATTGGCTGGCCGCAAGTGGACCTCCGATGGTGCCATAATTATTCGTGTGGAAGATACCCGCTCTCAGGCGCGCAACCGCGATATTGCAAAAGAGCGCTTGAAAGAGCTGATCCTTCAGGCTTTGATACGGCCAAAACGCCGGATCGCCACGCGCCCCACGCTCGGATCGCAAAGACGCCGATTGGCTGGAAAACTACAGCGCGGCGTAGTCAAATCCCTGCGCGGAAAGGTAAAAGATGTCGAGTGACCTGGCGGCGCGGCGTACCGCAGTTTTGGGGCCAAATGTACCCACGTTTTATGAGACGCCAGTGCATTTGGTCAAAGGCGAAGGGGTGTGGGTGTGGGATTCAGACGGGCGTAAATATCTCGATTGTTATAACAACGTACCGCATGTCGGCCATTGTCACCCACATGTTGTCACAGCCATTGCCACACAGGCCGCGAAGCTAAACACCCATACCCGCTATTTGCACGTTGGAATTGTGGAATATTGCGAGCGGCTGACCGCCAAATTTCAAACGCAATTGGACCAGGTCATCATGGTATGCAGCGGGTCAGAGGCCAATGACATTGCCCTGCGCATGGCCCAAGCTGTGACCGGCAAAACTGGCATCATCGCTACAGATAATACCTACCATGGCAATACGATGGCAGTGTCACATCTCTCGTCGCGCAAACCACCTATTGGGGGCTATGCCAGCAATATTCGCCACATACCTGCACCGGACACCTTACGGCCGGTGGGTGGTACGGCTGATGGTCAGGCTGTTGCCTTTGCGCAAGAACTGCAAGCGGCCATTGATGATCTTGAGTCCTCGGGTCACGGGTTTTCAGGTTTTATATGTTGCCCAACCTTCGCCAACGAAGGTCTGCCAAATTTGCCACAAGATTTTATGAAACCGGCAGAGCAAGTGGTCAAAGCCGCAGGTGGGGTGTTGATCGTAGATGAGGTGCAGCCGGGATTTGGCAGAGGCGGCGAGACATGGTGGGGTCATGAATGGCTTGGCATATCGCCTGATGTAGTGACATTGGGTAAACCTATGGCCAACGGGCATCCGGTCGCAGCCGTGGTGGCACGCGCGGAAATTATGGCGGAGTTTCGCAACGCCTTTGGCTATTTCAACACCTTTGGTGGCAATCCAGTAAGCTGCGCCGCAGCTGCCGCCACTTTGGACGTGATTGAGCAGGAAAACCTAGTAGATCACGCCAAAAATGTTGGTGCCGTGTTTTTGCATGAGCTGCACTCTATCGACCACCCCAGCATCGCCAGCCGGCGCGGACGGGGTCTGTTTCTCGCATTGGAGTTGGAAACAGATGGCGCGGCTGATGAAGCCTTAGCAGCCCATGTGGTGGAATACGCCCGCAATCACGGCCTATTGATGGGGCGCACGGGGCGCAATCGCAATATTTTGAAACTGCGCCCGCCTATGCCCTTTTCCAATGAAAATGTCGCCATAGCCTGCGGCATCCTAAAGGCAGCCTTCAAAGCATGAGTGATCTTCCCGAAATCGCCGCCCAATGGGGCGCAAATGGGCCGGTACAGTTGATCGCCGAGAGGGAAAACGCTGTATATAAGATCCTGCGCGACGGGACACCGATGGCATTGCGTCTGCATCGAACGGGATATCAAAGTGAAGCGGCAATCTTGTCAGAATTGCGCTGGATGCAGCGGCTTGAGGAGGCGGGCTTTGCCTGTCCCAAACCACTGGCGCAAACGGATGGATCACTACTGGCGAGGTTGGCAGATGGGCGCTTTGTCTCTGTGATCACCTGGGTAGAGGGCACGCCCATCGGGGAGATGGACAGCGCCAGTGATACGGATGTCACCAGCCATTGTGATCTATATCACCAATTGGGACGTCTCTTAGCTCAGCTTCATAACACCAGCGATGGTATAAAAACCGATGACCTCACGCGCGCCGCCTGGGATTTGCCCGGTCTGCTGGGACAATCCCCCTTTTGGGGTCGATTTTGGGACAACCCATCCCTATCGGCCGGCGAAAAAAAATTCATGCTCTATACCCAACAGACCGCGCATGCCCAGCTAAAAGCCATGAAGGGCGCGGATTTTGGCTTGATTCATGCGGATGCCTTGCAGGAAAATGTTTTTCACACAAAAACAGGCCTGATGCTGATAGATTTTGATGATGCGGGATTTGGCTATCGCGGTTATGATCTTGGGGTCTGTCTGTCGCAACATTACGCCGCACGTCATTTAAATGATCTCATAGCCGCGGTCGTAGAAGGCTATGGCGCACTTCGAAATGCCCCAACCACAGATGAGATCAAGTTTTTCCTTATGTTGCGGGGACTAGCCTCTTGCGGGTGGGTAATCGCGCGGCAGCCAAAAAAAAGCCCGGTCCAAAGGCGTTACGCAGAACGCGCCCTGCATTTGGCACATCAATGGCTGACAACAGCTTAAACGATGACGCGTTGCGGGTTTTGGCGCCCCACTTCGAACACGCGCTTATAGCGGGAAATTTCATCGGCTGGGCCCATAGCCTTATTGGGATTGTCAGACAATTTGACCGTGGGTCTGCCATTGGCTGACACGGCTTTGCAGACCAAAGAGAATGGTTTTAACGCATCATTCGGCACCAGACCACGAAAGTCATTGGTCAGCAGCGTGCCCCAACCAAAAGACACTCTGACGCGCCCAGAGAATAAGCGATGCAGCTCGGCAATCTTCTCACCATCCAAACCATCCGAAAAAATCAATAGTTTTTGACTGGGGTCTTCATTGCGGCTTTTCCACCATTTAATCGCATGTTCTGCCCCTTGAACAGGATCACCAGAATCGATGCGCATGCCCGTCCAAGTGGCCAGCCAATCTGGCGCATTGTCTAAAAACCCTTCGGTGCCATAGGTATCTGGCAAGATAATCCGAAGATTACCATCATGCTCCTCATGCCAATCAGATAGCACCTCATAGGGGGCCTGACACAGAGCTTGATCATCAACCGCCAGCGCAGAATAGATCATAGGAAGTTCATGCGCATTGGTTCCAATCGCCGCCAAATCTCGATTTTTGGCAATCAAACAATTGGAGGTGCCGATAAATTTGTCTCCCAATCCTTCAGTCATAGCCTGCACGGCCCAATCTTGCCATAAAAAGGAATGCCGCCGGCGCGTGCCAAAATCCGCAAGGCGCAAGTCATCAATGTTGCGCAGAGTCTCAATTTTTTCCCAAAGTTTGGCCATAGCGCGCGCATAGAGAATTTGAATCTCAAACCGGCGCATGTCTCGCAGCACCGCGCGACCGCGCAGCTCCATAAGAACCGCCAAAGCAGGGATTTCCCAGAGCATCACCTCAGGCCAAGTGCCTTGAAACGTCAGCTCATATTGCCCATCACGCTTTTCAAGATGATAGTCAGGCAATTTAAGCGCCTCGAACCAATCCATAAACTCTGGCGTAAACATCTGGCGTTTGCCATAGAATGTATTGCCACGCATCCATGTGCTTTCTCCGCGCGACAGCGACAAAGAGCGTACATGATCCAATTGTTCGCGCAGCTCCCCCTCATCAATCAGCTCTGCCAAGCGGATATCACTTGACCGGTTGATCAAACTAAAGGTCACCTCCGTTTTGGGGTGGTTGCGGAGCACCGATTGGCACATCAACAATTTATAGAAATCATTATCTATGAGAGACCGCACGATCGGGTCGATTTTCCATTTGTGGTTCCACACTCGGGTGGCGATATCTACCATTACAAAAGGCTCACTTTCGCTGCCGCCATATCGCGCCGTGCTTGGTCCAGCGATCCATCCATATCAATGGCCCGGCAAAGGGCGGTGTCGACGCTGACCGCAAAGCCCAGCCGCGCCGCATCAAGCGCTGAATAAGCAACACAATAATCCGTCGCCAATCCCACCAAGGTCACGTCCAAAATTCCACGACTCTTCAAATATCCTTCAAGGCCCGTAGCTGTGCTCCGGTCATTTTCAAAAAAGGCAGAATAGCTGTCGATGCCCGGCCGATAGCCCTTGCGCAAAACCAGATCAGCACGATCCGTAACCAAATCTTTGTGAAACGCCGCACCAAAGCTGCCTTGTACACAGTGATCTGGCCAGAGCACTTGGGCACCATAGGGCATTGCAATATTGGAAAATACCTCGGCCTCATGGGAACTGGCAAAGGAAGAATGACCCGCCGGATGCCAATCTTGCGTGAGGATCACCGCGTCATAATCAGCCATGACATTGTTAATTTGCGCTACGATCTGATCACCACCTGCGACCGCCAAAGCGCCACCCGGACAAAAATCGTTTTGAACATCAACCACAATCAGCGCACGCATTTGGATCCCCTATCCAAGCTTCGCGCACAGAGGTAATGATCCGCGCCCACAAGGTCAATGTTATCAGGGCACCTATCAAGAGGCATCAGAGCCTGAGTTATGTATCTTGCAGCAAAGACGACTTCAGATTATGACCCAGAACATGCTTACAGTCTCCGCGCTTTATCACTTCACCCGCTTTGATGATCCAAACGCTCTGCGCGCGCCAATGTTGTCACTTTGCGAACATGAGGGCATCAAAGGCACAATTTTGCTGGCCAAAGAGGGTATCAACGGCACAGTCGCAGGTCCGAGACAGGGAGTTGCCCGGCTTTGGGCCCATATCGCCGCACTGCCCGGTTGCTCGGATTTTGAACATAAAGAGAGCACCGCCAGCGTCATGCCTTTCAAGCGCATGAAAGTCCGCTTGAAAAAAGAAATCGTCACAATGGGCCAACCCAATGTCGATCCACGCGCAGGCACTGGTCACTATGTTAATCCGCTCGAATGGAACACGCTGATTTTGGCACCGGATGTTGCGGTGATTGATACGCGCAATGACTATGAGGTCGGCATCGGCACGTTTGAGGGGGCGATTGATCCCAAAACCAAAACTTTCCGAGAATTTCCCCAATGGTGGGCTGAGAATAAACATCGGTTTCACAACAAAAAGATTGCCATGTTTTGCACCGGCGGCATTCGTTGTGAAAAATCTACCAACTTTCTGCTCGGTGAAGGGGTTGATGAAGTCTATCACCTCAAGGGCGGAATCTTGAAGTATCTCGAAGAGGTGCCGCAGGAAGAGAGCACTTGGCAAGGTGAATGCTTCGTCTTCGACAACCGCGTCTCCGTAGGTCACGGCTTGGTCGAGGGCAGTTTTGATCAATGCTATGCCTGCCGCAGACCGATCACGGAGTCCGATAAAAATCGTATTGACTATATCAAAGGTGTGCAGTGCCACCAATGTGTAGACGAATATTCCGATGAGGACCGGGCCCGTTTTGGTGAGCGCCAAAGACAAATCGACGCCGCCGCGAAATAATCTCGCCTCACTGAGATTTGATCCAAGCGCCAAGCCGGGCAAGATGCGGCGCATAAGCTCTACCTTTGGCCTCAGCGCGATCGGCAGCTTTCAACACAGCATATAGTCCACGCACAGCCATCCAGCGCAACGGTTCGCGCTCCCAAGCTCGAACCCTACGGTTGACCCATGGCAATTGGGTCAATGTCGTGGGTTTTGACAGCACCAAGTCACGCAGCGTCCGCCCGGCTAAATTGGCCGAGGTTAAACCAACCCCTACATATCCGCCCGCCCAACCGATCTGGGTTTCAACATCCAACCCAACAGTGGCGCACCAATCCCTCGGAACGCCCAAGACCCCCTGCCAAGCATGGGCCAAAGGAACGTGCGCCGCCGCAGGGAACAAACGCGCAAGAACCCCCTGCAATTGCGCAATTGTGCCCGAGGTGGGCCGGCCATCCTGTTGGATCTTGGAATTCCAAAGATATGGCAGCCCACGACCGCCAATCGCGATGCGCCCATCTGCTGTCCGCTGGCAATAACAATAGGCGTGAGCCATATCCCCAATCAGTTGCGCCCCCGTCCAGCCGATGTCCCGCCACAACTCTAGGGGCAGAGGCTTGGTCACAATTTGCGCAGAATTGAGAGGCAACCAATCGCGTTCATATCCCGACAATCGAGCGCTGTAACCTTCGGTTGCTTTCAAAACCACCCCACAGGCGATCCGCCCCTGATCGGTGATGACCTGACCTTTTGAAATTTCATCGGCCCGGGTCGCTTCGTAAATCGTAACCCCAAGTCGCGCCACAGCATCGGCCAATCCGCGCACGAATTTGGCCGGCTGAATCCGCGCCACACCAGAGGTCACAAGCGCGCCCTTGGCTCCGGGAATGGCAATCCGCGCGCGCAATTGCGCTTCATTTTCAAGCCAACTGCGATGATCGCCCCAATGGTGCAAACGCTTCAATTCAGGCGCAAGACGTTGAAACTGTTGCGCATTCGTAGCTATGGCCAATTCTTCTGTTCGGTGGATATCAGCCTCGAAACCTTCGGCTTCAGCCACAGCAATCACCTCATCAACAGTGCCGTGAAACGCCGCCACCATGGCCTTCACCTGATCGGCTGTACCACTGCTCAAGTATTTTTCATGATCCCAAGCGAAATTGCCTGACACCCACCCGCCATTGCGGCCAGAGGCGCCAAACCCGGCAAACTTCTCTTCCACAATAACAATGGTCAACGTCGGGTCGGCTTTTTTAAGATAATAAGCTGCCCAAAGCCCGGTAAAACCCGCGCCAATGATGCAAATATCTGCGCTTACCGTGCGGTCCAACGCCGGGCGCGGCTTTGGTAGCCCGCCCAGCTCCTGATACCAAAAGGAAACGCCGCCGCGTTGCATTGCCCCATGCACTCCCCGTTTGGTCAGTTTTAGAAATCCAAGTTTGACACATTTAGCGCATTATTTTGGATGAATTCCCGACGCGGTTCCACCACATCGCCCATCAGCTTGGTAAACAGATCATCTGCTTCTGCAACATCATCAATACGCACTTGCAACAAGGTTCGCGCATCTGGATCCAATGTGGTTTCCCAAAGCTGATCTGGGTTCATTTCACCCAAGCCCTTATAGCGTTGCAGCGATAGCCCCTTCTCGCCCTCTTCCAAAATCGCGCTCAACAGCGTGAGAGGGCCATTAATCACCTGCACCCGATCTTTGCGCACCAATGTGCAAGTACCGCCATAGGTATCTTGCAAGCTTTGCGTCAAAAGCCCGGTGCGACGCGCTTCGCCTGACCGGAGCATTGCGCCATCGAGATTGCGCACCTCTTCCACGCCGCGCAAAATCCGCGCCAAGCGCATGCCGCGGTCCTGTGTCGGGCGGCCTTGCCAACCCCGCTCATATTCCAAAGCAATCAGATCCAGCCGGCGCGCCACTGCATCGGCCATGCCTTGCAAATCACGATCCACCGCTCCAGGAACGAAGGCCCCTGCGATTGCCGCTTGCTCCAAAATGTGACGCGGGTAATGGGTGGGAAATGCGTCAACAATACGTTTCAATTGACGCGCTTCCTCCACAACACGCATCAAATCAGTGCCGATAATTTCTTCGCCGTTACTCAACCGCAGCAAAGCACCTTCAATACCCTGTTCGATCAAGTATTCATCCAGCGCCGGCTGGTCTTTAAGATAAACCTCAGAGCGCCCACGGCTCACCTTAAACAAGGGCGGTTGCGCGATATAAAGATAGCCACCTTCAATCAATTCAGGCATTTGGCGGAAAAAGAATGTCAGCAAGAGCGTGCGGATATGCGCACCATCAACGTCAGCGTCTGTCATGATCACAATTTTATGGTAGCGTAGCTTTTCAATATTGAATTCATCGCGACCAATGCCTGTGCCCAGCGCCATGACCAAATTGCCAATTTCCTGACTGCTTAGCATCCGGTCAAACCGCGCGCGCTCCACGTTCAAAATTTTCCCGCGCAGGGGCAAAACCGCTTGGGTCATACGGTCACGCCCCGTTTGGGCAGAACCGCCAGCGCTATCGCCTTCGACTAAAAAGACTTCAGTTTTTGAGGGATCTTTTTCCGAACAATCTTTGAGCTTTCCTGCCAAGAAGTTCACATCCATCGCAGTCTTGCGTCGGGTGAGGTCACGGGCCTTGCGGGCCGCTTCACGCGCCATCGCAGCCTCAACAATCTTGCCAACAATAACCTTCGCCTGTGCTGGGTTTTCCTCGAACCATTCGGCCAGTTTTTCGCCCACCAACCCTTCAACAGCCGGGCGCACTTCTGAGCTGACCAATTTATCTTTGGTCTGGCTGGAAAATTTTGGATCGGGTACTTTGACAGATAATACGCAGGTCAAACCCTCACGCGCGTCATCGCCTGTGAAGCTGATTTTCTCTTTTTTGGCGATGCCACTTGATTGAGCGTAATTGTTTATTGTTCGGGTCAAAGCCCCTCGGTAGCCCGCCATATGGGTGCCACCGTCACGCTGTGGGATATTATTGGTGAAGGGCAGGACATTTTCGTGATAGGTGTCATTCCACCACATCGCCACTTCGACGCCAATATCATCACGAGTGCCTTTGACATAAATCGGCTCCTCCATGATTGAGGACTTGGAGCGGTCAAGATATTTCACAAATTCGCGCACACCACCGTCATAATACAGCTCACTGCGCAGAGGTTCGGCTGGGCGCAGGTCTTCAAGAATAATCCGCACACCTGAATTCAAAAATGCCAATTCACGCAGGCGTTTTTCCAGTACCTCAAATTTATAGTCAAGATTGGAGAACGTCTCTGTTGACGCCAGGAAACGCACTTCCGTGCCTGTCCGATCGCCACAATCGCCTACGACTTTTAAATGTTCCGCTGTGTCGCCATGCTCGAACCGCGCGACATGCTCTTTACCTTCGCGCCAAATGCGCAGCTCAAGCCATACCGACAGGGCATTAACAACGGAAACCCCGACACCGTGCAAACCGCCAGAGACCTTGTAGGAATTGCTGTCAAATTTACCACCCGCGTGTAGCTGGGTCATAATCACCTCAGCGGCGGAAACACCCTCTTCTTCATGAATTCCAACCGGAATCCCACGACCGTTATCCGCGACGGAAACCGAGCCATCAGCATTGATCCGCACCAAAACATGATCCGCATGACCAGCCAGCGCCTCGTCGATGCCATTGTCTACAACCTCGTAAACCATATGATGCAAACCGGAGCCATCATCAGTATCACCGATATACATTCCTGGCCGTTTGCGAACAGCCTCTAAGCCCCTTAGAACCTTAATGGATTCTGCGCCGTATTCTTCAATATTCACAGATTGCTCAGACATCCCGATACCCTTTGTTGAGTTACACAACAAATAGCGGAATTCGATATGAATGTCACGCAAATGGCACAACAGATTGTGGTTCAGGTTGCGATTTTTTAAGGCACCGCCCCGGATGCCATCTTTTGCAAAAAATCGCATTTTCTGGGAGGCTACATAAAGGGAATAACGATCCCGACAGCGATTAAAAGACCTCCTGATATGCGGTTAATCCGCCAAACCGCCTCAGGTTTTTGCAGCAAATCACGCGCACAATTTACAAAGCCAGCAACGGTCAAATTTCCCAAAAGCGGAGTAAGAATAGAGACCACAACAATGGCCAATACATCCCATACCCCGACCTCAGTCAGGTCAAAAAAACCCGGCAGAACGCCCATATAAAACAAAATGGCCTTTGGGTTGCCTAATATCACCACCACACCTCCGATAAAGCCCGCCCACATGCCCGGTCGCGTCAGCCGCTGGTCACCGCTCAAAGCAACGTCGGCCTTGAGCATCAACACTGCACCCATTGTCAGGAAGACCGCAGCCGCGACATAGCGCAAGATAGTCATGATCCCCGCAAATTCATTGACCACCCAGCTCACGCCAAGGATGGCCAAAGTTGGCCAAACCGCATCGCCAATCGCCACGCCCAAGGCCAAAGGCCAAGCCGCGTGAAAGCCGCCCGACACTGCGCGGGCCAAAAGTGCGACCCAAACCGGGCCAGGCGTAATGAATAAAATAAAAACAGCAATGGCATAAAGCGCCAAATCAGAAAAAGCCAAAGTCATTTTAGATCCACTTTTGATTTCCCCTCAACCTCTGTTACCAATAGATGCTGCGCCCTGTCACCAAGTTGTTCAAACAGTTCAGGCCCAGTACCACTCATCCAAGCCTGAGCGCCCAGGGCGCAAATTTCATCATAGAGCGCTGCTCTGCGGGCCGCGTCCAAATGTGCTGCGACCTCATCTAGAAGTAGGATCGGCGGAAGGCCCGTTTGTTGTTTCAGCGCACGGCCGTTGGCAAGGATGAGCGAAATCAAAAGTGCCTTTTGCTCCCCTGTGGAGCTGTCTTTTGCAGGAACATTTTTTGCTGCAAAGACGCCGAACAGGTCATCGCGATGCGGACCCGCCAAACTGCGACCCGCGGCTAGATCGCGGCTGCGATAATCGGCCAGAAGTTGAGCAAGATCATCGCTATTATCTGAAAAATATATGTTTTCAGAATTGGTCAGGGTCAAATGCGCAGTTGGAAAGGCTGTTTCGGCCTGATCCTGCGCCGCGTGGATATACGCCAGGGTCTCCTTTCGTGCCTTTCTGATTTTCACACCAGTGGCGGCCATTTGCCCCTCAATGGCCCTATACCAATGGGCATCCACGACTCGTTCTTTCAGCAGACGATTACGTTCACGCATGGCTTTTTCATAAAGGAGCACCTGCTCGCCGTGGTTTGGGTCAAAGGAGAGAGTCATACGATCTAAAAACCGCCGGCGCCCCTCGGCACCTTCAATCCAAATACGATCCATTGCGGGGATCAACCATAAGACACGCGCAACGCGCCCCAACATGACCTGAGTGGCCGTTTTACCATCAATCCGCAGCTGGCGCGCCGCGCCATTTTGCGACCAGGTTTCTATCTCATGCAGACGATCCTGCTTGCGTAAAACAGCCGAGATCTTCCAGCCCAGCGCCTCTGGACGGCGCGTCATGTCTTCCGCGCTCGACCGCCGCACACCACGTCCGGGCGAAAGCAGGGATACTGCCTCTAAAATATTGGTCTTGCCGGCCCCATTGGCTCCGTAAATCGCAACCGGCCGCAGGTCGCATTCGATCTGCACCACATGATGCGACCGAAAATGCGAAAGGCTTAAAGATTCAACAGCAAGATTGGGCATCTGCGCCCTTCAACTTCACGCCAGCTTAAACGCGCATGGGCATAACGACATAAATGGCCGATGTGTCATTGCCCTCACGCATCAAGGTTGGATCCCCTGAAGTGTTAAATAGGAACACGGCATTTTCCCGATCAACCTGACTGGCAATTTCGAGCAGATATTTCGCGTTAAAGCCAATTTCCAATTTTTCATCACCATAGGCGACGGCCAATTCTTCTTCGGCGGCACCGCTGTCTGGCGCATTAACCGACAGGATCAGGCGGTCTTCATCCAGTGCCAATTTCACAGCACGCGACCGCTCTGAGGAAACAGTAGCCACGCGGTCAACTGCCTTGGCAAATTCGGCCGCATCCACTTCCAATTTCCGCGTATTGCCCGCAGGGATCACACGTGTGTAATCTGGGAAGGTGCCATCAATCACTTTTGAGGTCAGCGTCACATTTGGCGTCGCAAAGCGCACTTTGGTTTCCGAAACTGAAACGGCAATCTGTGCGTCATCATCATCAAGCAATTTGCGCATTTCACCAACAGTTTTACGCGGCACAATCACACCAGGCATGTCTCCGGCACCGGTCGGCAGATCCGCATCAATCCGCGCCAGTCGGTGACCATCTGTGGCGACACAGCGGAACGTTTGACCGCCATCGCCCTCAGCCACATGCATATAAACACCGTTCAAATAATAACGGGTCTCTTCGGTGGAAATGGCAAATTTTGATTTGTCAAAGAGCCGGCGCAGGGTCATCGCAGAAGCGGTGAAATTGCAGGCATATTCGGAAGTAGCCATAACCGGGAAATCTTCCTTCGGTAGGGTCGTCAAAGAAAAATTGGATCGGCCTGCTTCAACCGTCAAACGGCCAGAGGCGCCGTCATCGGTCAAAGTCACCAAAGCCCCGTCAGGCAATTTTCGCACAATCTCATGCAACGTCACCGCAGAGACCGTGCTGGCCCCTGCGCGCTCCACCATAGCTGTCACACGATCTACAACCTCAATGTCCAAATCTGTCGCACGAAACGACGCATGCTCTCCACTTGCCTCAATCAATACATTTGCCAAGATTGGAATTGTATTCCGACGCTCTACAACGGACTGAGCTTGGGACACAGCCTTCAACAAAGTTGCGCGTTCAATAGACAGTTTCATTGCCGTTCTCCGTCACGTATTTGAAGATAAACCGTAAAGAGTTTTCCACAGGACACAAGGGTGTGTGAACGGGTTTTAACCCTTAAAGGTTTTGAAAGGAAGCTATGCCTCCAGTGAACGCCGCAATAGGTCCAGATCGTCGGACATTTGACTGTCTTGGTTGCGTAAATCCTCGATTTTCCGCACTCCATGCATAACCGTCGTATGGTCGCGACCGCCGAATCTGCGGCCGATTTCTGGCAATGAACGGCTGGTCAACTGCTTGCACAGATACATGGCAATCTGGCGCGGCCGCGCAAAACTGCGCAGGCGCTTTGGTCCCAGCATATCTGACAGGCGGATATTATAGTGGTCGCTCACTTTACGCTGAATTTCCTCGACCGTAACCTTGCGGTCAGAAGCACGCAAAATATCAGAGAGACAATCTTGGGTCAGCTCAACCGTTATTTCACGCCCGACCAATGAGGCAAAGGCAAAGAGCCGGGTCAAAGCCCCCTCGAGAACGCGTACATTGGTTGAAATGCGATGTGCTAAAAATTCCACAACTTCTTGACGCACTTCAATGCCCGGATAGCTGGACTGATACAACTCAATTTTAGACTGCAAAATACCAAGGCGCAGCTCATAGGTGGTGGGATGTAAATCCACCACCAACCCGCATTGCAAACGGCTGGCGATGCGATCTTCCAACTGTTTTATCTCACCCGGCGCGCGGTCAGCGGAAATTATAATTTGCTTGTTTTGATCCACCAAAGCATTGAACGTATGGAAGAACTCCTCTTGAGTACTGTCTTTTCCGCCAATGAATTGCACATCATCCACCATTAAGACATCTACCGAGCGGAACAGCTCTTTGAAATCCATCATCTTGCGCTCACGCAAGGCCTGTACGAATCGATACATGAATTGTTCAGCAGAGAGATACATCACATTGATATCGGGACGATTCGACTGAAGCTCCCAAGCAATTGAATGCATCAAATGGGTTTTTCCCAAGCCTACACCACCATATAAAAATAAAGGATTAAAGGTGACTGGACCCGCTTCCGCAACACGTTTCGCTGCTGCATGGGCCAACTCATTAGGCTTGCCCACAACAAAATTTTCAAACACGAAACGTTGGTCGAGCTTTGCACCTTGTATTTCGCGCGGCTTCACTGGCTCTGCGATAGCGGGGGACGACTGGCGCGCGACTGGCGCTTGTTCCGAACGCCCCACGGAAAACGTCGCACGGGTAACCTCAAAGCCAGATTCACGCATTTGATAGAGGATTTGATCTTCGAAATGCTGGCGCACGTAATTACCGAAAAAACTGGTCGGCACAAAAAATTCTGCTGCACCGTCCGATTCGCCCATAAATTGTAGGGGCTCAATCCATGATTTGTAGTTGTTGTTCCCGAGAGACCTTCGCAAGCGATCCGCGGCAATATCCCAAAACTCTAGTGCCATACGCTTCACTTAATCCCAATACAAACGACCACTCGTCCGGTCTACCTTCAACGCGCCCAATGACAACGTCGCTCAAATTTCTTTGTCACCGACCACTCAGTAGGCAGACACGCATTCCGAACAATAGCGTCCATGACCCATGAAATGGATTTATCATGTTGTATAATCCCAAGGTCATGTCGCCGTGCAGCAGTGGCAATCTCTTGGGACAGTTATCCCCCGGAGCACTTAAGGTGACTCGTTGAGACATTTTTATCCCCCGGCCAAGTGACTCTGCAACAGATCTTAATTCTTGACTCGGTATTTTTTGAAAAAGAATCTCTTTTTATCTATGGTTGTCATAATTTGGTCTCAAAAAATATAAATTTTACCGTCACTTAAAAGAAAAAGAGCGCGGGAATTTTCCCACGCCCAAAATTCATGAATTTGTAACAATTATTAAGACAGGCTCTTAACCCGTGAGGCCAAGCGCGAAACTTTGCGGGATGCTGTGTTTTTGTGGAAGATGCCTTTTGTAACACCGCGCATCAGCTCAGGCTGTGCGGCGCGCAAAGCTTCAGTTGCCGCGGCTTTGTCGCCGGACGCAATCGCTTCTTCAACAGCGCGAAGAAATGTGCGGATACGAGATTTGCGGGCTTTGTTAACCGCTGTGCGGCGCTCAATTTGACGTGCGCGCTTCTTTGCTTGTGGTGAATTTGCCATGTAATCAGGTCCTAACTTAATCTTGTGCCACACGTATCACCGCTAGGCCCAAACCCTATGGACCGGATTATCTAAAGCCAAGCGGGCCACACGCGCATTTTCTGAGGCTGCGTATATCCGCTTTCTATGGAGATGCAAACCAATTTTACCTATTTATCGCGAAATTGCGGCTCTCTTTTCTCGACAAAGGCCGCCATACCCTCTTTTTGGTCTTCTGTTGCAAACATCGAATGAAACACGCGCCGTTCAAACAACAGACCTTCCGCCAATGTGGTCTCATAAGATCTGTTCACCGCACCCTTGGCCGCCTTAATAGAGATTTGTGATTTTTCAGCAATTTTTCCCGCAACCTCCAGGGCCACTTCCATCAATTTTTTCACCGGCACCACGCGGCTGACCAACCCTGAGCGCTCCGCTTCCGCGGCATCCATAAAACGCCCGGTCAAATGCATATCCATAGCTTTGGATTTTCCAACGAAACGGGTCAAGCGCTGCGTTCCGCCGATACCTGCGATGACGCCAAGATTGATTTCTGGCTGCCCAAATTTCGCATTGTCAGCGCAAATAATAAAGTCACAAAGCATCGCGAGCTCGCAACCACCGCCCAAAGCATAGCCTGCCACGGCTGCAATTGTTGGCTTCCGAGCCTCTTGCAACGGGCCTATACTAGCACCGAATAGATCATCAGACACAACGTCCACAAAACTCTTTTCTGCCATCTCAGTGATATCGGCACCAGCCGCAAAGGCTTTCTCCGATCCGGTTATTACCATGCAACGGACTTTGTCGTTCGCTTCAGCCTGGCGCACCGCATCGCCGAGTTCTGCCACCAATTGGCTATTCAGCGCATTCAATGCCGATGGGCGGTTCAATTTGATGACGCAGATATGATCTGCAATCTCTACGATGATGGTCTCATAAGCCATAGTGGTCCCAGCATTGCCTCTATCAGGCGTTAAGGCCTATCACGTTCGCCGCCTATTTCAAGCTATCTCTGACAGGTCGGACAATAGAAGCTAGAGCGCCCCGATTGGCTCACCCGCGCAATTATGCCGCCGCATCCCGCATGTTTGCAGGGCTGGGATTCTCGGTCGTAAACGTGGAAACTGTGTTGAAAATAACCCAGCTCTCCCCCTGTTTGACGATAATCCTTAAGACTAGAGCCACCGGCTTCAATCGCCTCTTCCAAAACTGTCCGAATGATTGGCACCAAAGTACCCACCTGCATTTTGGACAGGTTTTTGGCCTTACGCATGGGCAAAATTTTGGCCCGAAAGAGCACTTCGCAGACATAAATATTGCCCAAACCCGCGATGAGTCGCTGGTCCAAAAGTGCCGTCTTAATCGGCGTATTGCGCCCCTCGAGTGCTGCGGCCAAATAAGAATCGTCCAGATGGTTGCTCAATGGTTCCAGTCCGAGGCTGGCCAGCATCTTATGCGTTTCAACCTCCGCGGTCGGTGCAAGATCCATCGCGCCGAAACGTCTGGCGTCGTTGAAGGTCACCCGTGTGTCATTTTCCATATGAAACACCACATGATCATGTTTTTCAGGCGCGGGATGCTCTTGATAAAACTCGCCAATTTGCTGGCCCGAAACCAGCATTCGGCCAGACATCCCGAGATGTACAATCAAAGTCTCCTGTGTATCCAAGTCCAACAGTATATATTTTGAACGCCGCCTAAGCCGCAGGACTCGCGCTCCAGTGAGCCGTTGCGCCATGTCGGGCGGGAAGGGCCATCGCAAATCAGGCCGGTTCACCTCCGCACAAATGATTTTTTGGTCTTGCATCGCTGGTTGCAGGCCGCGGCGGACTGTCTCAACCTCTGGTAATTCGGGCATCTCGCGCTTCCTTCTGGTACATCACATTGTATCAGCCGCCCTGCGTATTATAAGGGGGGTGAAGTTACAAAAGGCCCGTTCCATGCAAGACACCGGTGAAGACACAACCCATTTTGGTTTTGAAACCGTTCCAGAGGTCGAAAAAGCCAGCAAGGTGCAGGGTGTTTTCACCTCCGTGGCCAGCAAATACGACGTTATGAATGACGTGATGAGTTTTGGAATACACCGTATTTGGAAAGAAGCGATGATGGATTGGCTGGCTCCAAGAGCCGGACAAAAACTTCTCGATGTCGCTGGTGGTACTGGGGACATAAGTTTCAAATTCCTCAAGCGTGCGGGGTCTGGCCATTCCACAGTGCTTGATATCACTGAAAATATGCTCGTCGAAGGGCGCAAGCGCGCTGAAACCGCACAAATGGTCGATAATTTGGATTGGGTTGTTGGAGACGCCATGGCCCTGCCCTTTGCAGATAACAGCTTTGATGTCTACACAATCAGTTTTGGCATTCGGAACGTAACACGGCCGCAAGAAGCCTTAAATGAGGCCTACCGCGTCTTGCGTCCCGGAGGTCGGTTGATGGTTTTGGAATTTAGTCAAATACCCGTGCCTTTGGCCCAAAAGGCCTATGATCTCTATTCCTTCAATGTCATTCCACGCATGGGCCAGATGATCGCCAATGACCGCGCCAGCTACCAATATCTTGTCGAATCGATTCGCAAATTTCCTGATCAAGAGACATTTTTGAGCATGGTGCAGCAGGCAGGATTTGAAAATACCAGCTATCGCAACCTATCGCTCGGTATCGCAGCCTTGCATTCCGGATGGAAAATTTAGATGCGTGGTCCGCACAATATTTTTCGCCTGATCCGCACCGGCGCAACCTTTGAGCGCACGGGGGCGATGAATGTGATCCTCAACGCCTATCAAGCTCCTGTAGGTCTGCGCTTGGCAGCAAAAATTCTTGGTTGGCCATTTCAATGGTTGGGTTACAAGGGGGATCCTGCAATGCCCCCGGTCACGCGCGCGCTGACCGCTTTGGGTCCAGCCTATATCAAATTCGGGCAAATCCTATCGACCCGCCCCGATGTGGTTGGCGATGAGTTGGCCGCACAATTGCGCGTGCTGCAAGATAAGTTGCCACCCTTCCCGGTCGAAGAAGCGCAAAAAATGATCGAGGCTGAGCTCGAGCGACCTTTGACATCCATCTTTCAAGACTTTAGTGCGCCTGTGGCCGCCGCCTCTATTGCGCAGGTCCACCGCGCAAAGCTCGCCGCCGATGGTGCAGATGTCGCCGTAAAAGTCTTACGCCCTGGCATTGAACGCGCCTTTCGCATGGATATTGATGCGTTTTATTTCGCAGCCCGAATGGTTGAAATTCTGGCACCCGGCGCACGCCGTCTGCGTCCACTCGATGTGATCGCGCATTTCGAAGGCGTGGTTCTTGGTGAGTTGGACCTTCGGCTGGAAAGCAGTGCCGCGGGAGAATTTGCCGCCAACACTGAATCTGATGAAGGCTTCCAATTGCCTCATATCAATTGGAGCCTGTCAGGCAAAAACGTCATGACTATGGATTGGGCCGAGGGCATATCTGCCGGAGACAATGCCGCTCTTGATGCGGCCGGACATGACAGGCGGCAAATTGGCGAGCGGATTTTGCAATTGTTTTTGTCGCACGCGCTGCGCGATGGCTTTTTCCACGCCGACTTACATCAGGGAAATATAAAGATCGCCGCCAATGGCGATGTGATTGCCTATGATTTTGGCATTATGGGCCGCATTGATGAATATACCCGGCGAGTCTACGCAGAAATTCTATTTGGCTTTATTCGCCGCGATTACAAACGTGTGGCGGAGGTGCATTTTGAAGCTGGATATGTGCCCGCTGATAAGGATGTCGATGAATTTGCCCGCGCCCTCCGGGCGGTTGGGGAGCCCATTTTTGGCATGGATGCCACGCAGATCAGCATGGGACGTGTTTTAACCTATTTATTTGATGTCACAGAACAATTTGGTATGGAGACCAGAACGGAGCTCATTTTGCTGCAACGTACGATGGTTGTTGTTGAGGGGGTTGCACGCAGCCTGCATCCTCAGATTAATATTTGGGAAGTCGCCAAACCCATTGTCGAAGATTACATTAAACAAAGCATTGGGCCGAAAGCCTTGTTAAAAGACCTGCTTAAAACGGCCCGCGTCCTGTCGCGCTTCGGGCCAAAACTTCCCCAGCTTGCGGAAGCGGCTTTGATCCGCACCTACAACACCGCGCAACCGACCTTGCAAAAGCCAGGGATGAAAAAGCGGTGGCTCGTGCTTGCCTTGCTCGTGGGAAGTAGCGGCGGTTGGCTTGCCGCACATTTTATTTAAATTTTCATAACATATAGAATAAACATCTTTTTACCAGTAATTCGGAACTATACATCAAGACTGATATCCGCCTTGCTTCAATCTAAGACCGTAGCGATTTGAGAGGAAACTTTATGACACGACACCTATTTGGAACGGACGGTGTCCGCGGCACGGCAAATACCTATCCTATGACTGCCGAAACCGCTCTGCGGCTTGCGGCGGCGGCTGGGCGGTTTTTTCGGCGTGACGCCTCGCCGGGCCATCGTGTTGTGATTGGTAAGGACACACGCAGATCAGGCTATATGATTGAAAACGCGCTCACCGCTGGATTTTTATCAACCGGCATGGATGTGGTTCTATTGGGACCAGTTCCCACACCTGCCGTCGGCATGCTAACCCATTCCATGCGCGCAGATGTCGGTGTGATGATCACCGCCAGCCATAATCCGCATCACGACAATGGCATCAAATTTTTCGGTCCAGATGGTTATAAGCTGTCAGACGCCGCCGAGATGGAAATTGAAGCCTTATTTGCAGGTGATGTGGATCTCTGCTTGCCAGAAAACATTGGGCGGGCCTCTCGCATCGACAGCGCAATTGGACGGTATGTCGAAGCCGCAAAGGCAACCTTTCCAACGGGAAAGCGGTTAGACGGTTTGAAAATTGTGATTGATTGCGCCAATGGCGCCGCATATCGCACCGCCCCTGAGGTGCTTTGGGAACTTGGCGCGGAGGTCATAGCCATTGGCGTGCAACCCAATGGTTATAACATCAACAAAGGCGTAGGGTCGACTGCGCCAAAAGCGGCCGTTGATGCCGTGTTACAGCATAGTGCCGACATTGGGATCTGTCTGGATGGTGATGCAGACCGAATCGCCATTATTGACGAAAAAGGCCAGGTCGCCGATGGGGATCAGCTCATGGGGTTGATCGCCGCGCGCTGGGCTAAAAGCGGAAAGCTACGCGGCGGCGCTTTGGTCGCCACCGTTATGTCTAATTTGGGCCTCGAGCGCTGGCTGGGCGACCAAGGAATTGATCTGCACCGTACTGATGTGGGCGATCGTTATGTGGTGGATGCCATGCGCCAGGGCGGATTCAATCTTGGCGGTGAACAATCAGGCCATATCGTGATGAGTGATTACGCCACCACCGGCGATGGGCTTCTGGCTGGATTGCAATTCCTGGCCGCTATGGTCGAAACAGGCCAGCAGGCTAGCGAACTTGCCAACGTCTTCGCACCCTGCCCACAAGTGCTGAAAAATGTCCGGTTTTCCGCAGGTAGTGCACCCTTGGAGGTCGCTTCTGTGCAGTCGGCTATCGAAGATGCGGAAGCCTCTTTGCTGGGCAAAGGGCGTCTGCTCATTCGCAAATCCGGCACCGAGCCGCTGATCCGCGTGATGGTGGAGGCAGAAGATGAATCCCTGCTCAACGCGGTCGCAGAGACCGTATCGCAAGCCGTTCAAGACGCCGCATAGAACAACACGCGCCTCCTCCATGCGCGAAACCTTTAACATTTATTATCGCGCCCGCGCGCTCTGGATAGAGCTCAATTAACTCTTTGCGAGACGATTGCTGAAATGTCATCTTGCAAAGGAGCTTGAACCATGTCCACTGTCTCACCCAATCTCTCCCTGCCCTATATTCAACAAAACCAAGCGCAAAAGCATGTCATTCATAATGAGGGCATGTGCCTGCTGGATGGGTGGCACAGCTCAGTGTTCTCAGCCGGGCCCAAACCGCCCCCCCCACAA
The DNA here is from genome assembly GCA_002683685.1 of Paracoccaceae bacterium. GTDB lineage: Bacteria > Pseudomonadota > Alphaproteobacteria > Rhodobacterales > Rhodobacteraceae > Planktomarina. The sequence goes on from NYTV01000133.1 coordinate 41,305, forward strand.
GCCCCGTTGTGAGGGATCGCTATATCAAACAAGCCGATGGAGATTGCCACGCGCAGATCATGGGTATAATGGCCTTTGATGCTGATTTTCAACAGATCACCTCCGCTTCTCACATGCGCTATACATCGGGTGGTGTTGACAGTTTGACCACACTCTCAGCGCCCTTGGTCCCGGGCGATACCACTGTGTCAGTGACCAATGCGTCGGAATGGAACACTACAGATAGCTCGTCCGACAAATGGGGCCTGATCTTTTTTACCTATCGCACCCAAGGCGGCAATGCCCAAGAATTTTACTGCTGGCACTTTAAAACTGGCATGTTCTTTCCAACACAGGTGGATAAAACTGGCCATAAAATTACACTACTCGCGCCTCTGGCACAGGACGATAGCAACCCCAATGATCCCAATGGTATTTGGCCAGCGGGCACAGCTTTGGCCAATACGGACAGCGGTTGAAATCTTAAGCCCGCTCTTTTGGATCAGACCATTTTACCAACTGCTGGGGATTGGTATCACGCCTGCAACTATATCGATGGGGTGGAGACTTCCGACCGCAATAAGGTGAAAAATTTTCCACCCAGTACAGCCTTTGTCAAAATTCTGATGCTGCCAAATTTCAGTAACCGGCCAGGTGGCTATAGCGGATTTTCCGATTCTAGCACGGGTCATGGACTGCATCTGTCTGGTATTTCAATGGCGCCCGAGCCCTATGCGGCTATGCAGAGCGCGGCCTCTGGAGCCATAGATATTAAAGTCCCAAACTCGAATTTCACCGCTGGATACCTCTCTTTGATCCCCTCAAACCTGCGACTTACGGCCGTTTAAATCCTCGGCCTCCAGCTTGGCTTTATAAGACTTAAACCAGGTTACAAACTGGTCGACCCCCGCGCGAAAATCCGTCTGTGCGCAATAGTTGGTTAGTTTTTACAAAAGTAACGTGTCAGCCCATGTGGCCGGCACATCTCCAGGCTGCATCGGCATGTAGTTGCGAATGGCCTTGATACCCAACGATTGCTCAATCGCGTCAATGAAATCGATCAACCGCACCTTGTCAGAATTCCCGATATTCACCACACAATGCGGCGCTAAGGGAGAGAGACTGTCTCCGTCCATAATATCTGATGCTTGGGCGGGACGTACCGGCGGCACATCCATCAACAAACGAATACCGCGCACCGAATCATTCACATGGGTGAGGTCACGATACATATCGCCATTGTTGTAAATATCGATTGGCCGCCCTTCGAGCAAGGCATCAACAAACTTATAAAGCGCCAGATCAGGGCGACCCCAAGCACCGTAGACTGTAAAAAAGCGGAACATTGTTGTCGGAATGTCCCACAAATGCGCATAGAAATGAGCCATGGCCTCATTGGCTTTTTTCGTTGCGGTATAGATGGTCAGCGGTGTATCGGCCTTGTCATTTTCATGAAAGGGCATCTGAGTATTGGCGCCATATACCGAAGATGTCGACGCCATCATCAAATGCGTCACCCCATGCACCCGGCCGCTTCCATCACATTGAAGGTACCAAACACATTACCATGCATATAGGCCGTGGGTTTTCCAGACTGTATCGCACACCCGCCTGCGCCGCCAAATGCACGATGACATCTGGTTTCGCCACAGCAACAGAATTCATAACCGCTTCCTCATCTTCCAACATTTCGGTGATAGGATTGAAGATTTTGTGTTGGCCAAGCATCTGCAGCCGCCGATGTTTGAGCTGCACGTCATAATAATCGGTAAGACCGTCTAGACCTGTGACACTCCAGCCCTCTTACACAGTAATTCGGCTAGATAAAATCCAATGAAACCGGCAGAACCGGTAATATATGCATGGCGCATTGAAGCCCCTTAATCATAAAATACGGTGCGGAGCGAGGATCCCAAAATTCTCAAATTCAAAGACCACCCATTCGAGCCGTTTTGTGTGACAGGACTCAATCCATTGAAGTCAATATTGGCAATCAAAGCGCGACGACGTTCTGCGCGTAGCTATTGGGCTGACAACCCTGTCCCGTTACAGTTTGCCGTGGCAATGTTTGAATTTTTTGCCAGATCCACAAGGGCAAGCCTCATTGCGTCCAGGATTGCCCCAAGTGGCGCGATCATTTTCATCGAAAGCACCGGGCGCTGTCGGCGTGACATCCATTGATTGCGCCGCCGCAGCGATGGCAGCTTGTTGCCGGGCCATTTCTTCCATTATCGCCTTTTGCTCTTCGGCCGAGCGCACACGCACATGTGCCAAGAGCTGCGTCACCCGCTCACGTAAACCATCGAGCAGATTTTGGAACAATTGAAAGGCCTCAGATTTATACTCGTTGAGCGGATCGCGCTGCGCATAGCTGCGAAACCCAACCACAGACCGCAGATGCTCCAGCGTCAGCAAATGCTCGCGCCATTTGCCATCAATCGTTTCTAGCAAAATTTGCTTTTCAATCATCCGCATGTTCTCAGGCCCAAACTCCACCGCCTTGCGGGCCATGAAATCATCGCTAAGGTCTTCGAGCTTTTCACGGATCGTGTCATCATCGACACCCTCTTGCGCAGCCCACTCAACCACTGGCGCATCAACCCCTAAGTTCTCTACAAGAGCGGCTTGCAGACCCTCTACATCCCACTGATCTGCATAAGATTTTGGTGGCATAAATTGTGTCACCAAATCATCTATGACCTGGTGCCGCATATCCTGTGTGATTTCCGCCAAATCATCGGCTTCCATGATCTCGCGACGCTGGCCAAAAATTACCTTACGTTGATCGTTCATCACGTCATCGAATTTCAAAAGCTGTTTGCGGATGTCAAAGTTGCGACCTTCCACTTTCGCCTGCGCGCGTTCTAGCGATTTATTGACCCAAGGGTGCACAATCGCCTCTCCCTCTTTCATACCCAGAGTATTCAGCACTTTTTCCAGACGCTCCGATCCGAAAATCCGCATTAAATCATCATCCAATGATAGGAAAAAGGAGCTGCGGCCCGGATCACCTTGTCGGCCAGATCGACCACGCAATTGGTTATCAATGCGGCGCGATTCATGCCGTTCGGTCGCCAAAACATAAAGGCCACCAGAATCTTTTACCGCCTGCTCGTCGCTGTCATGTTCCTCTTCAATCTGGCTGCGAGTATCGTCGGGGTTCGCCTTAGGATCAGCGGCAATAGCCTCCATAATGGTAAACTCAACATTGCCCCCCAATTTGATATCCGTGCCTCGCCCGGCCATGTTGGTCGCAATCGTGACGGCGCCCAGCTTACCTGCATCAGCGACGATCTTGGCCTCTTGCTCATGCTGACGCGCATTCAAAACATTGTGAGTGATGCCAGCAGCAGTTAACAATTCTGACAGCAACTCGGACTTCTCAATTGAAGTGGTGCCGACCAAAACAGGTTGCTTTTTCTCATGTGCCACCTTGATGGCATCCACAACAGCATTGTATTTTTCACCAGAGGTTCGGTAGACTTGGTCATCCTCATCGGCCCGTGCAACCGCGCGATTGGTCGGAACTTCGACAACACCTAAGCCATAAATTTCATGAAATTCATCAGCCTCGGTCAAGGCTGTTCCGGTCATGCCGCCCAATTTGTCATATAGGCGGAAATAGTTTTGAAAAGTGACTGAAGCCAAAGTGACATTTTCGGCCTGGATGGTGCATCTTTCCTTGGCTTCAATGGCCTGATGCAACCCATCGGAGAGGCGGCGACCCGCCATCATTCGACCGGTAAACTCGTCAATCAACACAACTTCATCGTCCCGCACAATGTAGTCTTTATCGCAAACAAAGAGCTTATGCGCCCGCAGCCCTTGGTTAACATGGTGCACAATCGTGGTGCTTTCCGGGTCATAAAGCGATTGACCGTCCGGTAGAATGCCCTTGCCGCTCAGCACCTCTTCCAACCATTCGTTACCTTCATCGGTGAAGGTCACATTTTTGGTTTTTTCGTCCAACGTATAATGGATCTCCAAAACATCTGGGATCAGCTGATCAATGGTTTTGTATAGCTCCGAGCGATCTTGCGACGGACCAGAAATAATCAGCGGCGTGCGCGCCTCATCAATCAATATGGAGTCCACCTCATCAACAATCGCGAAATTGTGGGATCGCTGATGCATTTGTCTCAATTCGGCCTTCATATTGTCGCGCAGATAATCAAACCCAAGCTCATTATTCGTCGCATAGGTGACATCACAGGCATAGGCCGCCGCTTTTTCATCATCGGGCTGCTGAGGATAAACAACTCCTGTGGTCAGGCCCAAAGCTCCATAGACTTTCGACATCCACTCCGCATCGCGGCGCGCCAAATAATCGTTGACCGTAACAATATGCACGCCCTCACCCATCAAAGCATTGAGATAGGCCGGGAAAGTGGCCACCAAGGTTTTACCCTCACCAGTTTTCATCTCTGCGATATTGCCTTGATGCAAGAATATGCCGCCCATCAGCTGTACATCAAAGGCTCGCAGACCCAAGGCACGCTTAGCGGCCTCGCGGCAATTGGCAAAGGCCTCTGGTAGCAGGCTGCCCAAATCCTCACCAGATGTGGCACGCGCGCGCAGCTCAGCCGTCTTGGCCATGAGACCCTCATCATTCAGAGCCTCAAATTCAGGTTCAAGCGCGTTGATTTTCTCGATCAACGGCCGGGTCGCTTTGACCTTACGATCATTTGGTGTGCCAAAAACTTTTTTGGCAAGTGTTCCTAGGCCCAGCATATTTGCCCCGCATGGTTATTCAAATCAAATGAGGGATTTGCTTGCCCACCGCGCCACCGCAGCTTATGAAAAGCCAAAGGCATGTGCAGAGTTGAGCCGGCCCCCTCAGGGCCACCCAAACGATGTATGGGTCTCGCATTACAGTGTCAACGGCACGGGTGATTCCGTGTGCTTTAAAGGATAAAACAATGGCGAAATTAAACAAAATTTTCCACAGCATAGCCCTAATCTTATTCTTTTCCACAGGCCTGGCCGCACAAGAGCCTAAATTGACCACTGTGGTCGCCACCGTAAACGGCACAGAGTTGACGCTCGCCCATGTGCTTGACATCAAGCGCCAGCTTCCAGATCAATATAAAAACCTCGAAGACAGCGTGTTGTTTAACGGAATAATCGAACAATTAGTTCAGCAACAACTTTTGGCCAGTTCCGTTGAGACACCGCCAAGCTGGCTGCCCACAGCGATGGAAAATCAAGAGCGTAACCTGCTGTCAACAACTGTGATCGAGGCCGTTCGCGCAGATGCGTTAAGTGAGGCGGCCCTGCAATCTACCTATGACGCCAAATTTCCTGCCGGTGCAGGCGAGGAAGAATATCAGGCCGCGCATATTTTGCTCGAGACTGAGGACAAAGCACGGGAACTGTTAAAGCTCTTGGACGGAGGTGCCGATTTTGCAACGCTCGCCCAGGAACATTCAACCGGACCCTCCGGTCCGCGCGGTGGTGATTTGGGCTGGTTTGGTAAGGGTCAAATGGTGCCGCCCTTTGAGAATGCGGTACTCAACATGGAGCCAGGCAACTATGCCGGCCCGGTGCAAACCCAATTTGGCTATCATCTCATCTTGTTGAGAGACCGCCGCGTTATGGCCCCCCCAAGTCTAGAGGAGATGCGTGGGGAGCTGGAAGTTGAACTGCAAAATGCCGCTGTGGAGGCACATCTGCGCGGCTTAATGGATGGCGCGGATGTCACCGTGTCAAGCGATGGTATTGATCCCTCTGTGCTGTCAACCTTGGATCAATGACACCATGACAAAAATATCACCTCTGGCCCCCGCTAATTTTCCAGAGCTGCCGATCATTGATGGGGTGCAGTTTGCCACCGCCTCAGCGGGGGTGAAATACCCCGGGCGGACAGATGTCATGCTGGCCGCCATCGCGCCAGAAGCCACCATCGCTGGCGTCTTCACCCGCTCCGCTACCCGCGCAGCCAGCGTATTGGATTGTCAGGAGAAAATAGGCGGCGATATATCTAAAGGTGCGGCAATACTTGTTAACTCCGGCAATGCAAACGCGTTTACGGGTGCGGCGGGCAAAGCCTCGGTTGACCGAATCTGTGCCGCTGTCGCCGATCGGCTAAACATTCCAGCAGAAGCGGTTTTCACCTCCTCAACTGGTGTGATTGGTGAGGTTTTGCCAGATCACAAAATCACAGATTGCCTAGATCAGTTAACAGCCTCCCTGAGCCCAGCAACGCAGGAAGACGCCGCGCGCGCCATTATGACAACCGATACCTTTCCCAAAGGCGCGTCAAGAACATTGCACATTAATGGACAGCCCGTCACGATCAGCGGCTTTGCCAAAGGTTCCGGGATGATCGCCCCGGATATGGCAACTATGTTGGTCTATATCTTCACAGATGCAAAAATTTCGCAGCCAAATCTGCAAACCATGCTTGGAAATTTGACCAATCAAACTTTCAATTGCATCACTGTCGATAGTGACACGTCAACCTCTGATGCGCTCATCTGTGCTGCGACCGGCACATCGGGCGTAGATGTAACTCAGAACCAAGAGTTCACTGAAGGGTTGAAACAGGTCATGCTGGATCTCGCTCATCAAGTGGTCCAGGATGGCGAAGGCGCAACAAAATTCCTCACAGTTGAAGTCACCCGCGCCCGCAACGAAGCGGATGCGCGCAAAGTGGCTATGTCTATCGCAAATTCTCCCTTGGTCAAAACGGCGGTTGCGGGTGAAGATCCAAACTGGGGCCGCATTGTCATGGCTGTTGGGAAATCTGGTGCCACAGCTGACCGTGACCGGCTCTCGATTTGGTTTGGGCCACACCTAGTGGCTGAAAATGGTTGGGTTGCCTCCAGCTATACAGAAGAAGCCGGCGCCACCTATATGCAGCAAGCCAAACTTCATATTCGGACAGATTTGGGCGTCGGCACGGCGCAGACCACGGTTTGGACATGCGATTTAACGCATGGCTATATTGAGATAAATGCGGACTATCGCTCATGAAAACGGTGCTTGTCTCTGCGGTTGCGCTGATCGATTCAGATGGCCGCGTGCTTCTGGCACAACGTCCTGTAGGAAAATCCATGGCCGGACTTTGGGAATTTCCCGGCGGCAAAGTCGAAACAGGAGAAACGCCAGAGGTCGCCTTGATCCGCGAATTAGAGGAGGAACTGGGGATTAATACCTGGCAAAGCTGCCTCGCCCCGCTGACATTTGCCAGCCATGCCTATGAGGATTTTCACCTTTTAATGCCGCTATTTGCCTGCCGGAAGTGGCAAGGCATTCCGCAACCTCAGGAGAAGCAATCCCTAAAGTGGGTCCGCAAACAAGACCTGAGATCTTATCCCATGCCTGCCGCAGATGTACCATTGATTCCAATACTTTACGATTGGCTCTAATTCTGTCCAAAGTCTTAGTAACTTTTACATAAGTTGAAGCTACCTTGTCTCCAAGAGGTCTGGAGACAGGTGCAATGGATCAAATTGACATCCGCAAAGATCAAAAAGTCGTGAAAACGATTGTTCTTGGCTCGCGGATTTTGGCCCAGGGGATTTACAAAGGCGAAACTGCCAAGGGCACAGTTCAAATCAAAGTCAGGCAAAAATTATATGAGGGGCAACCCATTTCATAGCGCAAAAAAATGGCGCCTAACCGAGGCGCCATTTTCAACAACTTTGAGATTACGCTAACTTACGTTCAACTTCTTCGCGCTCGAAAATTTCGATCACATCATTTGGTCTGATGTCATCATAATTTTCAAAGGCCATACCGCACTCTTGGCCCGATTGTACCTCAGGCACCTCGTCTTTGAAGCGCTTCAATGTTTTCAGCGTTCCTTCATGAATAACGACATTATCGCGCAGCAAGCGGACCCCGGCGGAGCGGCGCGCCACCCCTTCAGTAACCAAACAACCGGCAACTTTACCGACGCCCGACACTTTGAACACTTCCTTGATATTGGCGTAGCCAATGAATGTTTCGCGAATTTCGGCGCTCAAGAGACCAGACGCCGCCGCTTTCACATCATCAACCAAATCATAAATCACTGAATAATAGCGAATCTCAACGCCCTTTTGATTGGCTGTATTCCGCGCTGAAGTATTTGCTCGCACGTTAAACCCAAACACCGGCGCCCCCGAGGCTTCGGCCAGTCCAATATCTGTTTCTGTGATCGCACCAACACCAGAGTGCAGAACCCGCACCCGAACTTCGTCATTGCCGATTTTCGCCATAGCCTGAACAATAGCTTCCGCAGAACCCTGAACGTCGGCTTTCAAAAGAATTGGCAGCTCGCTGATGTCCTCATTGGCCTTCGCATTGGCCATGAGCTGTTCCAAAGTTGTCGCTGCACCGAGGGCGGCACGTTTATCTTTGGCCGCCTGTGCACGGTATTCTGCAATTTCACGCGCCTGTGCTTCGGTTTCAACCACATTCAAAACGTCACCCGCTTCGGGTGTGCCGTTCAGGCCAAGAACTTCAACAGGCGTTGATGGGCCAGCGGTTTTGATCCGGTCTCCGGAGTCGCTGATCAAGGCGCGCACTTTGCCCCATTGTTCCCCGACCACGAAAATGTCGCCGAGTTTCAATGTCCCGTTTTGCACCAAAACAGTAGCCACTGGTCCACGGCCAACATCCAACTGCGCTTCAATGACAGCCCCAGAGGCCGAACGGTTTGGATTGGCTTTCAGCTCCAAAATTTCAGATTGCAAAGCAATGGCTTCCAGCAATTGATCGAGGCCTTGACCCGTTGTCGCAGATACCTCCACGTCCTGGACCTCACCAGACATTTGCTCCACGATCACCTCATGTTGCAAAAGATCGGTCCGCACTTTCTGAGGATCGGCTGCAGGTCGGTCAATTTTGTTGATGGCCACAATCATCGGCACATTGGCCGCCTTTGCATGCGCAATCGCCTCAATCGTTTGGGGCATCACAGCGTCATCTGCTGCAACAACCAAGATGACAATATCTGTGACCTGTGCCCCACGCGAACGCATCGACGTAAAGGCCGCATGGCCCGGCGTGTCAAGAAAGGTCAAAAGATCGCCGTTCTGCTCAACCTGATAAGCGCCGATATGTTGAGTAATACCGCCGGCTTCACCAGAGACAACCCGCGCATTGCGGATCGCATCCAAAAGCGAAGTCTTACCGTGATCAACATGGCCCATCACCGTAATGATCGGAGCGCGTGGCTTGAGATCTTTAGGGCTATCAACCACTTGGTCAATCACATCCTCAACATCCGCATCAGAAACGCGCACAATTTTGTGACCAAATTCTTCCACGATCAGCTCAGCTGTATCTTGGTCGATGGTTTGGTTCTGTGTCACCATCATGCCCATTTGCATCAAGGATTTTACAACGTCAGCGACCCGCTCGGCCATGCGGTTGGCCAGCTCTTGTACCATGATCGCGTCAGGCACTTGCACATCGCGGATAATCTTCTCGCGCTCAACAGCCCCGCCCATCGCTTTTTGACGGGCGCGCTCTTGCTTACGTTTCATGGATGCCATGGAACGATGCCGCCCATCATTTCCGGCGCTGGCCTGATTAACAGTCAGCTTGCCAGAGCGGCGATTATCTTCCCGGCCTTTGTTACGGCTTGGACGCGCAGGTTCCTCACGGCGCACAGGCTCCGCGACTTTGCTACGCACAACGCCACTTTTTGCAGCCCGCTCTTCGGGTGTTGGCGGCGGTGCAGCCGCAAGCAATGCTGCTGCCTCTGCTTCGCGCTTTTTCTCTGCTTCGACCGCAATTTTTGCCTGCGCCCGCTCTTCGCGTTCACGCAGTTCACGCTCTTTTGCTTCCTGTTCTTCGCGGCGGCGATTGCGCTCAGCCTCCCGTTCGAGTTCTTCTTGAGCGCGCCGTTCTACATCTTCTGTCTCGCGCGCTTTCGCGGCTTGCACAGCTTTTAAACGACGCTCCATTTCCGCATCAGAAATTCCAGCTGGCCGACGCGCCGGATCGCCGCCGCGCACAGCTCCAGGAGCGGCGGGTTTTGCAGCGCCCGGCTTGGGTACGACAACGCGTTTACGCTTGGTTTCCACCACAACATTTTTGGTCCGGCCGTGACTGAAACTTTGTTTCACATTTCCCGAACGTGACCCGCCCATCAAACCGAGTGTTTTTTTTCCGTCGTCGCTCATAAAGCTCTATTGTCCTTTTCAGTGGGCTATTGCCCTATGCCACCTTGGTGGCTTCTCGTAATCCGCGCAATCTTGCGGCCTCAAGTACTACACGTTCGCTAAGTTTGCCACCGGAGAGTGCGCAGTGTATCGCATGCCCGCGCCCAAATGCCAAACCCAATTCCTGCGCCGTTAAACACCCAAAAAAGCGTCCACCCTCTGGGGTCCATAATTTATCTTTACCGCGAGCGGATCCATCGCTGGCTTGCAGCAAAACTTTAGCCTGGCCCTCGGCCAACCACCCTTTTACCTTCTCGAAGCCTGTCACAGCTTTACCAGCCTTGCGCGCAATGGATACAAGATCTACCACCCGGCGCGCCAGCTGGCGATCAATCTGAGCAATCAGATCTTCCGGCACGCTCACCTGCGTTTTAGCACCGCGCGCAAAAACCTTGCGCTTTACTGCCTCTTCCAAAATATGCAGATTCGCCTCGACATAGTAGCCCCTACCAGGTAATTTTTCCAGTATATCCGGCACAACCACCCCATCAGGACTGGTCACAAAGCGAATTAAACCCACTTTCGGACCAGAATCCTGACTGACCAAGCATTTGCGCTCGGGCAGATTTTCTGAAGTATATGCGCCGCTGTGGCTCATTTAGCTCACCTGTTCCGCATCGTCTTGTGAGTCCTCGGTCCCTTCATCGCGCAATTCTTCTGGATCCACCCAGCCCAGCATAATCCGAGCTGTCATGACCATGTTTTGCGCCTCAGCCAAATCCACATCAAATTTTTCAAGCACGCCGTCATCTTTAACCCGCTCACCGTCAACAGTGGTCCACCCACCTGCCAATTCCCAGTCAGCGCAAGTCGCGAAATCTTCCAAGGTTTTCACACCATCATCAGCCAAGGCCTCGATCATCTGTGGCGTTAAGCCTTCGAAATTCACCAGGCTGTCTTCGACACCCAACTCGCGCGCGCGGGCCATTGCGCGGGTGTTTTCGGCTTCAATCACGTCACGCGCGCGCGCTTGCAGCTCACTTGCCGTGGCTTCATCCACCCCGTCAATGACCAAAAGCTCGTCAAGTTCGACATAGGCCACCTCTTCAAGGCTGGTAAATCCTTCAGACACCAGAAGCTGTGCAAAGAATTCGTCCAGATCCAGACTGTCGTTAAAGAGTTTGGTGCGCACTTCAAATTCGGCCTGACGACGCTTGGATTCTTCTTCCTCTGTCATGATGTCGATATCGAGGCTCGTCAGCTGGCTGGCCAAACGCACGTTTTGGCCACGACGTCCAATGGCCAGGCTCAGCTGCTCATCTGGCACAACAACGACAATCTTGCCGGCTTCTTCATCCAGAACCACTTTAGTCACTTCCGCAGGTTGCAAAGCATTCACCAAGAATGTGGGTTGATCTTCATTCCAAGGAATAATGTCAATTTTTTCCCCTTGAAGTTCATTCACAACCGCTTGCACCCGGCTGCCACGCATCCCAACGCAGGCACCGACAGGATCAATGGAGCCGTCATAAGAAATCACGGCAATTTTAGCGCGCGATCCTGGATCACGGGCTACAGCTTTGATTTCAATGATACCATCATAGATTTCTGGCACCTCCATTTTAAACAATTCTGCCATGAATTCCGGTGCTGTTCGTGACAAGAAGATCTGCGGGCCGCGCTGCTCACGGCGCACCTCCTTGATGTACACGCGAATACGATCGTTGGGACGATAGCTTTCACGGCCAATTTTTTCGTTGCGACGCAACACAGCTTCACCGCGACCAATATCGACAATTACATTGCCATATTCTTCACGCTTCACCAGACCATTGATAATCGTACCAGCCCGATCCTTGAATTCTTCGTATTGACGATCCCGCTCAGCTTCGCGGACTTTCTGCAAAATAACCTGCTTAGCAGATTGTGCGGCGATGCGGCCCATTTCAACCGGAGGAACCTCTTCAATATACTGTTGACCCACTTCTGGGCTCTCCATGTATTGTTTGGCTTGCTCGACTGTGAATTCCGCCTGGTAATTTTCCAGCAAGTCATCTTCCACAACAGTGCGCACACGGGTGAAGGTCGCCCGGCCAGTTTTGCGGTCGATAGAAACGCGAATATCCATTTCTGCGCCGTAGCGAGACTTTGCCGCCCGTGCCAAAGATTCTTCCATCGCCTCAATCACCAGCCCGGGATCAATCATTTTTTCACGAGCAACAGCTTCGGCGGTTTGTAGCAACTCAAGCTGGTTTGCAGATGTAATGGCCATTAGTCTTCCTCTCCATCAACGATGGTTTGCACTTCATCATATTGTGTTTCATCAATTTGACCCGCGTCTTTGCGACCTTTGAGAACCGCGCGTATCAAATCATCCGTCAAAATCAGCTTGGCATCAGCCAGCCAGTCAAATTTGAGACCGATCGTCCCCTCTTCAATGGTGATCAAAACCTCGTCCCCATCGGTGCCTGCCAACTCACCCTTAAAACGGCGACGACCGTCGATCAACTGTTCGGTTTCAATCTTGGCCACATAGCCAATCCATTGGTCAAAATCTTTCAGGCGAGTCAAAGGACGATCAATGCCAGGGCTTGAAACTTCAAGCGTATAGGCTTCAATAATCGGATCTTCGACATCCATCAAAGCGGAAACTGCTGTGCTGATCTCAGCGCAGCCATCCACTTCCATCGTACCATCAGGCTTTTGCGCCATAATTTGCAACGTCGGGGTATTGCCGCTCATCAAACGTAAACGCACCACCTCATAGCCCAAACCCTCAATCATCGGGTTCAGGATCGTAAGCAGTCGCTGGTCCATTGCAGCCTTGGCAATTAGATCTGTCATAGATACCTTTCAGGCACAAAAAAACGGGCGCGCGGCCCGTGATGTTTTCCGGTGGAATTTCGGGGGTGGAAGCCGAAACGCCGCTATTAATTGTCCATTACAGAGTTTAACCAGCAGTTTCAATCCCAGAAGACCGATTCTTTTAAAAGGTTCTCTGACACGAAAGAACCGCCGCACGCACAACCGATTTCCCCATCACCGGTGAAACCAAAAAGGCCCCGGAAAATCCGAGGCCTTTGATCAATAAAACCCTAAGGTCTTACGCAAACCACCAGCGCTCTGTCAGTCGACTGGAGTCCATTTGCCAGATGTTGCCGATATCTGGACCATGGGCCAATTTCGTAGAGGCCGCATCCACCGTATTTGCAAACATTGGAATAACAGTTCCACCCTCTTGAGAACATATCAGTTGCATTTCAGTATATTGTTCACGCCGTTTATTGCTATCAAGCTCTGCTCGGGCGGTTAACAACAGTTCCTGAAAACGAGCGTTCTCCCAGTGTGTGTCATTCCAAGGCACCCCACTCTCATAGGCCGTTGAGAACATCCAATCTTCCGTTGCACGACCAGACCAATAGCAAGCGCACCAGCCCTTTTTCAGCCAAACGTTAGACCAGTAACCATCAGCTGGCTCTTGCACCACATTGATATTAATACCGGCACTCTTGGCAGACGCTTGATACAATTGGGATGCATCAACCGCACCAGTAAAAGCCGCGTCTGAGGCAGAAAGTTCTACATTTAACTCCGTCAATCCAGCTTCTTTCATGTGAAACTTAGCCTTATCGAGATCAAGCTCAATTTGGGGAATTTCTGTAGCAAGGTATTGGTTTGCGGGACCGATTGGATGATCGTTACCTATCATACCATGACCCTGCAGAATTTTATCGACCATTTCTTGACGATCAATTCCGTATTTCAGGGCCTTCCGAACGTTAACGTCATTAAATGGTGCCTGATTGGTTAACATTGGGAATGTGTATTGCATATTCCCCGTCACTTCGAAAATCTCAATGTTCGGATTAGCTCGCAACAATGGCTCGGTCTTAAAGTCAACGCGGTTAACCGCGTCCACCTGGCCTGTCATCAAAGCATTCATCCTGGCAGACGAGTCATTGATGGCAATGCATTCAATCTCGTCAAACCAACCAGCACGACCGTCTTTATAGTGGCTATCCACGCGGGCAAGAACACATCGCACACCAGGATCGAAACTGACCACTTTGTAGAGCCCTGTACCAATGCCCTTAGCGATAGCTTCATCGATCATACCGGCAGGATACATCAAAATATGATAATCTGAGAGCAGGAATGGAAAATCTGCATTACCGGCCGACAAAGTGAACTGGATCTGATGATCGTTCATTTTCTTCATCTCGCTGATGGCAGCCACGATTGGTTTAGCAGCGGATTTCGCTCCTTCCTCAGTGTGCATATTCAAAGATGCAATAACATCGTCCGCGCCAAAGGATTTTCCGTTGTGAAACGTCACACCTTTGCGCAGGTTAAACGTCCATGTTTTAGCATCTGAACTGGCTTCCCAGCTTTCTGCCAACTCCCCCACGAGCTCACCCGAAGCCGTGACCTCTGTGAGGCAGTCAAACACGGTCCCATGGCCCATGTGGATCATGAATTGATCCGAATGTGTTCGGCCGTCAAAGCTGTCAGATGTATTCGCACCGTTCAAGCCCATGCGCAGCTTGCCACCGCGTTTTGCGGCAGATTTCGCCGGCAAACCGGTCGCGGCAATCACACCAGCGGCAGCCCCTGTTTTTAAAAGTCCACGTCTACTAAGTTGAGACATTCATTTTCTCCCTGGTTACTTTCATTTTGGCGGGTCGCCCCGCACCCCCTGGTTAGCAGGGGGGGTGATTCGATCTTACATCTTCCCAACTGCTGCGTCACCGATGTTATCAACTCCACGGCCATTTAACAGATTTGTGAGCCAATCTGGGTCCATTTCAGGCACAGATGACAGCAAAAGGTCAGTATAGGGATGATGTGGAGGTTGGAACATTTCGGCCTTTGGCCCCTGCTCAACCACCTTGCCATCTTTCATGACCACAACCTCATCACTAATCGCCCGCACGGTTGCGAGGTCATGGGTGATGAACATATACGACAGGGACAGGTCATCTTGAAGCTGCGCGAGAAGCTTCAAGATGCCTTCCGCCACCAGTTGATCGAGCGCGGAGGTCACCTCATCACAGATGATAAACTGCGGCTCTGCGGCTAGGGCGCGAGCAATGCCAATACGCTGCTTTTGCCCACCAGACAATTCACTGGGCAGGCGGTCGATATATTGTCCCGGCTCCAGTTCAATCTGCACCAACAACTCCTCAACCCGTTTGCGTTTTGCAATACCAGTGAGGCCAGAATAAAACTGCACAGGCCGGCCAATAATATCACCAATCGAGCTGCGCGGGTTGAGCGCTGTATCCGCCATTTGGTAAATCATCTGCACCTGACGCAATTGATCTTTGCTGCGCTTACGATAATCCAACGGCAAGACTTCGCCATTAAACTCAACATGTCCTTGGCTTGGCGGCAGTAGTCCGGTGATACTACGCGCAGTTGTTGATTTTCCAGACCCAGATTCGCCCACAACCGCCACCGTTCGACCCGCGTGGATATCAAATGGGACGTCAAACAAAACAGGAGATTTTCCGTAGGCCGCGGAGATTTTTTTCAAAGACACAATCGGCGTTGCTCCGGCTGAAATCGCCGGTTTTGCGGGTCTTTGAAACGACCGCACGGCCCATAGAGACTTGGTATAATCTTCACACGGCGCAGAAAGCATGGCGCGGGTCTCGGCCTCCTCCACCTCATCACCCCGCAACAAAACCTTAATCCGATCAGCCATCTGCGCCACAACCGCCAGATCATGGCTGATGTAAATCGCGGCCGTATCAAACTGCTCCACAATATCACGAATGGCAGCCAGAACTTCAATCTGAGTGGTCACATCCAGCGCCGTGGTTGGCTCATCAAAGATGATCAAGTCAGGCCGGCATGACATAGCCATCGCGGTCATCGCGCGTTGCAATTGCCCGCCAGAGACCTGGTGCGGATAGCGAAAGCCGATGTTTTCGGGATCTGGCAGGCGTAGACGGCGGTAAAGCTCCATACCATCCAACTCGCTTTCAGCGTTGGCCCGTATCTTGTGTTGCGTCGGCGCTTCGGTATGTTGATCAATCAAACGGTGCGCCGGGTTGAAACTGGCCGCAGCTGATTGCGCAACGTAGGCAATTCTCTTGCCCAGCATATTGCGCTTCACCGCTGCAGAAGCCGCTACTAAATCGACCCCGTCGAAATCCACCGTGCCGCCAGATATGCGGCATCCGTCGCGAGTAAATCCCATCGCGGCGAGACCAACCGTGGACTTGCCTGCGCCAGATTCACCGATCAGCCCGAGAACTTCCCCCTTTTGCAAATCAAGATCTATCCAGTTCACAATTGGACTCCAAACCTCATCGGATTTGCCTTCGATTTTCAACCCGCGTATTTTGAGGAGCTGCTGTGTCATGACCTTAATCCTTCAAGCCCGAAGATTTATGCAGCATCCAATCCACCACGAAATTCACCGCAACAGTGAGCAAAGCAATCGCTCCAGCCGCCAAGAGGGGTGCGGTGGCAACATTTGGTGCGAACGCAGCAAAGTTTATGAACTGTGACAAATCTTTGACCATTGTGCCCCAATCCGCGAGGGGCGGCTGAATGCCCACTCCCAAGAAAGACAGCGACGCGATGGTCAGGAACACAAAACAAAACCGCAAACCAAATTCAGCCAAAAGCGGTGCGGTTGCGTTGGGCAGTATCTCTTTAAAAATGAGATACCCCATACCCTCTCCGCGCAGCTTGGCCGCTTCGATATAGTCCATCACGACAATATTTTGTCCCACCGCGCGTGACAGACGATAGACTCGCGTGCTGTCAATCATCGCAATAATCAAGACCATAAAAATGGTGCGATCAACACCGAGCTGGTTCGACCAGACACTAGCGATAGTCATCAAAAGCAGTGCAAAAATCAGGGCCGGAATGGCCATCAAAACATCAACAGCGCGTGACAGGATTTGATCCAGCCACCCCCCAACAATTGCTGCAAGAAACCCTAGAGAGCCACCCACGAAAAAGGCCAGGCATGTGGTGGCAAAGGCAATACCCACCGTATTCTGAGCGCCATAAATCAGGCGGCTGTAAATATCCCGTCCGATTTGATCCGTACCAAGCGGAAAATTTGGATCGCCCCCCATCATTGGATTGCCGCCTGGCACAATATTGGCATTCGCAAAAATCTCTTCCTGCCCATAGGGCGCAATCGATCCAGCAAAAATGGAGACAATCGCGTAAAGCAAGATGACCAATACCCCAAAAGCAGCCGTCAAGGGCATAGCGCGAAACAATTTTCGCGTCCCGGCGGTTCCAACGGCCCGGCCAAACAGGCGAAATAAATAGGCCACGATCGCAAAGCCGATAAAGCCCTGCACCGCCCAACGGAAAAAGATCACCCCAGCGGACGGCACGCCGTTGACCTCAAGCGGACGAAAATAATAGCTCACTGCGGCAATTAACACCAACAGACCCGCGACATAGCCAAAGGCCACCGCAAAGGGCATGTCACGAAAGAAGGGTTTGTTGCCGGTGAATTTTTGACCCGCAAAACGAAACACCCAAGGGACAACAGCCGTCGCAATCAAGATCAAAATCAAATTCATCAACCAACTCATTTAGGGTGCCTCAATCTTGGGTTGGAGAGAATGGATAGAATATCCGCCATCAAATTTAGTAAAATATAAGCCGCTGCAAAGATGAGGCAGCAGGCCTGCACCACCGGAATATCGCGTATTTTTACGCTATCGACAAACAGCTGACCGATGCCAGGATATACAAACACCACTTCAACCACCACAACACCGGTGATCAAATAGGCTAGATTGAGTGCAATCACATTGATAATCGGAGCCAAAGCATTGGGCAGCGCATGGCGCACAATCACGCGCATGGGGCTGATGCCTTTGAGACGCGCCATTTCAATATAAGGACTGGCCAAAAGGTTGATGATTGCCGCGCGGGTCATCCGCATCATATGCGCCGTCACCACCAATGTCAGAGTCAAAGCTGGGAGCATGGTCCGATTGAGCTTTTCCCCCAAAGCCATGCCCTCATAGACATTCGACAGGGATGGAAAAATCGGGTTGAGCACCGCCAGCACCAAAATCAGAATGTAGGCAAGAAAAAATTCTGGGCTGGAAATCGACGATAGGGTCGCAATATTCACGGCCCGATCAAAAATCGAATTGCGATAAAGTGCCGCCAGAACGCCCAACGTGATCGAGATTGGCACTGCGAACATTGCGGTGACGCCAGCCAAAAACATTGTCGCTTTAAACCGTGGGGCAATTTGCTCCACCACGCCCACCAATTGATCCCCGCCCATATTCGACGCAAAATTCATCTGCGCAAAGCTTATCCCGAGATCGCCGGTCAAAACATTGCCCAGCCAAGAAAAATATCTCATGAAATAGTTTTGATCCAAGCCCAAGTCCGCACGGATTTGCGCCACGGCCTCATCGGTTGCCCCCTGGCCCAAAATCGCCTGGGCAAAATCACCCGGCAAAGCATTAACAGCGACAAAAATAACGATCGAAACAATCAGCAATGTTAATATACCAAGCGCCAATCGTTGAAGGATGATCTGAAAGATAGACCCCACCAGACATCTCCTAATTCAATTAACTGCCTATGCAAGGTTAACGCCTGAAAAGGACATGTAAAGTCTCTTCTAAGAGTTTCCCGCTATTGGCGTAAAGCATCCATGATTTTCACCAATTGCGCGCTTATGGGTGCGTCAGACAATGCGTGTCCGGCCTTGCCCACCATTTGCAATCGTGCCTTTGGCCAGGCCTGCGCCAATTGCCAGGCGGTATGTGGCGGGCAGATCATGTCATAACGGCCTTGAACAATGTCCCCGGGAATCTCTGCCAGCCGCTCCATATTATTCAACACTGCCTGCTCCGCATTCAAAAATAACTGGTGTGAAAAATAGTGATTTTCAAGCCGTGCGAAGGCGCGAGCATATTGCGACGGGGTTTCACCGGACATTCCCGTTGATTCAATCGACGCCAAGGCATTCTCCCAACCCGCCCAAGCCCGGGCGTAGCGAGTCTCTTGCATCAGATCTCCGCTAAACAGCCGCGCGCCATAGGCGGCAATCAGATCATCTTGCTCGCTCTTAGGAATTAAATCGGCAAATCGCGCCCAGGCTTCTGGCCAAAACCGCCCAGCGCCGCCGCCGTAAAACCAATCTAGCTCAGATTTTTGGCCCAAGAAAACACCGCGCAATATTAGATGCTCTACGCAAGAAGCATGGGCTTGCGCATAAATCAAAGCCAAGGTCGCGCCCCAGCTGCCGCCAAAGACCATCCAGCGCTCAATCTCAAAAGCCTCGCGAATTTTCTCAATATCCGACACCAAATGCCAAGTGGTGTTATGTGCCACCTCCGCATGAGGCCGCGAACGCCCACAGCCGCGCTGATCAAAGAGAATAATACGATAAACCGCGGGATCAAAATACCGGCGCATCGACGGGCTGCATCCGCCACCGGGACCGCCATGCAAAACAACCACAGGCTTGCCATCGGGCTTGCCACATTGCTCCACATATATGTGATGCCCATCGCCCACGCTCAAAATCCGTTGATCGAATGGCTCAATCGGTGGATAAAGAAGTTGCACTGCGCGTTTTTGACCTGCGACTTTGTCCATAAGTGTCCTATATAAAGATCAATGCCGGGTGCTGCCCTGCTTAATAAGTTAAATCCATATGGAGATGGGAATGCAAGGCAACCAATCGACCATCGATCCCGCAGAAGTCGCAAAGTTTGAAGCGATGGCCGCAGAATGGTGGGATTTGGAGGGCAAATTCAAGCCCTTGCACATGCTCAACCCTTGCCGCTTAGATTATATCACCCAACAAATTTCTATGGAGTTTGATCGCGATTTATCAGCAGATCTTCCATTTAAAGGCTTGCGGATCTTAGACATCGGGTGTGGCGGTGGATTGCTCTGTGAACCTATGGCCCGCCTTGGAGCAACTGTTGTTGGTGCAGATGCGGCCGCAGGCAATATTCCCGTGGCAAAATTGCACGCAGAACAATCAGGCCTCGACATTGATTATCGCCACATCACCGCCGAAGCCTTGGCAGAAGCGCATGAACAATTTGACGTGGTTTTGAATATGGAGGTGGTCGAACATGTGGCCAGCCCACCGGCCTATCTCTTTGCTTGCCAACAGCTTTTGCGCCTAGGCGGCTTGCATATTTGCTCCACGCTTAACCGTAACCCGAAGAGCTTTTTATTTGCCATAATTGGGGCAGAATGGGTGATGCGATGGCTGCCGAAAGGCACTCATGATTGGAATAAATTCATCACCCCCGATGAACTCTTCGCCCTGCTGCACGACTCTGGGCTCAAACCCGTCGACCGCAAAGGTTTTGTCTTTAATAAAGTGGCTTGGAGCTGGTCCATCTCTGCGCAGGATCTCAGCGTCAATTATGTCACTGCGAGCGTCAAGCCCGCCTAGGCACCGCTGGACAAACTCAAGCGTAATTCGCGCAATATGGGTAGAACACTCTTGATGTTATCCTCGCCCGAAACCCCAGTCGCGGCAGTCAGGATAGGGGCAATCTGAGCAAAGGCATGGTCACGCGCCGCGCGACCAGAGGGGCTGATCACGATCTGCTTGCGCCGCGCATCATCCCAATCTGGCCGGATATGGACATAACCGGCCCATTCCAACTTATTGAGCGTATTGGTCATCGCGCCGCGTGTCAGATTAAAGGTTTTAGCCAATTGCGCGGGAGTCCGCTCTCCGCCCACATGCGCCAAATGATTGAGCACCGAAAAATGCGACAGCTCCATGCCTTTCGGCAAACCCTTCGAAATTCGACTGCGCAACAGTTGCTCTAACGCCAAAATTTCCGAAAACAGGCCGACAGATAGAGTTTCAAACAATTTTGTCATGACTTTGATACCGTTTCAAACCAAATGGGCGATCGTGCTGCAAAGATGCCACACGCGCACGCGCCCTGTCCACTTCACCTAAGTCTAGTGTCGCGAAATGCAATCCTATTTCCAACCCTGCGTCCAAAATGACCTCGCCCCAAGGTCCCACAATCAGACTATGCCCAAATGTTTCGCGTCCAGACCCTGAATGCACACCAGTTTGCGCCGCAGCGATTACAAAACAGCCCGTCTCAATCGCCCGCGCGCGCAGCAAAACATGCCAATGCGCCTCCCCGGTTGCGCGGGCAAAGGCAGATGGCACCGACAAGACCTTGGCCCCAGCATGTGCAAGAGCGCGGTGCAATGCCGCAAACCGCAGATCGTAACAAATACTTAGCCCCAGCTCAGCCCAAGGCGTCTGCACGACTGCCGCCTCCGCGCCAGGACGATAGCCTTTGGATTCATGATACCGCTCTGTGTCAGACAGGGTGACATCAAACATGTGAATTTTATCATAAAACGCAACAATCTTCCCCTGTGCATTGATCATAACAGAGCGATTGGCAAAGCGGCCGTCATCGCCGTCGGTTTTGACCGTCACCGAGCCAAGCGCAACCCAGAGCCTTAAGAGCCGCGCCCTTTCACAGATGGCCGCGATAAATGCGTTCCCATCATAGGGCTCTAACACCTGCAATTGATGGGCACGGTCAAGCGAGACGCAATTTGTCACCTCTGGTAGGAATAAGATATCCTGCCCAGCCGCTTGATTCATAAGGCTCAATACTGTCGCAAGATTCTCAGCTGGTTGGTCGCTGGAGGTTATCTGCGCAATCGCAACTTTCACGATGCCAACATCGCCGCCAATTTACCAGACCGATCCATCGCATAAAGCTCATCACATCCGCCAATATGCAGGTCATCTATAAAGATTTGCGGGACTGTATGCCGACCATTGGACCGCGCTTGCATTTCAGAACGGCGCTCTGGGCTCTTTGAAAGATCTACTTCCAGAAATGTTGCGCCTTTGGCATCCAAAAGCCGTTTGGCGGCGTGGCAATAACCGCAAAGCGGTGAGGTATATAATTCGATAATCGCCATTCACAAAACTCCATTGGATCCGCTGCCATCACAGCACTTCTGGTTAACACCGATTCATCACACCCCTATGGCGCTTCACGACCCACGAGCTGTGACGATGCACATAGCTCATCAGTGATTAAAAGTGCAGTAAATGATCCAGCGGCGATATGGCAATATTTTTCTATCTGGGCCGAGCGCACAGAACCCGCAGCACAGCCAGGCATAATCAGATTATTTTTGCCGTGCGGGCCAATGCAATCACACAAACAGATTTCGCCCCAGCTGCAAGACATGCCCGCACAGCTTCCAAAAACATCGCCCCAGTCGTAAAGAC
Source organism: Paracoccaceae bacterium (assembly GCA_002683685.1). GTDB lineage: Bacteria > Pseudomonadota > Alphaproteobacteria > Rhodobacterales > Rhodobacteraceae > Planktomarina. The sequence continues at coordinate 63,646 of NYTV01000133.1, forward strand.
ATAGTCCACCAATACCACCTCACGCCCAGCCACATATCTTGCTCACGCCGGATACATTGCCATGGGGGCATGCAGCAATGTCCTGCGTTCTTCGGCAGTATGCTCCTTAAGCTCTGGCGTACGACGACACTTCTTTAACCCGTCCAAACAGCACTCACTCCCCGCCATACGCGCCATCTTCTGCGGAATACGCGCGGATTGATTAAACCGTCGGTGCCATTGCCGTTGCCAGTGCAGTGGAATTGGAATGAGCACAGGGGAAGGCGGAAAAATTTCAGCGCCCCGTCGCAACATTCAATAGGCAAAAGACGCTATGAGGTCATGCCAATCTTTGCCCTTGAGGGCCAAAATCATGCTGCGGGCTTTGGCATTATACACAAAAACCGCGCTCACGCTTGTCCAGGGACGTGGAGTGTTTAGACAGTCATCACACAGGATATTCGCATCATTGTCATCCCCCAAAATTTGCCCACCACATTTTGGACAGGCGCAGCCAGCAATAAAATGCGCCTCGCGCCAACATTCCGGGCAAAGGTGCAGGTGATTTTGCACCAAGAGCCAACACCCGGGACATTGGCGAGGATGAATCTCTTGCAATATACCTTGCAAACCACACAGCTCCCTTCTACCTCAGAGTAATGACAGCGCCTGCACTCTTCGATCTTACAGCTCAAGCCGAAGCCCGCATGCGCGCACGCGCGACCGGCATGTTTTTACAAGAGCTGGCCTTCGATGAAATTCTAGAAAGACTGAAGGCGGTTAACAGGCAGTTTAAATCAGTGGCCATCATCACCAATTTTCCACAGGCCTGGTGCGTCGCTTTTCCGAAAGCGAAACTGGTACGGGGTGAGGATCTGCTAGACTTGCAGCCCGAACAGCACGATCTCATAATCCATGCAATGGCGCTGCATCATTGCAATGACCCTATCGGCCAAGTGGTGCAATGCGGCCGCGCGTTGGAACCAGACGGGCTGTTCATGGGAGTCTGTTTTGGTGGTCAAACGCTCATGGAATTGCGCAGCGCCCTCTCAACAGCAGAAGCGGATTTATGTGGCGGTTTGTCGCCGCGTGTCACCCCTATGGCAGAAATTCGAGAGCTTGGCTCCCTCTTGCAGCGGGCCAGCCTCGCCTTACCCGTGGCGGATTCGCTAAAAATACCGACGGCCTACAGTGATATTTATCACCTGATGCGAGATTTACGCGACATGGGCGAAACTAATATCATGACAGCGCGGCAAAAAACTTTCACCGCCAAATCACTTTTTATGCGGGCCCAAGAGATCTTTGCTGCCCAATTCCCTGCTGACGGGGGCCGCATTGCCTGCACGTTCGATCTGGTTTTTCTGTCAGGTTGGGCACCACACGCGAGCCAACCTAAAGCGTTGGAGCCCGGATCCGTGACGAAATCGCTCCAACAAGCCTTAGAAGAGGCAAAAAGCTCCTTGGGCAATTGACGAGACCCATTTTCCAGTTATTTGCAAGATAACACTTTCAGGAGCACATCGTGACAGATCAAGACACCGCCTATTTGCCCTTATCCGCTGCACCAGCAGATCACCCGAAGGTGAAGGCGCCAAAGATTGGGGTTCTGCTGTCCAATCTGGGCACACCGGACAATTATGACTATTGGTCTATGCGCCGCTACCTGGGGGAATTCTTATCGGATCGGCGGGTGATTGATTATAGCCCATGGCTTTGGCAACCTTTGCTTCAGCTCATCATTTTAACAAAACGGCCATTTTCGTCTGGTGCGGCCTATAAGTCGATTTGGAATATGGAGGCGAATGAAAGCCCTCTGGCCACCATTACAAAAGCGCAAACCCATGCAGTTCGGACAGAGATCGCCGAACGCTATGACGTTGATGTTATGGTCGAATATTGTATGCGTTACGGGAACCCGTCCACCCAGTCAGTTGTGAAAAAAATGGTAGATGCCGGCTGCCAGAAAATTCTGTTCTTTCCGCTCTACCCGCAATTCGCTGGGGCCACATCTGCCACGGCTAATGATGAGTTCTTCCGCAGCTTGATAAAACAAACTTGGCAACCGGCCGCTCGGACTGTTAGCCCTTATTTTGATCGGCCCGATTATATCAACGCATTGGCCACCTCGATTGAACGGGCCTATGAAAGCGCAGATGTGCGTCCAGAGGTTTTGGTGTGCTCCTATCATGGTGTGCCAAAGCGCTATTTGATGCAGGGTGACCCCTATCATTGCCAGTGCCAAAAAACCACGCGCCTGTTGAGAGAGCGCCTGGGTTGGGACGCCACACAAATCGTAACAACCTTTCAATCAAAATTCGGTCCAGAGGAGTGGTTGCAACCCTATACAGTAGAAGAAGTGGCACGTATGGCTGAGAAGGGCCAGAAAAATATTGCGGTCTGCGCCCCAGCTTTTTCAGCCGATTGCATAGAAACGCTGGAAGAAATTAACGAAGAGATCAAAGAAAGCTTTGAGCACGCCGGCGGCGAGCATTTCACATATATCCCCTGCTTGAACGACAGTCAGGAACATATTGAAACTTTGAGCAATGTGATTTCAGAAAATCTACAAGGCTGGATCTAATCAAAAAAGGGCCCCTGAAACAGCGGCCCTTTTTCAATTGATACTTGTAAGCAACTACTTATTTGGTTGCCAATTAGTTGGTTGCCAGTACCACGATCGCGATCAATGCCAGTGGAAGCAACAACGTGCTTGCAGAACCAGCTGCTTGATCCATTGCGGACGCAACAACAGGTGCTTCCATGACCGGCTCGCTCATACCGCCTGCGAAAGCTGTGGTTGCGGCTGCCGCAACGACTGTCGCCAAAATTAGTTTTTTCATTTTCGTCTCCATTCGTTTTGGTTCTCACGAAGCTCGTGCAGAACCTAAAAGTTAACCCACCCAGATTACGAGCTGGATAAAGCAAATTAAATTTATTTTTGCAAATGCAGTTTCGGCATATTTTCGCCAAAAGTGCGACACTCGTCAAATAAGCAACACCTGAGTGCCAACCTTAGTCAAATCATGTAGTTCTGCAATTTGCTCGTTGTAAAGCCCGATGCACCCATTCGAGGACCTGCGGCCAATCTTACGCGTATCATGGGTTCCGTGAATACGGTAATAGGTCCAAGAAAGATAAAGAGCGTGGCTTCCCAATGGGTTGTCCGGCCCTGGCCCGATAAATTCAGGCCATTCCGGGTTGCGTTTGCGCATCTCGGGAGTTGGTCGCCAGGATGGGCCAACAACCTTGCGCACAACTTTCGTCCGGCCTTTGCGTGTTAAATCAGCGGTCATCGGAACAGATGTGGGATAGAGTTTGTAAATAGATTCGTCCTCAGACCAGTAATGCAGCGCACGCGAGTCTATATCAGACAAAATTGCCCCGTTTTTAAGTGTGTCAAAATAAGGGCGCCAATCCAACATTCTAAAACTGCTGATATTGCGCAGGGCTGTCTTGCTGGAGCCTGTGTCCGCTTCGCCAGCATCAAGAAGCCTTGTCTCCTGCGACAGGGCGAGCGTGCCCGACAGAGATGCCGCCCCCGTCAAAAACGCCCGTCTTGGTAAGTGTAATTTTGCTCGGCCCATGTCATTTTACTCCACATGTGTTGAGGCTGCTTACAAAGAAACTCGACAACACACAAATCAAACACGCGTGATTTGCAGAATTTGTCTTAATATTGGGTTTGATTAGCAACGCATTGCCGCTATGTACGCTGCACAGCGTTGAGGAATTAACATGATTTATCGGGTCGTTCTAGCGATTGGCTTGCTCCTAATGGCGGCATGTACACCGGGTACCGGCTCCAATACCGGGCCCGGAGATCGCCCGTTGCGTCCGATATATGTCATCAAACCCTCTGATGCAGCGCGTATTCAATATAGCATATTAGATGGTATAAACAGCCTTCGGCGCGCAGGTGGCCTGCAAACCTTGATCTTCAATGCCAAGCTCAATGCCGCTGCCGCCACACATGCGCGCGATATGGCGATACAAAACCGCGCCTGGCATTTTGGCTCGGATGGGTCCTCTCCGCTCGACCGTATGGAGCGCGTTGGATATGAAGGAACGCTTCTGGGCGAAAATATTTCCGAAACCTTTGAGTCAGAACTTGAGACTCTCGCAGCTTGGATGGCGACCCCGGCCACGCGGACAATCATCCTCGCGCCAGACGCACAGGAAATGGGTTTTAGCTGGTATCAAGAACCAGGTGGCAAAATTTGGTGGACTTTGGTCACCGGCATAGGAGCGCCGATTTAGAACATAACGCGCGACCTTGCGATGCTAGTTGCGCGCGCCAGACGGACGCTAGGGATAAATCCAAATTGGCGTGCCGATATCAACCATCGCATAAATTTCTTCAATTTCACGGTTACTCACAGCCACACATCCCCAGGTCCAATCTTTGAAAAAGAAGCGATAGGAGCGGGGCGTTCCGTGTATAAAGATATCACC
>NYTV01000134.1 GCA_002683685.1 Paracoccaceae bacterium
CACCTGGTCCTGGGCAGATCAACAGGCAAAAGGGATGGCCGGAGAAGAGTGGGATGGCGTGCGCAATTATCAGGCCCGCAACAATATGCGCGCTATGCAGCTGGGCGATCAGGCGTTTTTCTACCATTCGCAAGCACAGAAGGCGATTGTGGGTATTGTCGAGGTCTGCGCGCTGTCGCATCAAGACAGTCAAACCGAGGATCCACGGTGGGATTGTGTTGATATCCGCGCCGTAAGATCATTGGCCAAACCTGTCACCTTGACCATGTGTAAAGCAGATCCGCGATTGGCGGAGATGGCTTTGGTGAAATATACACGGCTTTCGGTGCAACCGGTGCGCGATGAGGAATGGAAAATTATTCTCGAAAAGTCAGAGTGTTGAGCGGGCAATCGCCCTTGACATAGAGTCTCAACATTTTTAGCGTCAATATGTTTTCAAAGGAAACATATTATGGGACTTTTCAGTGTATTGGCGGCGGCGGCCGCATCATTTTTCTTTGGTGCCGTTTTGCACATGGTTTTGTCTGGCCCTTGGATGGCCGCTTCTGGTGTGCCTCAGGGTGCAGATGGCAAGCCGTTGAATGCTTCAAACCCACGCCCTGATATCCTGAGTGTGGTCTCGGCGGCTCTGGTGGCTGGGATGACGCGCCATGTGCTTGGGGCCAGTGGCGTGACCTCCGTGTCTGGTGGCGCAATTGCAGGGTTTGGCATTGGGGCGTTTTTGATTATGCCCTGGATGATGATGAACAATGAATTCGGCGCAAGCCCCTTCAATTAAAAGTTATTGACGGCGGTTATGCGGTGATCGGATGCACACTCATGGGCACTGTCTTAATGCTGTTCTGATCCAGAACATGGTTTGGCGAAAGCGTGGGAATAATCCACGCCTAGCCCTTGATCTTTGGGGGCCATATCTCCTATGCAAAGGGCAAGCTAAGAGGAGCGCCAGAAATGACCAGAGCCTTAACCCGTATTCAGGAGTTCCTTAAGCTGGAAGCCAGCGCCGGATTGGTGCTGATGGCTATGGCGATTTTGGCCATGATCTTTGCCAATACCAACCTTGCTTCGATCTATTCTGGAATATTGGACACCAATGTTCGGATTGGGATCGCCAGTTTTGAGATATCAAAACCTGCACTATTATGGATCAATGATGGGTTGATGGCGATTTTCTTCTTCTTGGTCGGGCTGGAGATCAAGCGTGAAGTCCTCGCCGGTGAGCTGTCGAGCTTTGATAAGGCTGCCCTGCCCATTATTGCGGCACTCGGCGGAATGGCCGTGCCTGGTTTGGTCTATTATTTTATCAACTCCGGATCTCCGGAAACCCTTGTTGGCTGGGCTATTCCAACGGCAACAGATATTGCTTTTGCGCTTGGAATTTTGGCTCTGGTCGGCAGCCGCGCGCCTTTGGCGCTGAAAGTTTTCCTCTTGGCAGTAGCCATCATTGATGACCTTGGCGCAATTGTCATTATTGCTGTATTCTATACGTCAGAACTGTCTACCAATGCGCTGACGCTTGCGCTGATTGGCTTCGCTATTGCGGTCGGGTTGAACCGAGCGGGGGTGAAGCGCGCGGCGCCCTATGTTTTGATTGGCGTTTTGATGTGGGTTTTTGTTTTGAAGTCCGGCGTGCATGCGACCCTGGCTGGGGTGATGATCGCCCTGACCGTGCCGATGAAACGCGAGGACGGCGATCACTCTTTGCTGCACCATCTTGAGCATGCCCTGCACCCTTGGGTTGCCTATATGATTTTGCCGATTTTTGCATTTGCCAATGCGGGCGTCACACTTACGGGTCTGACTTGGGCCGATTTTGCGCAACCTTTAACCTTGGGTATTGCCGCTGGACTGTTCCTTGGAAAACAGATTGGCGTCATGGGTGCGACAGTTCTTGCCGTCAAAACTGGCTTTGCGCGCTTGCCACAGGGTGTCACCTGGAGGCACATCTATGGTATTGCCGCGCTGACCGGAGTGGGTTTTACGATGAGTCTTTTCATTGGATCTCTGGCCTTTGGGGCCGATGATGAGATGAATGCCGTGCGCTTAGGTGTTTTGCTGGGGTCTATCGTTTCAGGCCTATTTGGCTATGCGATCTTAAGAACCGCGCCGCAAAAAGCGTCGCTTGCAGAAGACAGCCCTGCTGCAGGCTAAAACGGTTAACATTGCAATTGATTTTGATGTCACAGCTCGTGCCGATGTTATGCTATGTTGCTTTGCTCGACCGCAGCCCGCGTCTCGTGAGCCACCGGCAGCCGAAGAGGTCTTTAACTTTAAAAAGACCGGCCTCCTTGGCCATCATCGCAGCATAGGTGCGATTTTTGACATTGAGTTTGCGATACAGCGTTTTCACATGCAGTTTGATCGTGACTTCTTGCAGCTCCAAATCGCGGGCAATTTCCTTATTGGCCAAGCCCTGGCACAGGCCGCCTAAGACTTGCAAATCCCGGATGGAAAGCCCCTTGGCGAGCGAGTTGAGCTCTTCGGTGCTGTCGTTGGTCATGAATTTAATTGGAGCATAGACGTTGCCTGCAGCCATAAACTCCACCGCATTGACAAAGGGCTTAGCACCCATTGTTTTGGGCAAAAATCCTATGGCCCCGAGATCCAGTGCTTTCTGTGCAATGGCTTTTGGCGCGGTGCCCGACATGAGAGCAACAGGACGACTTTCGTTCATCTTGATCGCTGATTCGAGCCCGGTAAGGCCGTTCATGCCAGGCATGGTGTAATCCAGTAGCACCAAATCAAATGGGCCTTCGTTGAGGATTTGCGCTGTGGCGCCTGCCCTTCGTCGATCAATGCGCCTGACAGGATATGATTGACGCAGCCAGCCCCCTTCATATACAAAATCAACGAAAAATACCGAGATACTTTTTTATTGCGTAAAAAAAGTATTACTCTTTGCGGCAAAAATATTTGTGACAGGATGGTTAATCGCTCATGCAATGAAGACTGGTTGAACGACCAACCGCGATTTCAGGGAGGAAAACATGAAATCTCTATTTAACACAGTTGCTGCTGTTGCAGTTGCAACAACAGGGGCCACCGCGGTCTCTGCCCAAGATCTTACAATTGCGATCGTTAACAACGGTCACATGATCAACATGCAAAAAGTTGCTGAAGCTTACACAGCCAAAACCGGCGTAAACCTGAACTGGGTTGCTCTGGAAGAGGGCGTTCTGCGCGAGCAGGTTACTTCTGACACAGCCACCGGTGGCGGTCAGTACGACATCATCAATATCGGCATGCAAGAAGCTCCAATCTGGGGTGCTGCTGGTTGGATCGAGCCGCTGAACTTTAGTGCTGGGTATGACGTAGAAGATATCTTGCCTGCCATGCGTGCCGGTCTGTCCCACAACGGCACGCTCTACGCTGCGCCGTTTTATGGCGAATCTTCTATGGTTATGTACCGTAAAGATTTGGCTGATGCCGCTGGTGTGAAAATCCGCAACAATGACAGCTGGGCCAATGTAAAAGGCGCTGCAATGGCGATGCACGATCCAGACAATGGTGTTTATGGCGCATGTTTGCGCGGCAAGCCAGGCTGGGGCGATAATGGGGCTTTCATCACAACTGTTGCCAACTCATTTGGCGCGCGTTGGTTTGATGAAAACATGAAGCCACAGCTGGATTCAGCGGCTTGGAATGAAGCAGTAAGCTTCTACGTTGATCTTTTGGCGAATTACGGCCCTCCAGGCTCCGAAGGTAACTCCTTCAACGAAATCTTGGCGCTGTACAACCAAGACAAATGTGGTCTGTGGATCGACGCGACCATCGCGGCCTCTTTCCTAGAGAACCCAAATGTTGCTTATGCGCAGTCACCAAACGCTGGTAACCCCGTGGGAGCCAACTGGCTTTGGGCTTGGGCAATGGCAATTCCTGCTGGTTCCCCAAATGCGGACGCAGCGCGTGACTTCATCGAGTGGGCAACGTCCAAAGACTATGTTCAGGCTGTCGGCAACCACCCAGACTTTGGTTGGGGGTCTGTTCCAACAGGTCAGCGTGCGTCCACATATGATATACCTGAGTTTAAAGCTGTTGCAGGCTTTGCTGCCGCTGAAATGGCCGCTATCGACTCTGCAGCGCCAGAAGCGACTGACCTGAAGCCATATGTAGGTGTTCAGTTTGTTGCGATCCCTGAGTTCCCAGAAATCGGTTCTGCATTCGGTCAAGAAATGGCTGCTGCATTGTCTGGCGCGAAATCAGTGGAAGATGCTTTGGCTGCGGCTCAAGCGGCTGCTGTCTCCATCATGGATGAGGCGGGCTACTAATCGGTTCATTCCGATGAAGGTGGAGGCGGTATGCCCTGCATATCGCCTCCCCTGACTCTTCAAGTGCACCAAAGTACTAAAACCAATCCCCATTCCAAGGATGACCTTCCCATGGCCAACCGCACGCTTCCAAGATTGTTGCAAGCCCCCGCAGTTTTGATGCTGCTGATGTGGATGCTGGTGCCACTGGGAATGACACTGTTTTTTTCGTTTATTCGTTACGTTTTGAACAGCCTGCGTCGGCCGGAATGGACCACCCCATCAATTGAGAATTGGCGTGGCTTGGGAAACTATAAGTATGTGCTTGAAGCCAAAGATTTTTGGTTTGCAATACAAAATAGTGTTTTCATTGTCGTCAGCATTTTGATCTTCACTGTTGTTTTCGGGTTGTTAATCGCCGTTTTGGTAAACCGCAGCTTCCCTGGACGGGGCATTGTGCGGGTCTTGCTGATTTCACCGTTTTTCGTGATGCCCGCTGTAAACGCGGTGCTCTGGATCAATATGATCTTGGATCCGGTCTTGGGTCTAAATGGCCTCGCGGTTGCCGGCATCAACGATTTGGTTGTTGGTCTGCGAGAGTTTCCGCTCATTGGGCAATTTTTCTCCATGTGGCCAGAGCTTAAACCAATATCTTTTCGCGCCACCCAGACCTCTGCTTATGCTGTGATCATGATGGTCACATGGCAGTGGACGCCGTTTGCAGTACTTATTTTCATGACCTCTTTGCAGTCTGAAGATGAATCGCAAAAAGAGGCGGCTATGCTTGATGGCGCCAGCGCCTGGTCCCAGTTCATCAATCTCACCGTACCGCATTTGGCCCGCCCCATTGCTATTGTGGTGATGATTCAATCAATTTTTCATCTGTCGCTCTATGCGGAGATCGAGATTGTAAGCCGCGGGAACGGGAACAAAAACTTGCCATATTTGATCGGTGAATTCACATCGAACAATATTGGTGCTGCGAGTGCCACGGGCATTTTCGCCGTAATTCTTGCCAATATCATCGCAATATTTTTGTTGCGCATGGTTGGTAAAAGCTTGATGGATTAGGATATACACCATGGCTGCAGTTGCACAAACCACTCCCTTGAGCAGAATTCTTTGGCCGGCCTTGGCTTGGACCATTGCCCTGATCTTTTTCTTTCCGATTTTTTGGTTGGTCTTCACCAGCTTTAAGACCGATGCCGATGCGGTAAAGCCAGAACATCTATTTTTCTTCACGCCGACCTTGGAAAACTACGCCAATATGACCGAAAACTATGACTATTGGCGCTTTGCGATCAATTCTGTCATCACAGCCACATTTGCCACTGCCCTCGCCTTAGTTGTTGGCGTGCCGGCCGCCTATGCGATGGCTTTTGACCCAAGCCGTCATACCAAGGATATTTTGGTCTGGATGCTATCCACCAAAATGCTCCCAGCCGCCGCGGTTCTTTATCCAATGACGTTCTTGACCAAGAATATGCTTGGTCTTTTTGATACGCATTTTTTGGTTATCGTGGTTCTTTGCTTGATTAACCTACCGATCGTCATATGGATGTTATTCACCTATTTTAAAGAAATTCCGAAAGATATCATCGAAGCGGGCAAAATGGATGGGGTGAGCACTTGGGGCGAGATCAAGGATATTTTGATCCCTCTGGCTTGGGGCGGCATTGCTTCAACCGCGCTTTTGACATTCATTTTTTGTTGGAATGAGGCCTATTGGACCGTCCGTCTTACAACCATTGACGCGGCCACCTTGTCAAAACTCATTGAAGGTAACCGTGCGCCTGAGGGCTTGTTCTTTGGCCGTCTCTCGGCTGTTTCGACGGCTGCTGTTGGTCCTATCGTCGTTCTAGGATGGTTTTGCCAAAAGCAATTGGTCCAGGGTCTTACGTTTGGTGCGGTTAAATAATGCAGCCTACTTTCGTCATCATATTTTCGCTGGCTGCAGACCGTAACGGCGGGCTGGGGTAAACCATGTCTATTATCCGGCCGGAAATTGAGTTTGTTGACCGATCCACGAGGAGCATCCGCTATCTCGAGCACGGTCTGCCGACAGATTTGTGCCGTTGGCACAGCCATGAAGAATATGAGTTACATTTTATCGCAGAAACCCGTGGCAAGGCCTTTGTGGGTGATTACATCGGTGATTTTGGACCTGGCGCGCTTTATTTAACTGGCCCGAATTTGCCACATAATTGGGTGACGGACGATGTCTGGGCGCGCGAGGTTAAAATCCGCGATATGTTGGTTCAGTTTAATCAATCCAGCTTTGACGCCTTGAAAACGGCCTTCCCAGAATTTGCTGACATGCAGCGCATGTTGACCCTATCGCAATCTGGCATTGAGTTTGTTGGATTTAACCCGACTTTCGCACGCGGCCACATGGAGGCCATTCGTGATGCCCGTGGGCCTGATCGGATTGTGGCGTTTTTGCGTCTCATGGTGCGAGTGAATGAACATGCCGAAAAGAAGGTGCTTTCGGTCAGTAAGATGGTTCAGACGGACGGAAACGGAAAGCAGGCGCGTATTGGTGAGGTTATTGATTTTGTGGTGAATAACTTTGCAGAAGATATCTGCGTTGAGCGCGCGGCTGCAATCGCGCGCATGTCACCAACAGCGTTTTCGCGTAACTTTCAAGCGACCACGGGTCATAAATTTGTTGAATTTGTGACGCGGATTAGAATTGGGCAGGCATGCGGCATGCTCTATGCAACCGATGCGCAGGTCTCGTCGATTTGCTTCGATGTCGGGTTCCAAAATCTGGCGAATTTCAATCGCCATTTCTTAAAGATGAAGCACATGACTCCCACCGAATATCGTCAAACTGCTCAAGCCGACCTGGCCCCCAATTTAGGAGTTGTCTCATGAACCGAATGTCTTCTCCTGCCTTGTTTGAGACAGCGTATAGCCGCTCTGACTGCGAAATCGGCATTGTGCATTTGGGCTTTGGTGCCTTTCATCGGGCGCATCAGGCGCTTTATGTTGATGATTACATGGATCAAACGGGAGATCTGCGCTGGGGTATTGCCGCGGTCAATCTGCGGGCTGCTGAATCGCCCAGTTTTGCCCCTCTTAAAGAGGCACAGCATGGCTATGTGCTGAAGTCCATGTCCGGCAGTGGCGAGATAGATTTTCGCCGCGTGCGCTCGCATGTGAAATTTTCTGACTGGGCGGATAATGCCGAGGAGGCCGAAGAGCTATTGGCGCGTCCATCGGTGCATATGGTTACAATTACAGTGACCGAAAGTGGCTATTATATGGACGAAACCGGGGCATTAAACTCTGAAGATCCCACCATCGTTGCAGAGCTTGGCGGCGCTGCACCTTGCACCATCTACGCCTATTTGATCCGCGCTTTGGCGCGTAGGCAAGCAGCCGGATTGGGCGGAATTTCGATTTTGTGCTGCGATAACATTCGGCGAAACGGCAAAATGTTGCAGCGCAACCTCCTTGCCTATCTTAATTTGATCGGTGCTGAGGATCTTGTGGAATGGGTGCGAGCCTGGGTTACCTTTCCTTGTTCGATGGTTGATCGCATTACACCGCGCACGACGGAGAAATTGCAAAGCGAAGTGGACGCGCTTTTTGGCCCCAGTCCCTTTGTTCCGATAATGGCCGAAGATTTCATGCAATGGGTGGTTGACGATCAGTTTGCAGCCGAGCGGCCGGATCTGACGAAAGTTGGTGTCACCTTCACCCAGAACGTGGACCCCTATGAAGAAGCAAAAATTCGCATTCTCAATGGTGGTCATACCTGCTTGGCCTATTTGGGTGCTTTGGCCGGACATCACACTTTTGATCAGGCGATGGCGGATCCAGAGCTCTTTGCGCATTTCGAAGAATTTGAACGGTGTGAAGTCTTGCCTGCTTTGACCGAGGCGCTGCCATTCGACAAAGACCCATATCTTAATCAAATCATAGCGCGATTTAAAAATGCATCCATCGGGGATTCGGTTGAGCGGATCTGTGCGGATGGATATCTGAAATTTCCAATCTTCATTCGGCCAACTCTCGCCGGATGCCTGAAACAGGGAATTTTGCCGCGCGCTGGGCTGCGCGCAATTGCGAGCTGGTATGTCTTTTGTAAGCATATCGAGTCTGGAGCCCTGCCAATCGCGTATGGGGAGCCATATTGGGACAATCTACGCGAGCTGCTGCAAGAGGGCCAAGTCGACCGTTTTGCGCAATCCGCTTCGCTTTGGGGCGCGCTGCCGCAAGTCCATCCGGAATTTACGCCAGCGTTGATCACTGCAATCACAGAAATGGAAAAAAAATGGCCAGTCTAACAATTCGTGACGTGAAAAAATCTTATGGTGACATTCAGGTCATGCATGGGGTGGACTTGGATGTTGAAGAAGGTGAATTTGTTGTCTTTGTAGGGCCGTCAGGCTGTGGCAAGTCGACTTTGCTGCGGATGATTGCAGGTTTGGAAGAAGTCACCTCTGGTGAAATTTCCATTGGCGACAAAGTCGTAAATGACGTAGCGCCAGCCAAGCGTGGCGTGGCGATGGTGTTCCAATCCTATGCGCTTTATCCGCATATGACCGTTTTCAATAATATGGCCTTCGGTCTCAAGCAGGCGAAGACGCCGCCTAAGGAAATTGATCGTCGCGTGCGTGAAGCCGCAGAAGTGCTACAGATCACCGATTATTTGGACCGCAGCCCGCGTAACCTATCGGGTGGGCAGCGTCAGCGCGTGGCGATTGGCCGGGCAATTGTTCGCGATCCCGAAGTTTTTTTGTTTGATGAGCCACTGTCCAATCTGGATGCCGCTTTGCGCGTGCAAACCCGTTTGGAAATTGCCCGTTTGCACGAGCGTTTGAAATCCACCATGGTCTATGTAACCCATGACCAGGTCGAGGCCATGACGCTCGCCGACAAAATTGTCGTCATGCGTGCGGGCCGGGTGGAGCAGATCGGCTCGCCTATTGATCTCTATTGCAACCCCACCAATGCTTTTGTGGCGCAATTTATTGGCAGTCCGAAGATGAATTTTCTCACAGCAGCAGATTTGGCTGAAAATGGCAAAAAGTCTTTGCCAGCCGCGGCCAGTGGCGCGCATATAGGCATTCGCCCGGAGCATCTGACGTCCTGTACGGAAGCCAAGGCGCTTGTGGGCGGGACATTGGATCTGGTCGAGCAATTGGGCGAATATGCTTTGGTTCACTTGCTGAGCGCTTCTGGCGAGGCCTTCATTGTGAAAATGGAGCATCCGCCGGAAACTGCAAAAGGTAAGACCATGTGGTTCACGGCGAAACGTGATGTTCTGCACCTGTTTGATCAAAGCTCAGGTTTGCGTATCGAAGCATAGTCCGGCCAGTCAAGATTGGCTCAGGGTTAAAATCTTTAGGCCTGCGCCAAAAGATCTTCGACGCGGGCAATCTTGCTGTCCTTGTCATAACCGTCAAAATAGACTGAACTCATGATCTGCGGTGGACCGAAGAAGAAGCGCTCATAAAGTGCCTGACGATTGCCGAAGCCCGACACGGCGATGTCATGAGCTAGGCGATACAGGGCAACGCGGTCGCGGCTGTCCATATGGGTCAGCTGGAAATATTTTTCCACATCGCCTGCCATGGCGTTGCTGAAATCCGCTTCGGTTGGTGTCGCCATGAGAGAGGAGGAGCCCAAGAGTTGCAGGATCTCCACCATCCGCGGGTACATTTTAGGAAAGAGGTTGCGCGAGGCGTCCAAAGGGCCGCGTAGGGGAATGAAATTTCCCCATTGATCCTCATGGGCCTGTTGTTCTGCCGAAAAGAGCAGGGCGCGCACGGTTTCTGCCATCAACATGACTTCGGCAATCATGCCCTTTGTGGCCAAATCCTTGTCGCGGCCCGTTGCCTTGGCAATGGCGCACATGACGCCGACCATGAACTCTGCCTTGGCCAGCTTTCCGCAGGCCACTTGATGGGCCATATGCACCACGGCATTGGTTTGCGCGAAAGCCTGGTTGCATAGTTTAGGTTCACCATACATGAAAAGCCGCTCCCAGGGGACCAAGACATTGTCAAAAATGACCACTGCATCCATCTCCTCATAGCGCGAAGACAGGGGGGCATCGAAATGAGATTTACCATGGTCATAGCTGTCTCGGCAGATCATCTTGAGACCTGGGGTGGCGATGGGAATGGCGAAGGCGAAGGCAAAGGGAATATTGCTGTCATCGGCCCGCAAAAGCGTTGAGGGGAAGACTTCGATTTCATCAGATAATGGCCCCAAAGTGGCCAACAGCCTTGCGCCTTTCACGATGATCCCAGCACTGGTTTCTTTAACCACATGCAATGCAACCTCATCGTTGAATTTGCCGCTGGTGGCCTGTGCATGTGACACGGATGGGTTCACCAAAGTATGGGTCAACACCCGATCATTCAGCCGTACATCGTCATAGAACTGGGTCATATTTTGAACAAAATCTGCCTGCCCTTTGCTGCCCTGGGCTAGAAATCCTGGGGCATGGGCAAAGGCCATAACAGAGGCGTTCTTATAATCGGGAGTGCGGCCAAACATCCCGTTGGACCATGTGGCCCATTCATAGAATGCGCGGCCGCGCCGCACCACATCGTCTTTGGATTTGGGCACCATATGCGAGATCGCACAGCAAATGCCCTGGGCGTCTTTATAGGTCACGATATCGCGGTAGGCCGTCTCATGCTGCCGATCCAAAAATCCCGCCAAAGAGGCTGCGCCGCCGGCCATACCCGGCTCAGCTGTCACATCCTGAACCCGCGTTCCGCGCGTCCAAATTTCACGATCATCACGCAGCCCCTCAAGATACTGCGCTCCGGTTCTGATTCCAGCGTTTTTCATGCCAAATTCCGTTTCTTTGTGGGTTCTGATAATTTGTTCAAAATTCGATTAAATTCGTCCCATTCAGCCGCTGTCACGCGCTGCATAAAATCGTCATGAATGCTCTCCACCATGGGCATCATATGCTCCATCAAGGCCCGGCCTTTTTGGGTGGGAATGATATGTATGTGACGGCGATCTTCCGTAGAGCGCAGGCGCCCAATGAGGTTTTTCTTCTCAAGCCGATCCAAAATTCCGACCAATGAGGGCGGCGGTAAGAGGGTGATCTGCGAAATTTGCGCTGAGGTGAGATGCTGTTTTTCCCAAAGCGCGCGCAGAACCCGCCACTGCTGGTCTGTCAGATCATTGGCTTGAAACAGCCGCCGATAGCTTGGCATCACCCGATCCAATGAGCGGCTGAGAATCATTGGGAGGCTGTCCAGAAATTTAGGCATTTATCACTCATCTATGAATTATTCATATATGAACTAATTATAGACGCTCCGCTCTGTCAAGGAAATCTGTGGTCACCTGATCTAAAATCCAGAAAATCCGGGTCTATCAGCACTCCTGACTTGTCATTTTCTGTAAGACTGCGATGATTTCGGCATTATTGACAAGGACGCCCCATGCCACATCTGATCGTTCAATATTCGCAGAATTTAGACCATGACACTGATATAAAAGAATTTTGCTCCGTCATGAATGTGGCTATGCAAGAAACTGCTGTGTTTCCTTTGGCCGGCATAAGGGTCCGGGCGCATCCAATGCTGCACTATTCTGTTGCCGATGAGCATCCCAAGAATGCCTTTGTGGATATGATCCTACGCATGGGAGAGGGGCGCAGTGATGCGACCAAATCGGAGGTCGGTGCGTTTTTGATGGCGCGTGCAAAGGCCGTTTTTGCTCCGCTGCTGGCGGAGCCACATTTTGCGCTGTCGTTGGAAATTGTGACGATCTCCAAACCCTTCAGCTGGAAAACAAACAGCATCCATGCGCGGATCAATGCGCCGTCTTTCAAAGGAGAAAACCCATGAAGTTTGCATCCATCCGCGCGGCGGGAGAGGAACTATATGGGGCTGTGACCGACGCTGGCTTTATTGCTCTGTCAGCAAACTTCCCACAATGGGCGAATTTAACCGAGGTGATCTGCGCGCAGGCCTTACCGCAGCTGGCTGAAGCGGCTGATTGGGCCTCGGTCACCCATGTTTTTGGCAGCTTCACCTATGAGATGCCCGTGGCGGGCAGTGAGAAGATTATTTGCGTCGGAGTCAATTTTCCAGATCGCAATGCGGAATACAAAGACGGCAGCCAAGCGCCTGCGAATATGTCACTCTTCCCACGGTTTGCCCGTGGTTTTGTGGGGCATGAACAGGCCTTGATCCGGCCCCCAGAGTCGCATCAACTCGATTATGAGGGCGAAATTGCCATTGTCATCGGCAAGGCAGGGCGGCGCATTTCGCAAGCCGATGCATATGATCACATTGCCGCTATGACCCTTTGCAATGAGGGGACGATCCGAGATTGGGTGCGCCACGCGAAATTCAACGTCACTCAGGGTAAGAACTGGGATAAATCAGGTGCTATGGGCCCGTGGTTGGTGCCTTTTACGGCGGCTGCGCAGCTGGACGATGTTCGCATCACCACCCGTGTAAACGGGGAGTTGCGCCAAGATGATCGTACCAGCCGCATGATCTTTCCCATCCGCCGCCAAATTGAATATATCTCCACGTTCACTACCTTGATGCCGGGAGATATCATTGTCACGGGAACGCCGACGGGTGCTGGCGCGCGGTTTGATCCGCCAATCTATCTCAAACCCGGTGATATGGTTGAAGTTCACGCTGATGGCCTCGGGACCTTACGCAACTCTGTTGAGGATGAGACATGACCCCCGCAGAGATCTCCCGCGCGGCGCAGGCCCTATTTGAGGCCGAAAAAAGCCATGAGCAGATCGGACTGTTGACCCGCGCCCATCCTAAGATGACGATGGATGATGCCTATGCGGTGCAAAAAGCATTGGTCGCGCTCAAGATTGCCGATGGTCGGCGTGTGACTGGTTGGAAAATTGGCCTGACCTCGAAGGCGATGCAACTGGCGCTGAATATTAACATCCCAGACA
>NYTV01000135.1 GCA_002683685.1 Paracoccaceae bacterium
TGCCAACCCTCTACGTTACGCTGCCGACCTCGGGCGACCGCCAGCTGATCGCCTGACACATCATCGGTAATCGTCGAGCCCGCAGCCACAAAGCCACCCGACGCGACAGACAACGGGGCCACTAGGGTGCTGTTTGATCCGATAAACACGCCCTCGCCCAGTTCGGTTCGATATTTATTGGCCCCATCGTAATTGCACGTGATAGTGCCTGCGCCCACATTGCTCCAAGCTCCCACGGTGGCATCACCCAGATAAGTAAGATGATTGGCTTTCGCGCCCGTACCCAGCGACACATTTTTTATTTCAACAAAATTACCCACTTTCGCCTGCTCGCCAATCTCAGTGCCAGGGCGCAGACGAGCGTAAGGGCCAATTTCTGCGCCCGACTTGATAATGGCACCATCAATATGAGTAAACGGCCGAACTTGCACACCCGCCTCGATAGTGGCGTTACGGATCACGCAGTGGGCGCCAATCGTCACCTCGTCCGCCAGAATCACCTGACCCTCGAACAGCACATTAATATCAATCGACACATCACGACCGCAGTGTAACGACCCTCGGATGTCCAACCGCGTTCGATCAGCTACCAAAACGCCGGACGTCATCAACTGCTCCGCCAGCACCTGCTGATGCTGGCGCTCCAAGTACTCTAGTTGCTGCGGTGTATTCACCCCCAAAGTATCCAGCGCACTGTCAGAGACCACCACTGCAACGGCGATGCCATCTGCTTTAGCCAGCGCCAAGACATCAGGTAGATAATATTCTGATTGCGCGTTGTTATTCTGGATCCGTGACAGCCAATCGTTAAGACGGTTAGCTTTGCCCGCCAACACACCGGTATTAATCTCACGCAACTGGTGTTGGGCTACCGATGCGTCTTTGTGTTCGACAACCGCCAAAAAATCGCCTTGGTCATCACGAACAACCCGGCCATAGCCTGATGGGTCCTCCACTTCGGCTGATAGCATGGCAATGCCGCCCTCAGCAGCAGCGGCCACCACTGCCCGCAAAGTCGTATCACTCACCAGCGGGACATCACCAAACAACACGAGCAAAGTAGAATCTGGGTGGCAAGCTCCGATCGCTTGCTGCACGGCATGGCCCGTGCCTTTTTGTTGTGCTTGCAGGTGACACTGCACATCGGGAGCCTGAACTGCCGCTTCTACGGCATCGGCGCCACAACCAATCACAACATGAATACGGTCAGCCCCGGCTGCGCGAGCGGCATCCAAGGTGTAATGAACTAGCGGCCGGCCAGACAACTGGTGGAGTACTTTAGGCAGCCTGGACTGCATCCGGCTACCTTGTCCGGCGGCCAAAATGATGACTTCCAACATGAGAGATCCGCTCAAGGCTCTACGCAAGGGTTATCATTACCCACCGGGCTCAGTTTGCAAGCGCGCGGCCGTCCTTCGGCAAACAAACACCAAAATAAACCCGTTTATTGGGGGGGTATTACCCGCGGCCAGCGCGGTTCTTGAGTTTACGTAGAGCAGATAATTGCGCCGTCGCTTCCGCCAATTGTGCGGAGGCACGACCGTAATCGATTTCTCCCTGCTGATTCGCAAGCGCTTCTTCAGCGTTTTGACGCGCCGTCTCGGCGGCGGCCTCATCGATATCGTCAGCTCTGACAGCGGTATCAGCCAAAACAGTGACGACGTCACCTTGGACTTCTAAAAACCCGCCAGAGGCATAGTAAACTTGCTCTTCACCCGTCGGTTCAACAATACGAATAGGCCCGGGAATCAGTCTCGTTAGCAAGGCGGCATGTCCGTGGCAAACGCCCAACTCACCCTCAATACCGGTGGCAACGAGGAGCTCCACCAGCCCTGTGTAGATCTGAGCTTCTGCGCTCACAATATCGCACTGTAAAGTCATCGCCATAAATCAGTCCCCGACGCGCGTCAGAGCTTAGCCGCCTTTTCGACCGCCTGCTCAATCGAGCCCACCATATAAAATGCCTGCTCAGGAAGATGATCAAAATCACCGCCTAAAATCCCTTTAAAGCCAGCAATGGTGTCTTTAAGTGAAACATAGATGCCTGGTGAACCAGTGAACACCTCTGCAACGTGGAACGGCTGAGATAGGAACCGCTCTATTTTTCGAGCACGAGACACGGTTGTTTTGTCTTCTTCGGATAGCTCATCCATACCCAAAATAGCAATGATATCTTTGAGCTCTTTATAGCGCTGCAACACGGATTGCACACCACGTGCCACCTCATAGTGTTCTTGACCAATAATCAGTGGGTCGAGTTGGCGCGATGTCGAGTCGAGGGGGTCAACCGCAGGGTAAATCCCCTTCGCAGCGATATCCCGACTCAACACCACGGTGGAATCTAGGTGCGCAAACGTCGTCGCAGGAGAGGGGTCCGTCAGATCGTCAGCCGGAACATAGACGGCTTGAATCGACGTAATCGAACCAGTCTTAGTCGACGTGATGCGCTCCTGCAAGACGCCCATCTCCTCCGCCAGCGTGGGCTGGTACCCCACCGCCGAAGGCATACGACCCAGCAGGGCTGACACCTCTGTTCCTGCCAAAGTGTAACGGTAGATATTGTCGACAAATAGCAACACATCACGCCCGTCGTCACGGAATTTTTCCGCCATGGTCAGGCCCGTTAAGGCGACACGGAGACGATTACCAGGCGGCTCGTTCATCTGCCCGTACACCATGGCGACCTTGGATTTATCCAACTCCTCGACATTCACAACGCCAGATTCTTGCATCTCGTAATAGAAGTCGTTTCCTTCTCGAGTCCGCTCACCGACGCCGGCGAACACGGACAATCCGGAGTGCTCGGTTGCAATATTGTTGATAAGCTCCATCATATTGACTGTTTTACCCACACCGGCACCGCCAAATAGGCCGACCTTGCCGCCCTTGGCAAAGGGGCACACTAAATCAATGACCTTAATGCCTGTTTCGAGTAACTCATCCGACGCAGCGAGTTCGTCATAAGCGGGTGCCGCGCGGTGGATAGCAGCACGAGCTTGCTCACCGATAGGACCTCTCTCATCGATTGGGTTGCCCAGCACGTCCATAATGCGGCCCAGTGTCTCAGTACCCACAGGAACCGAGATAGGTGCACCCGTATTTTCAACATTCAATCCCCGACTCACCCCTTCAGACGGGCCCATCGCAATCGCGCGCACAACGCCGTCACCCAGTTGCTGCTGAACCTCGAGGGTCAGCCCTTTCTCGGCGACCGTTAGTGCGTCATAGACCTGCGGTACGCTGTCACGTGGAAACTCCACGTCAATCACGGCACCAATGACTTGTACGACCTTTCCGCTACTCATTTCCCGGTCCTCATCTTAAAAGGTATGCAGTCAACATCGCGCTGCATCGTGTTACGTTATTGGATCACGCCTCAGCCGATCGCTGCCGCGCCCCCTACTATTTCTGCCAGTTCTTGCGTAATCGCCGCTTGCCGTGCCTTGTTATAGACCAGCTGTAAATCTTCGATTAACTCGCCCGCGTTATCCGTTGCATTTTTCATCGCGATCATTCGAGCGGCCTGTTCGCAAGCACCATTTTCGACCACGGCTTGATAAACGAGCGACTCGATATAGCGCACCATTAGTGCATCGAGAAGCTCGCGCGCATCTGGCTCGTAGAGGTAATCCCAATGATGAGACAGCGATTCGCTTTGTTCTGCCTTTAAGGGCAGCAGCTGCTCGACGGTTGGCGACTGCGTCATGGTATTCACAAACTCGTTGCCAGCAAGATACAGCGCGTCAATTCGGCCCTCTGTATAAGCATCTAACATCGATTTGACGCCACCGATCAGATCCCCGAGAGACGGTTCCTCACCCAGGTCCTTTACCGTTGCCGTGACATTGCCCCCAACGCTGGCAAAAAAACCGCCGGCTTTAGCACCAACCAAGCACAGCTCGATATCAACACCCGAATCCTGCAAGTCCTTCATGGACGCAATAGCGCTTTTAAATAAGTTGATATTGAGTCCACCGCACAATCCGCGATCCGTCGACACAATGATGTAACCCGCCCGCTTAACCTCTCGCTCCTGCATATAGGCGTGACGATACTCTGGAGTTGAGTTGGCAATATGACCCACTACCGCACGCATCCGCTGCGCATAGGGCTTTCCAACCTCCATACGGTCCTGGGCACGACGCATCTTGCTTGCAGCCACCATTTCCATGGCGCTGGTGATCTTCTGAGTACTCTGAATACTCGTGATCTTAGTGCGTATTTCTTTGCCGGCTGCCATGCGGTCTTACCAAGTCTGAGTTGATTTAAACGTTGCTATCGCGGACTTAAAGGACGCCTCTCGGTCATCATTCCAGTCGCCATCGGCGTCAATTTGTTGCATGACCTCGGCATGTTCGGCTCGCATGTAACTCAATAACGCAGCCTCAAAATCACCAATCTTGGAGACGTCGACATCTTGCAAGTCACCCTCATTGCCGGCGTACAACAACACACCCATATCAGCGATCGATAACGGTGCGTACTGTTTCTGCTTCATCAACTCAGTAATGCGCTCACCGTGCTCAAGCTGCGCCTTGGTAGCGTCATCAAGATCAGAAGCAAACTGCGAGAACGCAGCCAACTCTCGGTACTGAGCCAGTGCGGTACGGATACCGCCAGACAGTTTTTTAACGATCTTAGTTTGCGCAGCGCCACCCACCCGAGAAACGGAAATACCGGCGTTCATTGCGGGTCGCACACCGGCATTGAACATGTCGGCTTCTAAGAAAATCTGACCGTCAGTAATAGAAATGACGTTTGTCGGAACAAATGCTGAAACGTCGCCCGCTTGCGTCTCGATCACAGGCAAAGCGGTCAACGAACCGGTTTGGCCCTTCACTTCCCCACCCGTTGCCTGCTCAACGTAGTCAGCATTGACTCGAGCGGCACGTTCTAACAAACGAGAGTGCAAATAAAAGACGTCCCCTGGATAGGCTTCACGTCCAGGTGGCCGACGCAGTAACAAAGAAATTTGCCGATACGCTACCGCCTGCTTAGAGAGGTCGTCATAGATAATCAATGCGTCCTCGCCACGATCTCGGTAATACTCACCCATCGTGCATCCCGCAAACGGCGCCAAGTACTGCATGGCCGCTGGGTCTGACGCATTAGCCGCTACCACAATGGTGTGGTCCATTGCGCCGTGCTCTTCGAGCTTTCGGACCACAGCGGCGACTGAGGACGCTTTTTGTCCAACCGCCACGTAAACACACTTAATGCCCGTGCCTTTTTGATTAATAATCGCATCAACAGCAATAGCCGTTTTACCCACCTGGCGATCACCAATAATTAACTCTCGCTGGCCTCGCCCAATTGGCACCATGGCGTCAATGGCCTTAAGGCCGATTTGCACAGGCTGATCAACAGACTGTCGGGCAATCACTCCCGGCGCAATCTTTTCAATCGCGTCGGTCAATTTTGTTTCAATAGCACCTTTACCATCAATTGGGCTACCCAACGAATCAACCACTCTCCCTTGCAGTTCAGGGCCGACGGGGACTTCTAAGATGCGGCCCGTGCAGCGACAGGTTTGACCTTCTGCCAACTGCTTATAATCGCCCAAAACCACCGCGCCCACTGAATCGCGCTCGAGGTTTAGCGCCATACCAAAGACCCCACCCTCAAACTCAATCATTTCGCCGTACTGAACTTCAGTCAGCCCATGAATGCGGATGATGCCGTCTGTCACGGAGACAATGGTGCCCTCATTGGTCGCCTGAGATACAACAGCAACCTGATCAATACGTTGTTTGATTAAATCGCTGATTTCTGAGGGGTTGAGCTGTTGCATGACCTATTCCTCTGTCATTGGGTCAGCGCGCCAGCAAGCTTATCGAGCCGGCCGCGAACAGAGCCATCGATCACTAGATCGTCGGCACGAATGATGGCCCCACCCAAAAGGGAGGGGTCGGTTTCTGATGTTAGGGTAACGCTGCGGTCTAGTTTTGATGTCATTGTCTCGCTGAGCACACGAGTCTCGTCATCGCTTAA
>NYTV01000136.1 GCA_002683685.1 Paracoccaceae bacterium
CTACCAAGGTCGGGACATCACCGGCAATTTCCAGAGCCTTGTCCACATTGGCTTTGAGCGGTGTGGCCTTGCCACCGCGCGGCGCTTGATCAGCGGTGACGATCAGTTTGGCTTCGCAAGCGGTGATACGTGCCGCCAAAGCTTCCGGTGAAAAGCCACCAAAGACGATGGAATGTACGGCGCCGATCCGGTTGCAGGCCAACATCGCGTAGGCGGCCTCTGGTATCATGGGCATATAGAGCACGACGCGGTCGCCCTTGCGCACCCCCAGTGATTTATAGACATTGGCCAGCTTGCAAACTTCTGTGTGCAGCTGCGCGTAGGTGATGTGCGCGCTATCCTCAGGATTGTCGCCTTCCCAGATGATAGCGGTTTGATTGCCGCGAGTGGCGAGGTGGCGATCAATACAATTGGCGCTTACGTTCAACACGCCATCTTCATACCACTTAATTGAGACGCCCGCATGTTCGAAGGTGGTGTTTTTCACCCTTGTGTAAGGGGTCATCCAATCGAGCCGTTTGCCCTGCACGTCCCAGAAGGCGTCTGGATCTGCGATTGAGGCGGCATACATGGCCTCATAGGTTGCTTTGTCAGCATGGGAAGATGCCGCAAATGCAGCTGCGGGGGGATAAATAGTATCAGCCATAGGTGCAATCTCTCTTTAATATAGCAGCGTCTAAGCGGGCACAGGGGGGTAAACCCCTCCGCCTGGGCCATTAGATGGCCAAATATTCAGCGCGCAATTTTTCATCGTCCAAAACAGCCTGCGCAGAGCCGTCATAGATAACTGTTCCGGTGTCTAGGATGACAGCACGATCTGCCAACCTCAAGGCTGCTACAGCATTTTGCTCCACAATCACCGTGGTGATACCCTGCTCGCGGATGTGGCTCAGTGTTTTGGCAATCTCTTGCACAATCACCGGAGCCAGCCCCTCATAGGGTTCATCCAACAGCAGGATTTTGACTTGACGGGCCAAGGCGCGGGCGATGGCCAGCATTTGTTGTTCGCCGCCCGAAAGGGTGACGCCCTCTTGTTTGCGGCGCTCTTCAAGCCTTGGGAAGAGCTCGTAAATCTGATCCAAAGACCAGCCAATTGGAGGGGCGATTTGGGCCAATTTTATGTTTTCTTCAACCGTCAGGCCTTGGATGATGCGCCGATCCTCTGGCACGAGACCAAGCCCCGCGCGAGAGGCTTCAAAACTGGCCATTTCGTGTAGCGGATCCCCATCGAGCCAAATTTCACCCTGGGTAACCTGTGGATCACCGGTGCGTGCAATGGCGCGCAATGTAGAGGTTTTTCCAGCGCCATTTCGGCCCAACAGAGCGAGAATTTCGCCTTCATTGATCTCAAAGCTGACGCCCTGCACAATATAGCTTTCGCCATAGAAGGCATGGATGTCACGGACTGAGAAGTAGGCGGGTGTGTCTGAAAGTGTCATCGCGGCCACTCCTATACTTGGGCTTCGCCGAGGTACGCTTCGCGCACTTTCGGGTGGCCTTTGATATTTTCAGGCGTATCTTCCACCAAAGGTGTGCCCTGCGCCAACACGGTGATGCGTTCCGCCAGCGAGAAGACCACATGCATATCATGCTCAATGATAGCAATGGTGATGTCGCGCGTGTCGCGGATCTGTTTGAGAAGATCGATGGTATTGTTCGTATCGGCGCGGGCCATGCCGGCGGTTGGCTCATCGAGCAACAACAGACGTGGCTCTTGAGCAAGACACATTCCAATCTCAAGCCGGCGCTTGTCGCCGCGTGACAGGCTAGCTGAATGCATATGGCGTTTGTCGGCCATATTCATGTCTTCCAGCGCATGCATCGCGTGCTCAATAATGTCTTTTTGGTTGCGCACCGCTGCGAAGGCCGTCATGGAGAATGACCCATCGCGTTTAGCAAAGCAGGGGATCATCATATTTTCCATAACGGTCAGATCGCCGAAGATTTCAGGGGTTTGAAACACCCGTGAAATGCCCATTTGGTTAATTTCATAGGGCGTGCGGCCGAGTACAGATTGCCCATCAAACATCACTGATCCCGTATCTGGGATCAGCTTGCCTACCAGACAATTGAGCAAGGTGGATTTGCCGGCGCCATTTGGACCGATAATGGCATGAACGGTTTGTTCCTGCACGCTGAGGTTTACATTCCCCAAGGCCTGCAGGCCTCCGAAGCGTTTGTTGACGCCTTTGACTTCAAGGATACTCATTCGTCTGTCTCCTATTCTGCCGGCGTTTCATCGGAAGGCGCATCGGCCTTCTTGCGATTAAACAGCTTTCCAATGCGCTGCCCACCTTCGACCAATCCGCCTGGAAGGAAGATGATCACCATCATGAACAACAAGCCTAAAGTCAGATGCCAGCCCTTGCCTACGAAAGGGTGAATCAGCGTAACCATAATGTCTTCAAAGCCATCAGGCAGGAAGGACAGCCACTCATGCAGAACGCTGTCGTTGATTTTGGACAGGATATTTTTGAAATATTCGTTGAATCCGGCGCCCAGGATGGGACCGATCAAGGTGCCAATGCCACCCAAAATTGACATGATGACGATCTCTCCCGAGGCGGTCCAGTGCATACGCTCCGCGCCGGCCAAAGGATCCATACATGCCAGCAATCCGCCTGCAAGCCCGGCGTACATGCCGGAGATGACAAAGGCCATCAATGTATAGGGCCGTGTGTTCAGACCTGTGTAGTTGAGCCGCTCTTGGTTCGATTTGACGGCCCGCAGCATCAGCCCGAAAGGAGAGCGAAAGATGCGAATAGAAATATAAAAGGCCAGCAGTAAGAACAATCCAGACAGGTAATAGCCAGCATTGAGCGTGAAATCCCAATTCCCGACCAACAGGTGGGTTTCTGACCGCATGGACAGGCCGAACAGATGTGGGAAATTCGGATCTGTGGCGCCCAAGAGCACCTGTGGATCAGAGTTATAAACCTGCAAACCCGTTTCCCCATTGGTGAGGTTGTAGCTCGAAGATGGGTTGCCCAAGACCGAATAGGCCATGTTGAACATCATCTGGGCCAGCGCGAGTGTGAGGATCGAAAAATAAATTCCAGAGCGCCGCAGGCTGACGTATCCCACGGCCAGTGAGAAAAGCCCGCTGACTGCGATGGACAAAAGAATGGCCGGGATGATGTCATAGCCGAGCAACTTAAACATCCAGACCGCGGCATAGGACCCTGCGCCCAGAAAGGCTGCATGACCGAAAGAGAGGTAGCCCGTCAGGCCAAAAAGGATGTTAAACCCAATAACCAAGATGCCGAAAATTGCGAAGCGCTGCATCAGGTCGGGATATCCTGCGTTGAACATTTGCGCCATGGCTGTTCCCTCGGGAAAGGGATTGAGCACGAAGGGCGCGACAATCACCATCATCGTTACGATCAGCAGTAGGGTGAAGTCTTTTTTTTCTAAACCAAGCATATTCTCAATCCTCCATCACGCCCTTGCGCCCCATAAGGCCGCGCGGACGTACTAGGATAACAATGATTGCCATTAAGTAGACAATGATTTGGTCGATGCCCGGAAGGATGTTTTTCACTTCGTTCATCGAAGCAAAGCTCTCCACAATTCCCAGCAAAAAGCCGGCCAGAACCGCGCCTGGCAGCGAACCCATGCCGCCCACAACCACAACCACAAAGGACAGGACCAAAAGTTCTACACCGATATCATAGGTCGGAGGGGTGATCGGCGTGTACATCACGCCCGCAAGTCCAGCAACGGTGGCGGCTATGGCGAAGGTGATGGTGAAACGTTTGTCGATATCAATGCCCAACAGGCCTACGGTTTCGCGATCTGCCATGCCAGCGCGCACAACCATCCCAAAGGTGGTGAATTGCAAGAAGGCAAACACGCCGCCGATGATCACGGTCGAGAAGAGGAAATAGACCATTCGCCAATAGGGATAGGCTATAGCATTGGCTTCAAATCCCAGCCAAATTCCGAGATCCATCGTCCCGATAAAAACATCAGGCGGGGCGGTTTGGATGGGGTTTGCGCCGTAGAAAAACTTGATAATTTCCTGCAACACAATGGCCAAGCCAAATGTCACCAGGATTTGATCAGCATGAGGCCGTTTGTAGAAATGCTTTATCAAGCCACGTTCCATAATCACGCCGACCAACAGCATGATGGGAATGGCCAGTAAGATTGCCAAAGGCACTGACCAATCGGTCATCCAAGCAGCCGGACCTGCGCCGAACCAATGTTCCAAATACGTGGTTTTGATCGTGGCCGGATTGCCCAAAAAATCCACTTTCGTCGGATCGGTGGTCGCAAAGCTGATCGAAAAAATTCGGTTCAATGTAACGGCGCAGAACGCTCCGATTACAAATAGCGCACCGTGCGCAAAGTTCACAACACCGAGCGTGCCGAAGATTAAAGTCAGGCCAAGTGCGATGAGCGCATAGGCTGAACCTTTGTCTAAGCCGTTCAGGATTTGAAGAATGATGGCGTCCATGGTCCCCACCTGCGGGTTATCTATTTATTGGAAAATAGGGTACGCTTTTGCGCACCCTAATTGCGTGGTTGTGCAGAGATGACAGGCACCTCTGCACTCTTTTATCTAAGCACCTGGGTTACATGCGCCCAAGTCCCCACCGGCAAACATTGGGTGATCTGGAGCGTATTTTACTTGCTCCATTGGTGTCACTTCAACGATTTCCAGAAGGTCAAACTCGGATGTTGGGTTCTCTTTACCCTTCACAACCAGCACGTCTTTGAAGCACTGATGATCGTCGGCGCGATACAATGTTTTACCATTGCCCAGACCGTCGAACTCAAAACCTTCCAAGGCTTCACCGACACCACATGGATTGAATGTGCCAGCGCGGTTACACGCATCTGCATAGAGCAGAGTTTGACAATATACGGTGTGTGCCGCCTGTGAAGGAGGGAAGCCGTATTTTGTGCCGAAGGATTTAACAAAGGCTTTGGAGCCTTCGTCTTGCAAGGACCAGTGCCAGTTCGTCGAGCCAAAGATGCCCTTCACGTTGGCGCCCGCACCCTTCGCCATCAGGCGAGAGTACAGGGGAACGATGATTTCAAAGTTCTTGTTGTTCACAACTTTGTCGCGCAGGCCAAACTGAACAGCGTTCGTCAAAGAGTTCACCATGTTCCCGCCGTAGTGGTTCAGAACCAAAACATCCGCACCAGAATTCAGCACTGGGGCAATGTAAGAGGAGAAGTCTGTCGCTTTGAGCGGTGTGCGCACTTTGTTAACAGTATTCCATCCCATAGCCTCAGTGGCTGCAGCGATGGATTCTTCTTGTGTCCAACCCCAAGTATAGTCGGCGGTCAGGTGATAGGCGTTCCGGTCGCTGCCGTAACGGGCCTGAAGCACAGGTGCCAACGCCGCCGCAGACATGTAACCGTTGAAGAAGTGACGAAAGCCATTTGCTTTTTTGTCTTTGCCTGTCGTGTCGTTGGAGTGGGTAAGACCCGCCATGAAAATCACGCCAGCTTCTTGGCAGAGACCCTGTACCGCGATAGCAACACCAGAAGACGAACCGCCTGTGATCATTACGGCGCCGTCTTTTTCGATCATGGATTTGGCAGAGGCACGCGCCGCGTCGGATTTGGTTTGCGTATCACCTGTTACATATTCGACTTTCTTGCCCAGGATGCCGTTACCTTCCAAAGTTTTTGACGAGAAGGTATTGAGCATGCCGCCGTCGCCTTCACCATTGAGGTGCTCAACGGCCAGCATGTAAGCGCGCAGCTCGTCGGCACCTTCGTCAGCGTAGGCGCCGGTCTGGGGAACGTTGAAGCCCAAGGTGACTGTGTTACCAGTTGGCGCATTGGTGTAACCGCTGTGGCTTCCTGCGGTCAAAATTGTCGGCAGTGCTAATCCAGCGCCAGCAGCGGCTCCGGTTTGCAACACGTTACGACGGGTCAGTATTGATTTAGACATTGAAGTCCTCCCGATTGAATAAAGGGGCCCGCTCTTATTGTGTGGTTCCCCCGAAAACACACTTCACAGTGTTGAGGCATCTTCGCCCTTTGATGAATTGTTGTGCAACGTTGGTCTTGTTTTGCTCAAATATTTTGTAAATTATTGCACGGATACTTGATGAAAACTGTAAATAAATTTACAAAACCTTGAGAGCCGTCCAAGGTTTATGAGAAAATCGCCAAGGAAGTCTGAGATGGAGCGCAATGCCTTTGCCGGCAATCGGATACGCGAAAGGCGTTTGGCGCTTGGGCTACGTCAGGCCGAGGTGGCTCTGCGCGCGGGAATTTCTGGCTCCTACCTCAACCTGATTGAGCACAACAGGCGCCGCATTGGTGGCAAAGTTCTGTTGAGTATCGCGGCGGCGCTGGAAATTGAGCCTGGCGCGCTGGCACAGGGGGCCGAAAAACGTCTGGTCACCAGCCTGCGCGATGCGGCCATTGCGCGGCCAGATGTGAAGGTGGATCTTAGCCAGTTAGAAGATTTTGCAGATCGCTTCACAGATTGGGCGCGCCTAATTTCGGCCCAACAGAGCCAAATTACTGCGCTCCACCAAACAGTCAGCAGCCTATCGGATCGTCTTGCCCATGATCCATTTCTGTCGGATGCGTTGCATGAGGTGCTCTCAACTGCGTCTGCCATTCGATCGACCGCGAGTATTTTGGCAGAGCCGGGGGAGATGGATCAAAATTGGCAGCGCAGGTTCCAGACTAATGTGTTCCAAGACAGTATTCGCCTCGCCACGGCCAGCCAATCTCTTGCGGATTATCTAGATGGCGATTCGGATCGGGTGCTGGATGCGCTGTCGCCGTTGGATGAACTCGATAGCCTATTGGCCAATAAGTCCTATCATTTTGCGGAGCTTGAAAATTTGCCAGACTGGAATGGCGCTATAGCGGAGACCTTGCTGGCAGAGGCTTCCGCGGCGGCAAAAATCTTGGGCATGGCATATTTTCGGCAGTACTGGCGTGATGCGCAGATCTTCCGCCTGCCGAAATTGCTGAGCCTGGTGGCGGAATTTGGTCTGGACCCCGTGCGAATCGCCCGCGAAACAGAGCTGTCGCTCCCCCTTATATTTCGGCGCCTGGCCAGCCTGCCGCCTGATCCCAGCCGCCCAGCTGTCGGGTTGATGATTTGCGATGGCAGTGGCGGCTTGTTATTCAAACAGCCTTGCTATGATTTCCAGGCACCACGGGTTGGCTCGGCCTGCGCGCTCTGGCCGCTTTATGGCGCGCTGACGCAGATCGGTGTCGCGGCACGCCACCAGATTTCGCATAGCGGCCGGCCAGGGACTTTAGGCGAACAAAATCTCTTTGACACCTTCTCCATTGCGGAGCGCGTGACCTCGGCCAGTTTCGAGGGCGTTCCAGTTTTGCGTTCGACCATGTTGATATTGCGCGCAGAAAAGCCGAGTTCTGATCAGCCCTTGCCAATTGGCAGCACCTGCCGCTTGTGCAATATCGACGCCTGCCCAGCCCGCCGCGAGCCGTCAATTTTTTCAGATGGGTTTTGACAAAGTGGGTTGAATTCGGCTCTAGTGCCAAGGATGACAAATCTGAACGAAGGGAGGCTAAAGTGCGGCATGTTTTGCTGATCGAAGATGAACCGAATATCGTTGAAGCCCTCAGTTTCATATTTTTACGCGACGGTTGGAAAGTCGATGCGCATTCCGACGGCGCCAATGCGGTGGCCACAACCGTGCAAACCGCCCCCAATGCCATTATCTTGGATGTTATGCTGCCCAATCGCTCCGGTTTTGAAATTCTCGAAGAGTTGCGCAGCTTGCCCGACTACAAAGATATCCCAATTTTGATGCTGACTGCCAGAGGCCAGTCGAAAGATCGAGACATCGCCATGGCCCGCGGGGCATCACAATATATGACAAAGCCTTTTTCCAATGCAGAGGTGTTGCAAACCATGAATGCGTTAGTTGGACACCTGCCGTGATCGGCAAGAGCGATCAAACTCTGAAGAGAGTTGCGAATGCCGCCCGCGGGCAACGTTTGACAGATTCCGTCCTGATATTACCTTTCGTGGGGGCGATCCTTTTTTTGCTGCCGCCCATGTGGCCGCGCGCCTCTGAGGGTGTCGCCGCCGAGGGCACTGCGACCTCGACGGCTTTAATTTACTTGTTTGTCGTCTGGGCTGGGTTGATTTTCTGCGCCCTGGGTCTGGCGCTTGCACTCAAACGATTTGGCGTGGGACGGAGCTGAATGCTGTCTCTCGATCTGCTGATTTTTGTGTCGCTTATTTACGTGGCTTTCCTATTTGGCGTTGCCTTTTGGGCTGAGCGGGCGAGTGATGTCGGGCGCGGCGGCTGGATGCGCACGCCGCTAATTTATACACTGTCATTGTCGATATACTGCACCGCTTGGACGTTTTACGGCGCTGTCGGATTTGCGGCGCGGTCGGGCCTGGAGTTTTTGACCATTTATCTTGGCCCCACCGTGGTGCTTATCGGATGGTGGTTGATCTTGCGCAGATTGGTGCGGATCGCCCGCGCTGAGCGAATTACCTCTATTGCTGACCTGGTGTCCTCGCGGTTTGGCAAGTCTGCGCTTTTGGGTGGGTTGGTGACGGTGATGGCGGTGGTCGGCACAACCCCCTATATTGCCCTACAGCTCCAATCGGTGACGACGTCGATATCCGTCTTTGCTAAGGGCACTCAGAACATACTCAGCTCAACCAATATTGCCTTGTGGACGGCTGCAGGCCTAGCGGTGTTTACGATTTTGTTTGGCACCCGCAATCTTGATGTGAACGAGCGGCACAGCGGTGTTGTCATCGCCATTGCCGTTGAGGCGATTGTTAAGCTCTTGGCGTTGCTGGCGGTTGGGGTCTTTGTGGTCTGGGGCTTGGCCGGGGGGGCTGGTGATGTATTGGCACGCATTGATGCCTCGCCCATCTCACAATGGGAGGTCAGCACTGGTCGCTGGATCGGCCTCACCTTCCTTTCGGCGGCCGCCTTCTTGTGCCTGCCGCGTATGTTTCAGGTGATGGTGGTAGAAAATTCTGAAGAAAGCCATCTCGCCACAGCCAGTTGGGCCTTTCCGCTGTATCTCCTGCTTATGTCGTTATTTGTGATCCCCATCGCGGTGGTGGGGCTGGATATTTTACCTGCGGGGTCAAACCCGGATCTTTTCGTGCTCACCCTACCGCTGTCTGCGGAGCAAAATGGTCTGGCGATGTTGGCATTTTTGGGCGGGTTCTCTTCAGCGACCTCTATGGTGATCGTGGCGGCGATTGCCCTTTCAACGATGATTTCAAACCATATCGTGACCCCTATTTGGTTGCGCTCGCGTGGGCAGGGGGCGACCATTTCCGGCGATGTACGCAGCGTGGTTTTGACTTCGCGGCGCATTTCGATCATCGTCATTTTGACGCTTGGCTATCTTTATTATCGGATTTCTGGTGGCGGGGCGGCCCTGGCCTCTATTGGCTTGATATCCTTCGCCGGTGTGGCGCAAATTTTGCCAGTGATGCTGGGGGGAATTTTCTGGCATAGTGCGACCAAAATTGGAGCCCTGGCTGGGTTAATTTGCGGGTTGGTGGTTTGGAGCTATACGATGTTCTTGCCGTCCTTTGGGCCGGAAGTGTTGATCTCCCAAGAGACAATCGACCATGGGCTTTGGGGGCTGCAATGGCTGCGGCCGACCGCATTGTTTGGCATCCAAGGGCTGGATCCGGTGGTGCATGCGGTTTTGTGGTCGATTTTGCTGAATAGTTTCGCCTTTGTGGCCGGCTCCATCTTATCGAGACCGTCTCCCTTGGAGCGGGTGCAAGCGGTGCAATTTATCAGCGCTTTCGAGAGCGGCTCTTCCGCAAGGGGCTGGCAAAGAGGGGCAACAGATGCTGAGGATCTCTTGAGCATGGCGCAGCGCATCATTGGCGCGGCTCAAGCTCAAAATTTGTTTCGCACTGCGGCACAACGGCAGGGCAAACAGGGATATCTGCCCGATCCGACGCCGCAATTTCTTGAAACCCTTGAGCGGGGCTTGGCTGGCAGTGTTGGCGCGGCCACAGCGCATGCGATGTTGGGGCAAATGGTTGGTGGTTCCGCTGTTACCGTGGAGGATTTGATGGCCGTGGCGGATGAAACCGCACAGATCATGGAATATTCAAACCAGTTAGAGGCCAAGTCCGGCGAATTGACCACGACCGCACGCAAGCTGCGCGATGCCAACGACAAACTCACAAAGCTCTCGATTCAGAAAGATGCTTTCCTCAGTCAAATTAGCCATGAACTGCGCACGCCCATGACATCGATCCGAGCCTTCTCGGAAATTCTGCAAAATCCAGATCTCTCGGACGGCGATCGGCCTAAATATGCGCGGATCATTGAAGATGAAACCCAAAGATTGACGCGGTTGTTGGATGACCTGCTCGATCTTTCTGTGCTCGAGAATGGTCAGGTCTCACTGGATCTGCGTCAAGCACGTTTGCGCGAGATATTGGATCGTGCGCAGGCCTCGGCCAATGTGGACGAGCAGATAAGAATTCGTCGCAGCGCTGGGCGCGAGGATATTTCGATCCTCACAGATCCCGACCGGTTGACCCAAGTATTTATTAACCTCATGTCAAATGCAGCGAAATATTGCGAGGCGCAGCGGCCAAAGTTGACTGTCATCGTAACTGAGGCGCCCGCGGCGATCACCGTGGATTTTATCGACAATGGCGCCGGGGTGGATCATGCCAATCAGGATATGATTTTCGAGAAATTTTCCCGTGCGTCAGATCATTCAAAAGCTGGCGGCGCGGGGCTGGGTCTGGCGATTTGTCGAGAGATCATCACCAATTTAGGAGGGCAAATTTCCTATCTGCCTGGCCAGCGCGGTGCGGCGTTTCGGATCAGTCTTCCGCGCGATTAAGTGCCAGCATTTCGAGTTGTGGACGCAGATGGGCCAATTGATACCCCGCTCGGGAAGTGGCGTCTAAAATATTATCGGTGGCGATGCGTCCGGCTTGGGCGAAGGCCCAGACAATGCTACATCGATTGCCTGATGCGCAATAGGCCAACACTGGGCCTGGCAATTGCGCCAAAAGTTCCGCTTGCCGCTCTATTTTATCGGGGCCGAAACTTAAGGGATCGAAAACATTCGCGGCGAATTCCATCCTGGCGGCTTGGACGGCGGCCTTGATCGCCTCCATTTGGTGGGGTTCGGGATTTTCTTGGTCTGGGCGATTGCATATCACAGATTTGAAACCTGCCTCTGCGATGCTCGGCACATCGGAGATGTCGATTTGTGGGGATACGGAATAATTGTCGGAAAGGGTGTTAATCTGCATCGGTCAGCCGTCCTCGTTTTTATGCCTCTGAAGTGGAGCGGGTGGTTACAGCATAATGCCAATCACCACCATCATCAGCCCAATTGCAGAGCACCCCATTGCAACCAGGTTCCAAGCGATGGCGGATTGAAGATGCGCCTTCATTTCATCGTCGCTAAGCCCCTGTTTTTTAGCCCGCATAATTCGCAAGATGGTGTAAAACAACAGGCTAAGTCCGATAAAGGTCACGATGATCCCAGGGATGATGAGCCAATCCATAGTCTACTCCGAAAACTTTAAATTTGCGCTACAGTCGCGAAGGAAGGCGTCTTGTGCAAGTCGAAAACGAAAGGTATCGCTGCGCAATCACTTATTGCAATGGAGTTACCTATGTCAGAAATCGACAGCAGCTATCGCGTCACCGCCGATGAATTGCGGCAGTTCATAGAACGTATTGAGCGTTTGGATGCCGAAAAGAAAGATCTGGCAGAACAACAAAAAGAAGTTATGGCAGAGGCCAAGGGGCGTGGGTATGACACCAAAGTCATGCGCAAGCTCATCACCCTGCGCAAGCGAGACCAAAACGACATCGCCGAAGAAGAAGCTATTTTAGAAATGTATAAAGAAGCGTTGGGCATGTAATGGTGTGGCTGGCCTTCACAGGGCCGGCTCAATGACTTTTACATTTCCGCGTGCGATAATTGTATTTATATCCTCATCATATAAGTCAGATAGGCTGCTGAGCAGATCATTCGTCCAGCTGGGAAATGTGATTCCCTCCTCCATCGTGTCTGGGTTGGCATAATGCTCTAAAAAAGCCGCCAACACTCTTTGGCGTTCTTTTTCTGAGTTGGGCGGATTGGCTTTGAAATAGTTTTGCATTTTCTGAGCGCTGATCTCAGTTAACAAAGACCCAATCAGATCATAGCCAGCCTTTAACGGATTTTCTGCATTTAACCCGATCAGGTAAGGCAGAATTTTGTGCCAAATAAATGGCGTATCCTAGTTGCACCAAGCCGTGATCTTAGCCCTTGGCAAGACCGTGCGTATGCGATGGATCAGCCCGGACCATTGGACTAAAGCGGGGGTGGCTCCCGCCATAAAGCGCTTAAATGATCGACCATGATATTGCCCATAGGCTGCTGGAATAAAGGTACCGGGGTCGCGCATGCAGATTGACAATTCAATGTCATGGCCGTGGAATAAGGTGCCAAAGGCCTGGAGTTTTTCCACCACCAGAGAATAGAAATCGCCTCCCTCGAAAATTTGGTCCGGCACGTAGATGAAATTGGCATTGGTCAAAATCATGCGCTTGGCATCTGAATCACCAAGAATATCGGACAAAAGTTCCTCTCCGAACATATCGGGACGTTCGCCTCTGGCTATGGCTTGCAGGTTTTCTCGAATGGCATTTCGGTATTTACGCGGGTGGGGTAGACCGACCTGATTCTGGACAAGCGCGGCTTTGTTCTTCACAAGCGATCCGTGCAGGGCATCTTGATCTGTGCAATGGGCGCGAATATGGTAAATAACTTGCATCGAAGTATGCAGCCTTAGAAATAAGTCTTAGCGTCCAGAGTATAGGCAGCCGTTCATAAAATAAAACAGCCGAAATCAAAAATGAGGGCTTTGTGGCAGAAAAATTGAACAAACGCGCGGGATTGGGCAGATGGCTGGCACTGGCCATCGCTGGCTGCGTGCTCCTGCCAATTGTTTCGATTGCTTGGATGGGATTTGGCAGCGATGGCGCGCGCTGGGCGCATCTTTTGGCAACGGTGTTTCCGCGCTACCTGAGCAATAGCCTATCGCTTATGTTGGGCGTTGGCACGGTGAGCCTCGTCCTTGGCACATCGTTGGCTTATTTGGTTACCCATCTCGAGTTTCAGGGGCGTAAATGGGTGCAATACGGGTTATTTTTCCCGCTCGCGATGCCCTCGTTTGTGGCCGCCTATGCTTGGGTAGATGTCTTGGAATATGCCGGCCCGCTGCAAACAACTCTGCGCGATTTGGCAGGGTGGTCTTCGGTTCGTGAGTATTGGTTCCCCAATATTCGCTCACTGCCTGGAGCAATAGTCGTGCTGTCTTTGACACTCTACCCATATGTGTATCTTCTGGCCCGCGCGGCATTTCGCGAGTTGCCCGCCAGTGGTCAGGACGTGGCTCGTTCCCTTGGTTTAGGGCATATGCGACAGTTTTTGCGCGTCAGCCTGCCACAGGCGCGCCCAGCCATTGCCGCTGGCACCGCGATCGTCATGATGGAAACGCTAAATGATTTCGGGACAGTTGATTATTTTGCCGTGCAGACACTCACCACAGGCATTTTCTCAATTTGGCTGGAGAGCTATGACCCAGGCGGTGCTGCGCAATTGGCATTGCTCGCCGCCTTGATTGTGGCCGGTTTGCTGGGAGTCGAGAAAATCGGTCGCCGCGGCGCGCGCTTCAACAAATCGGGGCGTCAAATGGCCCCGATCCAGCCGCAACCCCTGTCCTATGGGCAGGGAGCCGCTGTGCTCGTGTATTGCTTGGTTCCGATATTTTTGGGATTTTTAAGTCCGCTGCTGGTTCTGGTGGCCCCTGTCGTGTCGGACTTTAACCTTTGGCATGACCCGGGGCTTTGGCGTGCTGCGGGGCACAGCTTAGCTTTGGGCAGCTTAAGCGCCGGCTTGGTCGTGGTGCTCGCCACTGTTATGGTTTTGGGGGTGCGTAAAATTTCAGGGGCATGGAAAAAATCTTTGCTGACCCTGACAACGCTTGGCTACGCCTTTCCCGGTGCCGTTCTGGGTTTGGGGATATTGATTCCCTTAGCAGCGTTTGACAATTGGCTGGCAGACCTCGTTTTTGCAACTTTCCGTCTCGATCCCGGCCTCCTTCTGACCGGGACCGCCGGGGCGTTGATCATCGCCTATTGTGTACGCTTTTTTGCGATTGGTGTTGGGGCTGCGGAGGCGGGTTTGGCTGCGATCTCAACCAATATTCCACTGGCTGCCAGCACATTGGGACATGCGCCTAGAGATGTGGTCCTGAACATATATCAACCACTTATGCGAGGGAGCCTGGCCTCTGCGATGGTGCTTGTTTTTGTGGATACAGTTAAAGAGCTACCAGCCACCCTCCTGCTGCGCCCCTTTAATTTTGACACGCTGTCCACCCATGTTTATGGACAAGCTAGCCTGGAAAATTTCCACGGATCCACCCCCGCCGCTCTGCTCATCATCACACTATCCTTTGGTGCGATATTTCTTTTGGCAAAAGCGCATAGGTAGGGCTTGCATAGGTAGATCTTTTGTCCTAAATCCTCCGCAGCGCCCCTATAGCTCAGCTGGTAGAGCAACTGATTTGTAATCAGTAGGTCCGCGGTTCGAGTCCGTGTGGGGGCACCATTTAAATCAATAACTTATCAGACATATTGGCGCAATAATCAG
>NYTV01000137.1 GCA_002683685.1 Paracoccaceae bacterium
CATTCTCAGCGGGTCTTGCTGGCGCTGACGCAAAAAGGCGTGAGCCGTGAAGACAGTTACCGCCTCGTGCAACGCAATGCTATGCGGGTCTGGGAGCAAGGTGCAGATTTCTTAACAGAATTGAAGGCCGATCCAGAAGTCATGGCCACCATGTCTGCGGAAGAAATCGAAGATAAATTCGATCTTGGCTACCACACGAAACATGTGGACACGATTTTCGCCCGCGTCTTCGGCGCGTAAACCGAAAGCCCCCTGCGCCCAGGTGAGCCTGGGGGGCATTTCCAGCGCTGGACAAAGCTAAACCACGCGCCTATTTTCGTGGGATGACAGAATTTTTTGGAAAGCGCTGGCATGATATGGGTGGAGATCCTGCCGGGCCTATCAATCCAGACGAACATGATTTTGCCCTCTGGGAAAAAAGAGTAGACGCCTTGATGGTGCTCACCTCTGCCGCCGGGCTGATGACCACCGACAGCCTGCGCCGCGTATTGGAAGATATGGGCCCAGATGCATATGAAACCATGACATATTATGAACGTTGGATCGCATCCGTCGCGCAAAATATGGTGGAAGCAGGTGCTGTGACCACAGAAGAATTGGGCGCAAAAATGACCGAAGTGCGCGCCCGAGGATCAACCTATGGCGCGGCCTCATGAAAGTGCGCGTCAAATCCCATTGGCCGCCGGGCCATATCCGCACGCCGGCCTATCTGCGCGGTAAAATCGGGAATATTGAACGGCACATTGGCCTATTTAACAATCCCGAAGACAGCGCCTATCGCCAAGCCGGTCCGCAGCGTGAGCTGGTCCGTGTTCGCTTTCATATGGCAGAAATATGGGGCGCGCGTGCCGAGCGGGGTGAGGATGTGATTGAAGCGGAAATTTATGCCCATTGGTTGGAGCCTGTTTAATGCCCCATGATCACCACGACCACAGCCATGAAGGCCTGTCCACCTCTGGCCATCCCTATCGCGCTGATAACGACACGGGCCTCAGCTATTGGCAGGTGATGGAAATAGCCTTGCGCGAATTGCTCATCGAAAAAGGATATCTTACCGCTGCACAAATCCACGCGCAGATCAACGCAATGGACAGCCGCAGCCCCGCCAATGGCGCGCGCGTTGTAGCCCGGGCTTGGGTGGATCCTGAATTCAAGGCAGCCTTGCTTGACAATGCAAGTGAGGTCAGTCGCGCCATGGGATTTGACATTGGCCCGATGCATTTGATCGCGCTGGAAAATACCGACGAGGTGCATAACGTTGTGGTTTGCACACTCTGCTCTTGCTACCCGCGCAACCTGCTGGGCCTGCCGCCGGACTGGTATAAATCTCGGGCCTATCGATCGCGAACCGTGATTGAACCGCGCAAAGTTTTGTCAGAATTTGGGCTAAATCTTCCCGAGCAGATGCAAGTGCGAGTGCACGATAGCACTGCAGATATGCGCTACATTGTGATACCAGCGCAGCCAGAGGACAGTTTTGGCCTCTCCGAAGAGGCGCTTGCCGCTTGGGTGACGCGCGACAGTATGATCGGCGTAGGCCTCCCGTTAGCGCCGAAATGACCCTAACTGCGGCGCAAAAAGGTGCTGCTCTTATGGTCGCAGGGGTATTCTGCATGGCCTCAATGGATGTCATGACCAAAATCTTAGGCGCTAGTATCCCGGTGGCGCAAATCGTCTGGCTGCGCTTCGTCTCACAGGCCCTCTTGGTTGGTGCAGGATTGCTGATTGCTCGGCGTCCAGTTTTCACCAGCGCGCATTTCAAACTGCATATAGTCCGCGGATTGTCCACGACTTTCAGCAGCTATATGTTTTTTATGGGTATAATCTATTTGCCGCTGGCGGATGCCACAGCTTTGATCCAACTTGGCCCAGTGATGGTGACATTGGGCGCGGTTCTGGTTTTGGGCGAAACAATCGGTCGCCGCCGCATTCTGGGAATAGCCGCCGCCTTTCTTGGAGCGATGCTGATCATCCGGCCGGGATCCTCTGTCATGTCACCGGCCTCCGCCTTCCCTATGCTGGGAGCGATCGGTTTCACAGTCTATGCGCTGGCAACGCGTTTTGTACGCAGCGATGGGCCTTGGACCGCTTTGTTCTTACAAGGCGTCTTTGGCATGCTGTTCTCCTCGCTGCTGGTACCATTCTTTTGGCAACCCATTGCCCTGGCCGAGGTGCCTGTGGTAGCGGCTCTGGTCGGGTTTGGCATTTTGGGCCATTTGCTGATGATCCGCGCCTTCGCCGCAGCGCCAGCCAGCGATATCGCGCCTTATGGCTACGCCGGGCTGCTTTTTGCCGTGATCTTCGGACTGTTGCTCTTTGGCGAGATACCAGATGGCTTCACTCTCATTGGCGCGCTTGTTATTGTAAGTGCTGGAATATATGTGTGGTATCGTGAGAGGCTCATCCAAGCTCAGGACGACAATGGCTAAAACTGGCAAACCGCGCGGAAAACTGCGCCAAAAGCTCGAATATCTGGCCATTATGGCCTTTTTCGGCGCGATGTGGCTGGTGCCCTACAGGCTGCGCAATCGCTACGTTGGTGCCTGCCTGCGCGGTTTTTTGGGCCGCAGGCTCGGGTATCGCAAGCGGGTTATGGATAATCTCGACCTGATTTACCCCGATATTCCCCAAATCCGAAAATTGCAGATTGCCAATCAGGTGCTCGACAATGCCGGACGCACCTTCACAGAAAATATGTTTCCCGAGCAGTTCCAAGCACAAGATCCTGATATAAAGCTGCATGGCGCTGGCCTTGAGGCTGTCCTGCAGGCCCATAAAGAGGGCCACCCGATCATGTTTTACTCCGGGCATTTTGGGAATCATGAAGCCTTCCGCGCCGCGCTCTTCAAACACGGGCTCAAGGTGGGTGGCATGGTTCGACGCATGGCTAATCCCTATTTTGATGTGCAATATAAGCGCATGCTCGACATCAACGGACGCGGTGGCCCGGTCTTTGAAGCCGACAAACAAGGCACCTTGGCCATGTTGAAATCCCTTAAAACCGGCACAGCGCTTGTTTTATTGCTCGACTTGGCCGTCGGCCATGGCATTGCGGTGAATTTCATGGGGCACCGAGTTTATTGCTCGGTGACAGCGGCCAGTTTCGCACTGAAGACCAAAGCGCTGTTTGTGCCCTATTTCTCAATGCGCAATCGCGATGGGGAAAGCTTTAGCGTTGAGATCGGCACCCCCATTGAGCACAGTGATGCAGAGACAATGACACGCGAGGCGACAAAATCGCTAGAAGAGCGGGTGCATGCCGATCCGGGGAATTGGTTTTGGATCCATCGGCGCTGGAAATATTGCCCACCTACAGATTAAGCCCCCAAAGGGCTCCTGCCACATGCGCCGTTAATTTACCCAATCGGCGATGACAATCTCACCATTGTTTTGATATTGTACCAAAACAACATAACGACCCGGCCCCAGCACCCCAGTTTCAAACGTGGTGGGAGATAGGCCGTCCCAGAGGCCTAAGTTGTGCCATTCGGTCACAATATTGGCATAATCTACCCGACGCCCTGCATTCTCTCCACTATGAATATCGACAGTCCCCAAAGGTGAAACACCCACAAGATGGACATCATAGGGACCGAAATAATAGGCGTTTTGCAGAGTAATTTCATAAGAAGATCCCATCCGTCGAATGGAAAGCTCTGCCCCTGGTGACAATTGCGTATATTTCTGGATCAGAGACGCAACATCCGCGCGTTGGCCGCCAAAAGAGCTTTCGACCCCATTGATGATAAATTGTGGCGTGTAAATCATCCGCTCGTCCAACGCCCGCGCATAGGCTTTTTGACGCTCGGTAAAAGCGGGATGAGCAAAGCCATCTGCCCAGCCGATATAGTCCCAATAATCCACATGCCATCCCAGTGCGATGATATCCCTTTGCTGGGCGAGCTCCACCAAATATTCATCCGCCGGTGGGCAGGAAGAGCAGCCCTGGGAGGAGAACAGCTCAACCACCACCGGCGCATTCTGCCCATAGCCGAAATTGGGGACAATCAACATGAAGAGGCAAAGTATCTGCGAAGCGATAAGGCGCAAAAGAGTCGGTTCCTTAATCATTTTGAGTCAGTGTAGAGCATCAAATTGTAACTGACCAATCAATCAATCGTGCACAGATGTTACAAAAATCTGCTCTTGGTATACAAATGTATGCGAAAGCTCTTGATCCGCAAGTGCCAGAGCTGATAAGAGGCCTCAACATCCTTTCAATCCTGGAGATTTTCATGACCGTAGTTGTTGGGCAGGACACTGCTAAAACACGCCGCACTCTAAATGTGGGCAGCAAAAGCATCGCATATTATTCTATTCCCGCCGCTCAGGCCGTTGGTTTGGGAGATTTCTCGCGCCTTCCCGCCGCCCTGAAAGTGGTGTTGGAAAATATGCTGCGGTTCGAAGACGGAAAAACTGTATCTGTTGATGATATCAAAGCCTTTGCCGAATGGGGCGCAAAAGGCGGAAAAAATCCGCGAGAAATAGCCTATCGCCCGGCCCGCGTTTTGATGCAGGATTTTACCGGTGTGCCGGCAGTGGTTGATCTGGCCGCGATGCGTGATGGGATTGTTGCGCTTGGCGGGGATCCGGAAAAGATCAACCCGCTGAACTCGGTGGATCTGGTGATTGACCATTCGGTCATGATTGATGAGTTTGGCACCCCGCGCGCCTTTCAAATGAATGTCGATCGGGAATATGAGCGCAATATGGAGCGCTATACCTTCCTTAAATGGGGTCAATCGGCCTTTAACAACTTCCGCGTTGTACCACCCGGCACCGGCATCTGCCACCAGGTGAATCTTGAATACCTATCCCAAACAGTTTGGACCGACCAAGACCAAAACGGTCAAGAGGTTGCCTATCCTGATACTTTGGTCGGCACCGACAGCCACACCACTATGGTCAATGGCGCTGCGGTTCTCGGTTGGGGTGTGGGCGGAATTGAGGCTGAAGCGGCCATGCTGGGCCAGCCGATCTCCATGCTAATCCCAGAAGTTGTCGGCTTTGAGCTGACTGGGGCGATGATGGAAGGCACGACCGGCACGGATTTGGTCCTCAAAGTGGTGGAAATGCTGCGCGCACGCGGTGTTGTGGGTAAATTCGTGGAATTTTATGGCGCAGGCCTCGACAATTTGCCCCTCGCAGATCGTGCAACCATCGCCAATATGGCCCCGGAATACGGCGCCACCTGCGGCTTTTTCCCAATTGACGACG
Source organism: Paracoccaceae bacterium (assembly GCA_002683685.1). Taxonomy (GTDB): domain Bacteria; phylum Pseudomonadota; class Alphaproteobacteria; order Rhodobacterales; family Rhodobacteraceae; genus Planktomarina. The sequence continues at coordinate 5,218 of NYTV01000137.1, forward strand.
AAACCATCCGCTATCTGCATGCCACAGGCCGCGATGAAGATCGTGTTGCCTTGGTGGAGGCCTATGCGAAAGAAAATGGCTTCTGGCGCGATGAAAATTATGCGCCGATCTATACCGAAACATTGCACCTGGATATGGGCACGATCGTACCTGCGATATCCGGCCCCAAACGTCCTCAGGACTTTGTCGCACTGACCGAGGGTCAAAATGCCTTCCGCCGCGAAATGGAAGAGACTTTCAAACGCCCCATGGGCAAGGAAATTCCAGTCTCCGGCAAAGATTACACCATGGAATCAGGCAAAGTTGTGATCGCGTCGATCACCTCCTGCACCAATACGTCTAATCCCTATGTGATGATTGGCGCGGGTTTGGTTGCACGCAAGGCGGCAGCTTTGGGGATGGACAGTAAACCTTGGGTGAAAACCTCCCTCGCCCCGGGCTCGCAAGTGGTATCGGCCTATCTAGAAGCGGCAGATCTGCAAAAAGATCTGGATGCGATTGGCTTTAACCTTGTTGGCTATGGCTGCACCACCTGCATCGGCAATTCCGGCCCGCTACACGCCGAAATTTCCGCGGCCATCGCAGAGGGAGATCTCGTTGCAACTTCCGTGCTCTCGGGCAACAGGAACTTTGAAGGGCGCATCTCACCTGACGTGCGCGCCAACTATCTGGCCTCGCCGCCCCTGGTGGTGGCCTATGCTCTGGCTGGTACATTAGATATTAACTTGGCCACCGATGTGATTGGCCAAGACCGCGACGGCAATGATGTCTACCTCAAAGATATCTGGCCCACCACGCAAGAGGTTGCCGAAATGGTGGAGGCGACCGTAACGCGCGAGGCCTTCCTGTCCAAATACGCCGATGTGTTCAAGGGTGATGAGAAATGGCAGGCGGTGGATGTGACCAACCAAAAGACCTATGATTGGCCAGCCTCCTCTACATATGTACAAAACCCGCCCTATTTCCAGGGCATTACTATGGAAACCCACAAGATCACCAATCTTGAAAATGCCAAGGTTATGGCGATTTTGGGCGATATGATCACAACAGACCATATCTCACCGGCCGGCTCCTTCAAAGACACCACCCCTGCTGGTAAATATCTCACCGAGCGCCAGGTTAGCCCGCGGGATTTCAACTCCTATGGCTCGCGCCGCGGCAATCACGAGGTCATGATGCGTGGTACCTTCGCCAATATCCGTATCAAGAATGAAATGCTGGACGGGGTAGAAGGTGGCTATACACTGGGTCCAGACGGCAACCAAACGTCAATTTATGATGCCGCGATGGCCTACCAAGAACAAGGCACCCCATTGGTGATCTTTGGTGGCGAACAATATGGCGCCGGCTCCAGCCGGGATTGGGCGGCCAAAGGCACTGCGCTTTTGGGGGTTAAAGCTGTGATTGCGGAAAGCTTTGAGCGCATTCATCGCTCAAACCTGGTTGGCATGGGCGTTATTCCTTTTGAGTTCACGGGCGGGGATACCCGTAAGAGCCTTGGGCTCAATGGCGATGAAAGCGTCTCAATCCGCGACCTCGAAGGGGTCAAGCCTCTGCAAAACGTGCCCGCAGAAATTACCATGGGTGACGGCTCTGTAAAATCCATCACCCTAAAGTGCCGGATTGATACGGAAGTTGAGATTGATTACATCGAAAATGGCGGTGTGCTGCACTATGTGCTGCGCAACCTGGCCCAGGCTGCATAAGCCAGCGTTCCTAAAAGAAAAAGGCCTCGGAACCCCGGGGCCTTTTTTTGCGCTCAAGAGCCAGATGCATCAAAACAAGCTATTTTTATTAGAACGCCAACCCAGCCTCCGCCAGTGCAGGCAAGACCCGCGTTTGCAAATTGCGTTCCGTCAGCGGGCCGGTCACACGCAGAATAACAGTCCCATCGGGGCCCAAAACAAAGGTCTCAGGAAGACCATAAACACCCCAATCCAGCGCCATTTTCGCCTGTGGATCGGCACCAGCCAACGCGAAAGGATTGCCCAGCTCCGCTAAAAATGCCCGCGCTTTAGCAGGATCGTCTTTATAATTGACCCCATATACAGGAATGCCGCGATCTGCAAAATCCATCAAGGTGGGATGTTCGGCCCGGCATGGAGCGCACCAGCTGGCCCAAAAATTAACCAATTTAACCCCGCCGGTGGTCAAATCCGCCTGTGCGAAGGGCACATGCCCCTCGAGGGGATCCAGCTGAACCTTCGGGGCCTTCTGGCCGGCGATTGCGCTTGGCAGACCCTCTGGATCCTCCCGCTGCATCCCCAAAAAGGCCAGGCCGGCAAAAACAGCAAAGACCACCACCGGCAAAGCGAAAAGAAATTTACGCATCTTGAGCCGCCTCCAACTCTGCCAATACGCGCCTCACAGCCCGGTTGCGCTTGACATAGAGCCCCGCAATCACCCCGAGGGCCATCAGGCTCAGGACATAGGAACTATTGACTTCCAAAGCATATTTTCCCAGATCTGGCATCATTCAATCCGCTCCCTTGCTTGCAAGACCTTCAACCGTCGCGCGCGCACCTCCGTGCGTGTGCCGATCAGCAGCAAAGTCAAAAATAACAGGCCAAACCCGGCCATGGATAGGAGCAGCGGTTGGAAAAAGGCATCGGAAATATTCTCCTGTTTCGCCCCATCAGCCATCGTCACCGTGGTGCCCTGGTGCAGCCCTTGGTTCCAAAACAATACAGCATAGCGGCTCAACATAGCAAAAACTGCTCCAACAATTGCCAAAACCGAGGTCAAATCTGCCGCCGTGTCCTCATCCTCAATCGCCGCCCAAAGGGCAATATAGCCGACATAGAACAAAAATAGGATCAAAAAACTGGTCAGCCGCGGATCCCAAACCCAGTAGGTGCCCCACATCGGCTGTCCCCAAATGGCGCCGGTGGCCAGGGCGATCAGCGTCATCACCATGCCCACGGGAGCGGCCGCCTTGGCCGCAAGCACAGAGACATGCTGGCGGCGGATCAACCAGACAAGCGCCCCCACAAACATCAGCAAGTACCCATTAATCGCCATCAAAGCTGCTGGCACATGCAGATAGATGATCTTCACCGTCGAACCCTGGCGCATATCATCAGAGGTAAAAAAATATCCCCAAATCAATCCAGAACACAGCGATGCTAAGGCCGCGGCCGCGATCCAAGGCAAAAGCTTGCTCGACCATCCCATAAAGATTTTTGGATTGGCAAGACGCCAAAATCTATCCGAGAGTGTCGGTGCAATTGGTGTGCTATTCATAGATTCAATCCCATTACTCCTACGCGTCCCTCATCTTAGATTGATCCGCAAAGCGGCGCCGGATGCAAAGGGCAATATCGCCGCAGCCCCCAGAGAAATAGCCGATAAAATAACCAAAGCCACATCATATTCCAACGCTTGCCCCGCCAATCGCACCGCCTGCGCACCAAAAATCAGACTTGGCACATAAAGCGGTAAAACCAAAAGCGAGAGCAACAGCCCGCCACGTTTGACACCGAGGGTCAGGCTTGCACCGAAAGCACCAATCAGGCTCAAAGCCGGAGTGCCTAGCAAGAGCGACAGACATAGGATCTTACCAGTTTCATAGTCGAGATTCAACAAGACGCCCAAAACCGGTGCGGCAAGCGACAAGGGCAGGCCTGTGGTCAACCAATGCGCGGAGGCCTTGGCCATATAGACAGACTCCAGAGGCAAAGGCGATGTCGCAAGGAGATCTAGCGTGCCATCCTCAAAATCGAGCCCAAAAATGCGGTCTAATGAAAGCAAACAGGCCAAGAGCGCTCCGAGCCACAAAACGCCCGGCGCAATCACCGCCAGCGCGGACGGATCTGGCCCGAGCGCGAAAGGAATCAAGGTCACAACGATCAAAAAGAAGATCAACGCCAGACCAAATCCACCCCCAGACCGCACGGATAGGCCAATATCGCGCAAAAACAGTTGGATCATTCCAAAGCCTCCTCAAAGGCTGAGCTGCCCGCCGGCCCACGCGCTTTGAAGCGGGTCAAATCCAACAGCTGCGCTGAGGCCAGTTCGAGGTCAATATGGGTGGTGATAACGGCTGCACCACCATTTTGCACATGCTGGTTGAGCGCCGCACGAAACAGCGCCACATTATGCGCATCCAGAGACACCGTTGGCTCATCCATGACCCAAAGCCCGCAGCCGCTAACCTGCATGCGCGCCAACCCAACGCGGCGTTTTTGTCCTGCTGACAGATTGGCGGCGGCACGATCAGCCAATTTGTGCAAGTCATAGGCATCCAGCGCCACATTCGGGCTTGGTCCGCGATAGATTGACGCCCAAAACGCAAGATTTTCCAGCACGGTCATTTGACCCTTTAGACCATCAGCATGGCCCGAATAGGCCACGGACTCTGGCGCGATAATCTGTCCCTCAACCGGGTCTTGAAGCCCGGCAATGCACCGCAATAGGGTGGTTTTCCCAAGCCCATTGGCC
>NYTV01000138.1 GCA_002683685.1 Paracoccaceae bacterium
CTATATACCATTAAAGTGCTGACCACTCCGGATAATCCAGGTGCAGAACTACACCAAGGATTTTCGCTTCTGCAAGCGCGGTATCAGATCCCTCCCACGCAAACGATTGGTTTCGTGCATGGAACGACGGTGGGCATCAACACCATTATCCAGAAGAAGGGGGCAAGACTCGCTCTCATCACAAATGCCGGTTTTGAGGATGTGCTTGAGTTGGGTCGTTTGCGAATGCCGGATATGTATTCCCTGTTTTGCAGCTCGGCTGATCCGTTGATTCCTCGGAACAGGATTTACGGGATTTCGGGTCGAATGACGGCTCGGGACGGTGAGAGTGAGTCGTTGGAGCTATCCGAACTTGGCGAGATCGTTGCGAATTGCCGTCGACAAGAAATCGATGGCGTCATTATCTCGATGCTTCATGCTTATCATTCGCCTGCACATGAAGAGGCGGTAAAAGCCGAAATTAATCGCTTGAATTCCGGTTTGTTCGTTTTTACATCCTCCGAGATATGGCCTGTTGTTCGGGAATACGAGCGCACCACGACGGTGGTTCTAAATGGCTATGTGCACCCCCGTGTCGCTGGCTATTTAGAGGGTCTGGAAAAGACGCTGCAAGATCTCGGTGTGCCAGCCCGCCCTTTGTTAACTAAGTCCTATGGCGGGTTGATGCGAGCCGGGACCGGTAAGCGGAACTGCGTTTCTATGCTGCTTTCAGGCACAGCGTCTGGAGTCACTGGGGCTTGCTGGTTAGCAAAGCAAGCCGGGAGTGAACGGGTTCTCACGGTCGATATCGGAGGCACTTCTGCGGATGTGGCATTAATCGTTGATGGTCACCCGCAATATGGTTCCGACGAGAAAATCGGCGATTATCCGTTACATATTCCATCGGTTTCGGTCACGTCTATCGGGATTGGTGGCGGGTCAGTTGCTAAGGTGGACTCTTTTGGCGTTTTGAAAGTTGGTCCTTCAAGCGTTGGTTCCTCTCCTGGCCCGGCCTGCTATGGACGTGGAGGGAACGATGCCACGTTGACTGATGCCCTCGCGGTTTGTGGTTACTTGGGTCATGCGCCCATGGCCTACGGACAGTTGACTTTGGATATCAAGCGTGCGGAGTCTGCGATCGAGGATATCGCACGTTCGCTTGGCCGAGATCTCGCGGCAACCGCCGAGGCGATAATTCGCGTTGCGGTCTCAGAGATGTTTCTCGAGGTTGAAAAACTGGCATCCCGGGCAGGTCTTGATTTGCGGGAGTACACGCTAATGCCTTTTGGAGGTGGCGGTCCGATGCTGGGGGCGATGCTCGCCCGCGATTTGGGGATGCGCCATATCTTGGTACCGCATCGTCCTGGTGTCGTCTCAGCTTTTGGCGGTTTGGTGTCGGACCTCAAATGTGATTTCGTTCGCGCTCTTTTTAAGCCTTGTGATATCTCAACGATAGCGGCGATGCAGGAGGCGAGCAAGAGTCTTACTGTCGAGGGAGAGGCCTGGCTTTATCAGAAGCAGGGATACGATGCGACGGGAGAAATGAACTTTTCAGCGGAGATGCGTTACGCAGGACAGAGTTTCGAAGTTGCTGTTCCTCTAGATTTAGCTTGGATCGAATCGGGTGATGTTGCGGCAATTCGTGCCGCTTTTGATGCAAGGCACAACGAGTTGTTTGATTTTAATGACCTCGAAGCAGAAGCGGAAATTGTAAATCTGTGTTTGGTTATCAGTGGTCAAGGCCAATCTTTGAGAATCGATCCGCAGCCCTTGCAATCAGCAGAAGCACAGGCTTTGAAACACGCGCCGATGCGAATGGCAGGCGGTTTGCATCAGGTTCCCGTTTACGCGAGAGATGATCTCATGGCTGGACACAGGTTCAAGGGTCCTGCAATCGTGGCTCAAGAGGACACGACTTGTGTTATTCCAAAAGACGTTCAGGTTCATGTTGACGGGTACCTGAATCTACACCTTCATCCCAACGAGAGTCATGTCAATGACTGATCTGAATTACGACCCTGTTGACCTTCAGGTTCTCGCCAACCACAGCCGTGCTGCGGCCGAGAATATGGCGTATACGCTGCACCGTACCGCACATTCCGCATTTGTAAAAGAAACGCAAGATTTCACGGTCATGCTCTCTGATCCTGCAGGCAACACCTTTGCGGTGCCGATGGAGTTGGGCGCCACGTGGTACCCAGGCCTTAACTATGGGCGCGCGCTGGAATTGATTGAAGACTATCGCCCGGGTGACATTGCGTTTACCAATGACGCTTATTCTGGATTTTTGGCAACCCATACGCCAGACACGCACTTATGGAAACCGATCTTCCACGACAATGAGATCATCGCATTTGCCGCCGGCCATATTCACAATACCGACATGGGCGGGGCAGTGCCAGCGTCTCTTTCGCGATCGTTAACTGAGATTCATCAGGAAGGCATCCGCTTTGCTCCGATGAAACTGATGCGCGAGGGTGTTTTTGATGACACTATTTTAAGCATTATGGCGAGTAATGTACGCAAGCCAAGTTTGAATATTGGTGACATCAAGGCGTTGGTTGGGGCGTTGAATACTGGCGAACGCAAGGTGCGGGCCATGGTGCAAACCTTTGGTCTCGACCAGTTTCGAAAAGGCATTATTGCACTACAGGATTATGCCGAAAAGCAGGCGCGCGATTTGCTCAGCGCAATGCCTAATGGCGCGTGGCAGTTTGCGGACTACGCTGATGAGGATTCTGACAACGCTAATCCTTGTCGTCTTAATTTAACCCTGAAAATCACGGGAGACGAAGCTGTACTGGACTTCACGGGTTCGGATCCGCAACTCGGTAGCTCACTCAATGTGCCAACAGGCGGCGATCCGCGTCATACGATCCTGCTGGTTGGGGTCTATTACGTACTCCACACGCTTAACCCGCAGATTCTGATGAATACGGGTTTGACGAGACCGTTTACTTGTATTACTCCGGACGGTACTGTTTTGAATCCTCAGTTTCCAGCTGCTGTAGGCATGCGTTCGCTGACGTGCGCGCGACTGCGCTCCGTAATATTTGGCGCGTTTTCCCAGGTGATTCCAGAGCAGATGCCCGCGGCGCCTGCGGGCAATAATTGCATCGTCAATGTCATGACCATGGATGAACGTCGGGGTAAAAGTGTAATTTCGTCTGTGAATCCTGTGGTAGGTGGCGGTGGAGCGATGCCGCATCGAGATGGCACCAATGGTTCGGGAGCAGATGCTGCCTATTTGCGAAATACACCGATCGAGATCACCGAGATTGAAACGCCGATAGAAATTACCCGTTATGGTTTGATGCGGGATACGGGTGGAGCAGGGCGTTGGCGTGGTGGTTTAGCAACCGCACTAGATTTTCGAGTCTTTACTCCTGACAGTCGGGTCAGTGCGCGAAACCGCGATCGTAGCCGCTTTCGTCCTTGGGGTATTTTAGGCGGTTGTGCAGCCGGACTTTCTGACATGATTATTAATCCGGGCACAGCGTCAGAAAAATCTCTCGGTAATATTGACTTTGTCGTTTTACAGCCTGGCGATGTACTGCATCTGCATTCTGCGGGAGGAGGTGGGCGCGGTAATCCACTTGAGCGGGAATCGTGGCGAGTTGCTGAGGATGTAGCTCGTGGCTATGTTTCCGTCAGCTCTGCTGCGCGAGACTACGGTGTCTGTTTGTTAGAAGGCGTAGTGGACGAGGCGGCGACAATGGCATTGCGTGCCGAACTGGCGGCGAATCAAACGACCGAGCATTTCCACTTCGGACCCGAGCGCGACAGTTTCGAGACAGTGTGGACAAAAGAGTGCTACGGACAGATGACACAACTCATGACTCGGTTACCGGTGCATTGGCGGTTTTTTGTGAAGACCGAGCTTTTCGCGCGCGTCGGCGATTCTGCAAATAGTGTCTTGGAGGCATTCGAACAGATTCGGACTCGATTTCCTCAGGTCCCTGATGTCTCAATTAAGGCGATCCATTAAAAATGCGATCAAGGCCTCACGCAAAACGGCTTGATGAGACCGACCGACGGATCGTTCATCTACAGATTGATGGAGTTGAAATTGAGGCGCTGGAAGGTGATACCGTTCTGACGGCCGTGCTGCTTAGCACGGGTCAAACAGGAACCGATGTATTTAATCAGTCTGATGAGGCAGGATTTTGTCTCATGGGAGCGTGTCAAAGCTGCTGGATTTGGACCTCCGGCGGGGGACATTTGCGCGCTTGCGATATGGCCGTGGAAGATGGACTGAAACTATTTACCAAACCGAACGGTCTCGACCGATGAGCGATAACCTGATCGTGATTGTCGGGGCAGGTCCTGCGGGCATGGAGGCGGCGCTCACGTTGGTGAGATTTGGCTTTCGACCGGTTGTGATTGACGCCGGCGCGCACTCTGGTGGCCAGATTTATCGCCGTGTTCCGGATTCACATCGGCGCAGTTATCGCGCCATTTATGGATTTGATGCGATCAAGGCCCGCTACTTACACGACGCCTTCGATGCCATTTGCAATGCGATTGACTATCGCCCCAAAACCCGAGTCTGGGCAGTTCATGAAGGGGAATTATTTCTTGATGGTCCTGATGGATGCACCACATTAACTTATGACAAGCTGATTTTATGCACCGGCGCAATAGATCAGACATTCCCGGTTCAAGGCTGGGAGGCTAAGGGTTGTTACAGTTTGGGTGGTGCGCAAATCGCATTGAAATCGCAGGCCCTCGCTTTGGGTAATCCGATTGGCTTTGTCGGCGCGGGACCGCTTTTGTGGTTGGTGGCATGGCAACACCGGAAAGCGGGTGCTGAGGTCGCTGGAGTGTGGTGTACCTCGACCCGGCGAGACCTTTTCTTCGCACTTCCATGGTTAGTCTTGCGCCCTCGTCTGGCTTTGCGAGGGGTCAGGCAAATTTTTGCATTATGGCGTGCGAAAATTCCGATTCAGTTTGGTGCTCAGGATATTGCGCTGAGGACCGATTCCGAAGGTGCTGTCACGGGGCTTTGTTGGTCAGACGGTTATAAAAAAACGGACACCCCTCTTCGAGCTCTGGCACTGGGTTGGCATCTTCAGTCCGAGACACAGCTGTCTCAGCTTTTGGAGATACCAAGTGTTTCAGGGCAGCATCGTCCTGTTATCGACCGTGTTGGACGCAGCTCGACTCAAGACGTTTATATGGCAGGCGACGGTGTTGAGATCCTTGGGTCAGATGCAGCTCGTACCGGCGGCCGGATGGTGGCCACTGCTGTGCTGGATGATCTCGGTATTCAGAAAAAACGGCTGGATCGATTGACAGCTTTGGGTGACAGGGTGAAGCATCTCTGGATGCGTGGCTTTGCCAAGGGGCTGGCTCGGGCTTTCCCCCAGCCTGACGCGGGATATTTTTTGTCATTGCCAGAATCAACTATCATTTGCAGGTGCGAGGGCGTGTCTATTGCAACAGTGAGCACTGCTGTCGAAAATTGGCAATGTGAGGATATGAATCGTTTAAAAGCGATAACACGAGCTGGCATGGGACGCTGTCAGGGTCGTTACTGTAGCGCCACGCTGGCGGCGGTCGTTGCAGCGAGAACGGGACGAACCCCAGCTGATATTTTGCGTTATCGCGCTCAAGCACCTATTTATCCAACGTCAATTAACTTAAATGCTTGCCATGCTGCTAAATCTGATTCTCGGTAAGTTGATTTAAACCGGGCTATTCAGGAGAGAGGTACGCACGACAAGTTGCCAATAGTCCACTAAAACGATTGTTCTTTGACGTGTGTAGTGAAATTGATTTTTTCCTGGCATTAAAAAAGTATTATTGTTTAAAATTTTAATTTCGTTAAGACGCGAAGAGCAGAGTCTAAAAATAAAATAAAATAAAATAAAATCGAAGTGGTCATTTTTTAAAGTGCTGGGTGTGTTCACGCTTTTTGAAACTGGTGCTGCCTTTACGGCGCCAATCTGGGGTCAATTTTTGACCAGTCTGGGAGGGAATATCCAGCTCCCTTCCTCTTCTTAACCTTCAAGAGACGGTAAACACTATGGATGCCTTGCTGCTGCCCATAACCGCTACAGTAATCGTGGTGAGCCTGCTTTGGAGATTCCGCTCAACAAAATGGGCGATCGGAATTAATTTTGCGTTGTGCTCAATCGGGGTTTACGCACTCTTATATCTCGGATGGGTGCAGTTTCAATCTTAGTTGGAATCTTCACGTTTTAGTGAGTGCCAACGATTGGATCATCCTGCGATAAGCCGTTGTTGCGGCCTCTTGGTTCGGGTGCACCCCGTTTTGAACAACCTGCTTTGCCCCGACAATCACGGTTTTTACTGGATTAAACGGGCCTGAAAAAATCCAGGTATCCAGGACCTGATCGAGGGTTCGGTTAGAGAATTCAACATGGTCCGAATCCAGCTCAACGAGATCACCCCGTGACCCGGGCTGTATTCCGCACACAAACTCGCCTTGCGCGCGGTTGCCGCCGATGACCGCGGCGTCTATGAGTGATCGACCATTACTTTTTGTAGCATCTGTAACCAGTACCGCCCGCTTTTGCCGACTCAATCTCTGTCCGTATTCAAGAAGCTGAAGCTCGTGAGCCGGAGATGTGCTGACCTGGCTGTCAGATCCAATCCCGAAAAAGCCATTGTTTGCCATTAGCTCTGATGCGGGAAAAATACCGTCTCCTAGATTTGCTTCGGTCGCGGGGCAGAGCCCAACGGTCACTCCGCTTTTGGCAATTAGCGCTTGTTCTTCACGATCGACATGTGTCGCGTGAATCAGACACCACTGATGAGTGACATCACATTGATCGAATAACCAGCTAACGGGTCTAGCAGAATTGACGCTCATGCAGTCATTCACTTCTTTGATTTGTTCGGCCACATGAATGTGAATCGGAGCGTCCTTAAGAATACTTTTTGCGTGCGTTATTGTGGCGTTTAAATCTTGAGGAGAAACGGCACGCAGGGAATGAGCCGCAATGCCTATCGAGCGGTCAGGATCTTCAGCGCAGAGCGAGTGACATTCAGAAAGAAGTCTAAGATAGCCATCTGGATCGTGATAGAACCGATTCTGTGCGTCCTTGATCGGTTCATTTTCAAAACCGCCGCGACAGTAAAGCGTTGGCAGCAAAGTGATAGCGATGCCGGCCTCTGAGGCTGCCTCGAAAAGGCGTTCCGACATTTCACTTTGGTTTGAATATGGAGTGCCATCGGGCTGATGATGCAGGTAGTGAAACTCCGCAACAGATGTATACCCCTTGAGCAACATATCAATATAAAGGTGGTTCGCGATTATCTGCAGCTGTTCGGGGTTAAGTCGCGAATTAGCACGGTACATCAGCTCGCGCCATCCCCAGAAATCATCCTGACCCGGTACTCGATTTTCGGTTAATCCTGTGATCGCTTTTTGATGCGCATGAGAGTGCAGGTTTGGGATGCCTGCAATAACAATACCCTCAAGATAAAGGTCTACATCAGAGGTTTCATCTTCCCGAACGCTTTCAATGCGGCCCTGATCATTAAATTGCACAACACAGTTTTTCTGCCACCCGGATGCGGTCAGCGCGTTGGCGCATCGGACGGAGGTTAAGCGAGAGACTGAATGGTTCATTTGATGTTCAGTTAATGACGGGATGATAGATTTGTTACTGGTGAGTATGACTTGTACTAACTGATGATAGACATTTTAAATCCCTTTAAGCCACCCCGGCTTGGCCGTCTAGCGCAGAATGACATCTGCAAGTTTTTCCGCCATCATGATGACAGGCGCGTTGAGGTTAGCGGTCACGTTGTGAGGCATGATTGACGCATCAACGACGCGTAATCCTTCTGTCTCGTGAACTAATCCCTCCGCATTTGTAACAGAATTATCGCCAGTTCCCATTCGACAGGTTGAGGTGGGGTGGTATTCCGTTGAGGCAGTGGCACGAAGCCAGCTCATGATTTCATCATCGCTTTGCACGTCTTTCCCTGGTGCCAGCTCATGACTTCGCAAACCATCAAAAGCGGGTTGTGCTGCCATCTCACGTGTTCGTCTGACACCGTCGATCATGACTTGGCGATCACGCGCTGCTTCAAAAAAATGATATGAGATTGAGGGGTGATGATTGGGATTACCTGATTTCAGCATCACCTTTCCGCGACTCTCGGGTCGCATTAACCCCATCGAGAACATGAAGCCGTCCTCAAAGTTTGCGACGGGATCACCCATATCGGCGGTCATGGCATAAAACTCGTGCTGAAGATCTGCGTAGTCAACATTAGGCGAGCTCTTAAAGAAACAGCCAGTCTCGCAGATGGTTGATGCGCCTAATCCGGATTTCAACAGCATCCATTCAAGACCTATACGGTATTTCCCCAAGCCTTTGAAACTCTGAGCCCATGAAACGCCTTTTGGCGTCGCATAAGTGATCGGCACAATTTGATGATTTTCGAGATTTTTTCCAACCGCGGGGACATTGGCTACCGTGGTGATGTCGTGACTGGCGAGATGGGCAGGGTCACCAACTCCCGATAACAAAAGAAGCTGAGGCGAATTGATCGCACCGCCAGATAAAATTATTTCGCGACTTGCCTCATACCGAGTCTGCCTTCCATTTTTTTCTGCAAGTACCGCAACAGCACGTTTGCCATCAAACTGAATTTGGTGAGCCAGAGTATTCGTTAAAACGGTCAGATTTTCCCGTTGCATCACAGGATGTAAATATGCCTTCGCTGCGCTACAGCGCTGACCGTTTCGTGTAAAACTCTGGGCAACGTGAAAGCCCTCGTGTTGTTTGCCGTTCTGGTCCGAAGTAATTCCATAGCCGGCTTGTTGGCCAGCTTTCAGAAATGCCTGGTGAAGGGGGTGCGTTGCTTTGCACGTTTCTATGGTTTGCGGTCCACTGTTGCCTCGAAACTCGCTTTTACCTTTATCTGATGTTTCCATTTTTCGGAAATAAGGCAGACACTCTTCATAACGCCACTCCGAAAGGCCTTCGCTTGCCCACGCATCATAATCCTTGGGATTACCGCGATTGGCAACCATGCCATTGATAGCTGAAGAGCCTCCAAGGACTCGGCCGCGATGCTCTAAAATTTGCCGTCCGTCGCAGTATGGTTCAGGTTCACTGGTGTACCCCCAATCGAAACGCGGATCACGTGCTGCCATTCCACAAGCGGCTGGCATTTGAATGAGGATGCTTCGGTCATTCCCCCCAGCCTCAATCAGCAAGACCCGATTGGACGATTGCTCAGTTAGCCTGTTGGCTAGAACACATCCAGCTGATCCAGCGCCAACAATGATGTAATCAAAGATCCGATTTTGTTCCACTAGGTTATCCTTGAAAAGGCTAAAGTCTAAACTCTGATCGGCAATTCAATCGAGGTATTCCTGATAGGGCTGCCGCCTCGCACAATCATAAACTTATCTCTATATTAACCAGACAATTTTTTGAATTTTTCAAACAAGCTTCTAATCAGAATTCGAAAACAAGATTACACTGAAGTATTACTAAATCATCACTTAAAAACAAAAAATGGAAGGAGGCAAGGCGCACTTTCGTTTTGCCTTTTTGATGTTGAGAGTGATTATTTTGTGACGGTCGGGACAGAAAGACAGGCGAGAGGAAAAGGACTCTAATTAAGTGGAAGGGGGTGGTAGACGCCTTCGAGAAACTGTTCGCGTAAGACGAATTTCTGAATCTTTCGCGAGCCCGTCATCGGAAACTCTTCCACTAGACACCAGATGGTTGGTGTTTTTTGAGGGGAAAGCCGCTCACGGCAGAAATCATGTAAATCTTTTGCGACCGTGGGTTGATTGTCTTCCGTGCGAAAGAAGCAGGCAATCACCTCTCCCCATTTGTCATCGGGAATACCTACCACAGCCACCTCGGCAAGCTCGGGATGCTCGAGCAAAGCGTTTTCGATTTCCGCGGGAAACATGTTCTCGCCTCCTCGGATAATCATGTCCTTTACCCGGCCGGTGATTTTCAGATACCCCCGGTCATCCATACTGCCCAGATCTCCGGTGTGCAGCCAGCCGTTTGCATCGATCGCTTCACTCGTCGCCTGGGGGTTGTTGTGGTAACCGATCATGTTGCAATAGGCCCGGACGCAGATTTCCCCTACGTCGTTGACCGGCAGCACCTTCTGGGATTCCACGCTGCGGATGCTGACTTCGGTTTGCGGCAACGGCTGGCCGATGGTGTGGCAAATATCCTCGATGGAGTCATCGGGGAAGTGCTGTGTGATTACTGGCGACGTTTCTGTTTGTCCGTAAAGGGTCCCAAACCCGCAGCCGAACAGCCGTTTAATATTCCTTACCAACTCCGGGGCGACCACGGCACCACCCGAGGAAAACATTTCCACTGAGGAGACGTCGCAAGGCTCTTTATCCAGTGCCTCCAGTATGGCAACGAGCATAGTGGGCACGCCGAGAATGGTACTGACTTTCTCCCGCTCGATAACTCGGCAAATGGCTGGAGGCTCAAACAGCTTGACGATCAGCATCTTACAACCGGCCTGCAGGCAGCCCAGCGTCACCATGCCGCAGCCGCTGGTGTGAAACATTGGCATGATGTTGATCCACACAGAATTTCTGCCTACACCGAGACGATCTGCATAGAATCGCGCATTGTTAAGCAGGCTCAAGTGACTCAGTACGGCACCTTTAGGAAAGCCGGTGGTGCCAGAGGTATATTGAATCATGGCCGCATCCTCTGGCTGAATACTCGGCAACACATCCACGGGGTTCAGTACACGCCGCATCGCTTGATGATCGTTCAGGTCAATACATTCGCGTATTCCACTTAGGCCATCGCAAGCCTCAACAGAAATTTTTGCCATCGGGTTACCGCGGTAAGTCTCCACCAGGAACAAAGCGACAGATTCCGACTGATCCAGGATGTAACGTAGTTCTCTTGCCTGTAGAGCCGGATTAGCAGTGACAATGACAATGCCAGCCATCGCGCAGGCAAATTCCATGATGACCCACTCCGGCGTATTCGGTGACCACACTGTCACGCGCTCTCCGGGCAGAAATCGGCTGGCTAACGCAAACGCCTGTTCTTCACATTCAGTGAGTAAAGAAGACCATGTCCAAGAGCGGCCGATATCGCCCTCGATATCGACCTCAACCAGCGCTATTTCTTGGGGATAAGCTTGAGCGGTTAGCTTGAGTCGCTCACCGATGGTGATGGATTGGACTTCGGAGTCGGTCTGAGCGGGAAACAGGGATTCGGTTAATCGAATCGCGTAACTCATCGCTAGTGCCCGCGGTTGGGTTCAGTTTTACTCCCCGGGATAGGCTCGCCGGAATCCCGCTCGGCGACGGCCTGCTTGAAACCCGCTTCCTGAGCCCGAGTCTTAAATGCCACGCCTTCAGGGCTGTGGCGGGCGAATCCGTCAAACAAGGTAGCGAGTGTTTGGGTGCCGGCAAGACCCATATTGTCGTACGCCTGATTGACTAGCATCTTCGACATCGCCAACTGATTTTTGGGGATACCCTTGATGCGCTCTACAAGGCTCTGTACGGCATCGTCCAGATCATCGAGCGGGAGGGCCTGCAGGACTAACCCGATCTTTTCTGCCTCGGCGCCCGTAATGAGATCTCCAGTAAACAGCATACGCTTTGCGCGCTCTGCACCGAGCCGATACACCCACATGGCCGTCGTGGGGCAGCCCCACACCCGCGCGGGCGGATAGCCAATGCGAGCGGCTTCATTCATGATGATGATGTCCGCAC
>NYTV01000139.1 GCA_002683685.1 Paracoccaceae bacterium
CTGCCATACCAAAGGGCCGCATCACGATAGCTGATTTGCTCCCATGTTTGATCCACTTTTCGACCGCCACCAAACTCTTCAAAGACACCGGTCAAGACAGGTTGTATCGTGTCAAAAATATCTTGCTGGTTAACAAATGACATCTCTAAATCAAGCTGATAGAAATCGGTGGGTGAGCGATCCGCGCGGGGATCTTCATCACGAAAACAGGGGGCAATCTGAAAGTATTTGTCATAGCCCGAGACCATAATCAGCTGTTTGAACTGCTGCGGCGCTTGTGGCAGCGCATAGAATTTACCAGGATGCAGGCGCGATGGCACCAAAAAATCTCTTGCGCCCTCAGGGCTAGAGGCGGTGATGATCGGCGTCTGAAATTCGCGGAACCCTTGATCCCACATCCGGCGGCGCATCGAGGCCACGACGTCGGAGCGCATTTTCATGTTCTTTTGCAGCTTCTCGCGGCGCAAATCGAGGTAACGATACTTCAATCGAGTCTCTTCGGGATATTCTTGCTCGCCAAATACCATCAAGGGCAACTCTTCCGCGGCGCCCAAAACCTCAAGATCACGGATAAACACTTCGATCTCGCCGGTAGGGATTTTCGGATTCACCAAATCGGCGTCGCGCGCTTTAACCGTGCCATCAATACGGATGCACCATTCGCTGCGCAGTTTTTCCACGTCTTTGAACACCGGGCTGTCCGGGTCACAAAGCACCTGTGTCATCCCATAGTGGTCGCGCAGATCAATGAAGAGCAGACCACCATGGTCGCGCACGCGGTGCACCCATCCCGAAAGGCGAATTGTCTCGCCAACATTGTTGATGGTCAAATCGGCACAGGTGTGGCTGCGATAGGCGTGCATGGCTCAGGCTCCTTCAAGCGGTCGGGCTGATACATCCCGACAGACGCCTAAAGTCAAGCCAATCCGCTGATTTCTGCCCAGCCTTTGGCAAAAATTCAGTCATATGGGGAAGATTGTGCATCAATCAGCTTTCTTGCTGTCATTTTGCTGTGGAGTTTGAAAATGATTTGGCTGGACTTTTTTTGAAATGTGAAAGGCAAGATCGCATGGATCAAAGCGCAAATTGCTGCCGCCAGGAGCATCACGGAATAATAGCTCGCATGCCCAAAATGCTGCCCGTAGCTTTCGTCAATCTCTCTCAAATGCGCGGTAAAGTAATTCGGTGAAGGGGTCATCTCAAAGCTCCAAAAATTCTAATGACAGTGTAAATCACCTGCGCCCAAACTTTTTCCCAAATTTTCTTTCTTATGCCATAGTTTTGTGATATTTTTTCGAAATGGCAGACAAAACTGTAACATTTGATGATTATGACCGGGCTATATTGCAACAAATGCAACGCAATTCGGCACAATCTTTCGAGGAATTGTCCGAAGCGACCCATCTGTCACGCAATGCGGTTTGGCGGCGGGTAAAGCGTCTACAAGACAGCGGTATTTTGAAGGCACGCGTCGCGCTTTTGGATGCGCAAAAGGTGGGGCTTGGTTTGACTGTCTTTGTCTCCATCTCCGTGCGCAGCCACAGCAAAGATTGGGCCGATCAGTTCACACAGGTCATTCGCAGCCTGCCGCAGGTGCAATCCGCCTATCGCACCTCTGGGCATCAAGACTATTTGATCAAAGCGCGCATCCGCGATGTGCAAGCATATGACGATCTTTATCAACGGCTCATTTCGCGTATCGAACTGGCTGATGTCAGTGCCAGCTTCGTGATGGAAGAGCTCAAAGATACAACAGAACTGCCTCTCCCTTAAGCCGCGGCACGAGGGGAGACTGCCGGTCTTGAAATCTCGGCGTCGCAAACTGGCCTTGAATATCACAAAGCCCCTTGCACCCATGACCGCCTTCCCTATAAGGCAGGACAGTTTGCGCCCGACACTGAAGGATAGATTCATGCCGAAGAGAACTGACATAAAATCCATTATGATTATTGGGGCGGGCCCTATTGTGATCGGTCAAGCCTGTGAGTTCGACTATTCCGGTGCCCAGGCCTGTAAGGCGCTGCGCGAAGAAGGCTATCGCGTGATTTTGGTCAATTCAAATCCAGCCACCATCATGACTGATCCAGACATGGCCGATGCGACCTATATCGAGCCCATCACACCTGAAACCGTGGCAAAGATCATTGAGATAGAACGCCCTGACGCGCTGCTGCCCACCATGGGTGGGCAGACTGGCCTGAACACCTCGCTTGCGCTTGAGGAAATGGGCGTCTTGGACAAGTTTGGCGTAGAGATGATCGGCGCCAAGCGTCCGGCGATTGAAATGGCTGAAGATCGCAAGCTCTTTCGCGAAGCCATGGATAGGCTCGGCCTCGAAAACCCACGCGCCACCATTGCTGAGACGATGGAGCAATGTTTCGCCGCGCTTGATGATATCGGCCTGCCCGCGATTATTCGCCCGGCCTTCACCTTGGGCGGTACTGGCGGCGGCGTGGCCTATAACCGAGAGGATTATGAGCATTTTTGCAAAACCGGCTTGGACGCTTCCCCGGTCAATCAAATCTTGATTGATGAGAGCCTCCTGGGCTGGAAAGAATATGAAATGGAAGTGGTGCGCGACACCGCGGATAACGCAATCATCGTCTGCTCTATTGAGAATGTAGACCCGATGGGCGTGCATACTGGCGACAGCATCACCGTGGCCCCGGCCCTGACGCTAACCGATAAAGAATATCAAATCATGCGCAACGCCAGCATTGCCGTTCTGCGGGAAATTGGCGTTGAAACCGGTGGCTCGAATGTGCAGTGGGCTGTGAACCCGGAAGATGGCCGGATGGTGGTCATCGAAATGAACCCGCGCGTCTCGCGCTCATCGGCGCTCGCCTCTAAGGCAACTGGATTTCCCATAGCGAAAATCGCAGCCAAATTGGCGGTCGGCTATACGCTGGATGAGTTGGACAATGACATCACCAAAGTCACCCCAGCCAGCTTCGAGCCCTCCATTGACTATGTCGTGACAAAAATTCCACGCTTCGCATTCGAAAAGTTCCCAGGATCTCAAGCGGTGCTCTCCACGGCGATGAAATCTGTTGGCGAGGCCATGGCCATCGGCCGTAGTTTTCATGAGTCGGTGCAAAAGGCACTGGCCTCCATGGAAACCGGACTCACAGGTTTTGATGAGGTCGAGATCGACGGCATGCCCGGAGCGGATGATTTGGTCCTGCGTGACGGGATCTTAGTAGGCCAAAGCCCTGACGCTCAAATGGCGATTGACAAGGCGCTGACCCGCGAGCTTGCGATCCAGTCTCCCGACCGGATGCGGGTCATTGGACACGCGATGCGCTTTGGGTTCTCCGACGATGAATTGCACAGCATCACCCGCTTCGATCCGTGGTTCTTAGCGCGCATTCGTGAGATCATCGAGATGGAAACGCTCATCAAGGCCAAGGGTTTGCCCCGAGATGAACAAGAGCTGCGCCGCATCAAAATGATGGGTTTCACCGATGGCCGTCTTGCTATTTTAACGGGCCGCACCGAGACTGATATTCGCGACGCGCGGCAATCGCTTGGTATTGTTGCCTCCTTCAAGCGGATCGACACTTGCGCGGCCGAATTTGAAGCCCAGACCCCCTATATGTATTCCACCTATGAAGCTCCAGCGATGGGCTCAACCGAATGCGAAGCACGGCCATCTGATCGCAAAAAAGTGGTTATTCTGGGCGGCGGACCAAACCGGATTGGGCAAGGCATTGAATTTGACTATTGCTGCTGCCATGCCTGCTACTCTCTCACAGATCAGGGCTATGAGACCATTATGGTCAACTGCAATCCTGAAACGGTAAGCACAGATTATGATACCTCAGACCGACTGTATTTTGAGCCTCTGACCTATGAGCATGTGATGGAAATCCTGCGGGTTGAGCAAGAGAACGGCACCCTGCATGGCGTGATTGTGCAGTTCGGTGGGCAAACGCCTCTAAAGCTTGCCAACGCGCTCGAAGAAGCCGGCATCCCGATCTTGGGCACCACACCCGATGCAATCGACCTGGCCGAGGACCGCGAGCGGTTCCAAGATCTGGTAAATACCCTCAAGCTCAAACAACCCAAGAATGGCATTGCCCATTCTGACGCTGAAGCCTTGGAGATGGCGGCCGACATTGGGTTCCCTTTGGTCATTCGCCCCTCTTACGTCTTGGGCGGCCGCGCCATGGAAATTGTCCGCGACCAAGCCAACCTTGAGCGCTATATTTCCGAAGCCGTGGTGGTCTCGGGCGACAGTCCGGTGCTGCTTGACAGTTACCTCTCTGGTGCGGTTGAGATTGACGTCGACGCGCTTTGCGACGGCACGCATGTGCATGTTGCAGGGATCATGCAGCATATCGAAGAGGCCGGTGTGCATTCGGGTGACAGCGCCTGTTCTTTGCCGCCCTATTCTTTGTCACAAGACATCATTGAGCAATTGAAACGGCAAACCGAAGCCTTGGCACTCGCCTTAAACGTTGTCGGATTGATGAATGTGCAATTCGCCGTTAAGGATGGCGATATCTACCTGATCGAAGTCAACCCACGCGCCAGCCGCACCGTACCTTTCGTGGCCAAAGCTGTGCGCAGCCCAATTGCGGCCATTGCTGCCAGAATCATGGCCGGGGAAACCTTGGGCGATTTTGACCTGGTTGATCCAGCCAGCATCAAAGGCTTCGCGGTGAAAGAGGCCGTTTTACCCTTCGCGCGCTTCCCTGGCGTAGATACGCTGCTTGGTCCCGAAATGCGCTCTACGGGCGAGGTCATGGGATTTGACAGCAAATTCCACCGTGCCTTTTACAAGGCACAATTGGGCGCCGGCACGCAATTGCCCACCGCTGGCAAAGTCTTCCTATCCATCAAAGATGATGACAAGGGTCCAATGTTGATCGAAACGGCAAGCTGTTTGGTGGAAATGGGCCTAAGCCTTACGGCCACCTCTGGAACCGCAGCCTTCCTCGCCCAGTCTGGAACTCAAAGCACCGTGGTTAATAAGGTCTATGAAGGCCGCCCAAATATTGTTGATCAGATCAAAGATGGCGATATCGCCCTCATCTTGAACACCACCGAAGGCGCGCAGGCCGTAGACGATA
This sequence comes from Paracoccaceae bacterium, assembly GCA_002683685.1. GTDB lineage: Bacteria > Pseudomonadota > Alphaproteobacteria > Rhodobacterales > Rhodobacteraceae > Planktomarina. Next base: position 5,076 of record NYTV01000139.1, read on the forward strand.
GCCGCAGCATGCGGGCAGCGGCCTTAATGGATAAAATACCTTATTTTACCACCCTGGCCGGCAGCCATGCCGCCGCTTTCGCTATCAAAGCCCATGCTGAAGGCGATGTGGGTGTCAAAGCCTTGCAAGGATAAATACGCACGCATCCCACCCCTGCGGAGTGACCGTTTGGGGAGGGGGCTACCTAATTTATATGTCTTTGAATGAGACGCGTTTATGCAGCTCTTCCGCCGTCTCGACGCGTTCTGAATAGCGATCCACTAGCATCTCCTTGCGCCCACGCGTCATTACGGTGAAACGCGCCAGCTCCTCCATCACATCCACAACCCGATTGTAAAAAGGCGATGGCTTCATCCGTCCATTTTCAAATTCAAGCCAAGCCTTTGGCAAAGAGCTCTGATTTGGGATTGCGATCATCCGCATCCAACGCCCCAGGATCCGCATTTGATTGACCGAATTAAAAGATTGCGACCCACCGGAAACCTGCATCAATGCCAGAGTCTTCCCTTGTGTCGGGCGCACTCCCCCAATGGCAGACAGTGGGATCCAGTCAATTTGAGTTTTAAAAACCCCGGTCATCGCCCCGTGCCGCTCCGGACTCGACCAAACCATTCCCTCGCTCCACAAGGCCAATTCGCGCGGCTCTTGCACCTTGGGATGGCTGTCAAGCGAGCCATCAGGCAGAGGCAGACCAGTGGGATCAAAGAACTTTGTTTCACAGCCCAAGGCGCGCAGAATCCGTGCACCCTCTTCGGCCACCGCCCGCGAATAGCTTTGCGGCCTCAATGACCCATAAAGCAGCAAAATACGCGGTGCATGCCCATCATCTCCCGGTCCAGCCAAAGCCAAGAAATCAATCGGCCGCAGCATATTAGGATCATAAAGCGGCACGTCAGTTTGGGACATTCTCCCCTCCTCCGGTCAATGTGTTGCGCGCAATTAGCACCATTACAGGTACAAGAAAAGCCGTGCTCACCTCCCTGTGGGTAGACCCCGGCCTCTTGCATCGCCTTCGCGCTCGGGGCACATAACCATATGGCTAAGCTCTACTTCAACTACTCCACGATGAATGCTGGAAAATCGACCTTGCTGCTGCAAGCGTCGCATAACTATAAAGAGCGCGGCATGCAGACATATCTGCTCACCGCGCAGATGGACACAAGGGCAGGACAGGGAAAAATTGCCTCCCGCATCGGCATTGGCGAGGAGGCAGACACTTTTACCCCTCACGATGATCTGTTTGAGAAGATAAAAGCCCGACTGGCACAGGGCCCTTTCGCTTGCACCTTTATTGATGAAGCGCAGTTTTTGACCAAGGATCAAGTTTGGGCGTTGGCCCGGGTGGTGGATGATCTTGGCCTACCGATCATGTGCTACGGTCTCAGAGTGGATTTTATGGGAGAGCTATTTCCAGGATCCGCCGCGCTATTGGCCCTGGCCGATGAAATGCGCGAGGTGCGCACCATCTGCCATTGCGGTAAAAAGGCGACTATGGTGGTGCGTTTTGACAGCACGGGCAAAGCGGTCACTGCCGGGGATCAAGTGCAGATTGGCGGCAACGAAACCTACCTATCGCTCTGCCGCAAACATTACCGCGCCGCAGTGGCTGATGACAATTCACCAGAGCTTCCAATCTAAGGCACAGCCCCCTGCGGGGTCAAACCTGTCCCCCGTTGCCATTAACCAATTCTCAAACATATGTAATTAATTGATTTATTAAGACAGCCATTTATTTGCCATCACGTTTTGGAAATTTCCAAGGTATTTAAATTGAATTGTCTCAAAATAATTTTTTACTCTGAGGATGGGACTATGGAAGCACTCACACAAATCGTCTGGGGCGTGCCAATGCTGATTCTCATTTTGGGGGTCGGGCTTTACCTCACATTTATTCTTAGGCTTCTGACCATCATTAAAATTCCATTCGGCTTTGACCTGCTTTGGAAGGGCCGTATCCCGGGCGACTATAAGGGAATCAGCCCCTTCAACGCCCTCATGACATCCCTGGCCGCAACCATTGGCACCGGGAATATTGCTGGGGTTGCAACCGCGATCTTCCTCGGCGGGCCGGGCGCGGTGTTCTGGTTGTGGATGACCGCCCTCGTGGGCATGGCCACCAAGTACGCAGAGGCTGTTCTGGCCGTACGCTTCCGCGAAACCGATGAGCGCGGCAAGCAGGTTGGCGGGCCCATGTATTACATTCAAAACGGGCTCGGTGCGAAATGAAAGTGGCTGGCGATCTGTTTTGCCCTATTTGCCGGCATTGCCGGGTTCGGCATTGGAAATATGGTACAGGCCAATTCCATCGCCAATGCATTGAACGTCAATTTCGCCATCCCAGAATGGGTCACTGGCTTGGCGCTGGTGCTGTTGGTCAGCGCCGTCCTCTTGGGCGGTATTGAGCGCATCTCAACCGTAGCCGGAAAATTGGTGCCCTTCATGGCCGTAGCCTATATTGCCGCTGCCACCTTGGTCTTGTTGATCAATGTTGCAGAAATTCCAGCGGCCATTGGCTTGATCTTCACCCATGCTTTTACCTCCACCGTAGCAACTGGTGGCTTTGCCGGCGCAGCTGTCTGGGCGGCTATTCGCTTTGGTGTTGCACGCGGCGTATTCTCGAACGAAGCAGGTCTCGGATCTGCCCCCATTGCTCATGCGGCCGCATCGACCAAAGGCCCAGTGAGCCAAGGTCTTGTCGCTATGCTGGGAACGTTCATTGATACGATCATCGTCTGTTCCTTCACCGCCCTGGCCATCATCGCCTCAGGCGCCTGGACCAGCGGAGAGACCGGTGCCGCTTTGACGTCCCATGCCTTCGACCTAGCGCTGCCAGGTGTTGGCGGATATATCATCGCCGTCTCCTTGACGATTTTCGCCTTCACAACAATTCTGGGCTGGAGCTACTACTGCGAGCGGTCGCTACAGTATCTATTCGGCGTAAAAATCATCATGCCATTCCGCACAGTCTGGTCTGTGGCCGCGCTCGTCAGCGCGACCTTGAAGCTCAGCTTCGTTTGGCTTTTGGCCGATACGCTCAACGCGCTTATGGCCCTTCCAAACTTGGTGGCCTTGGTATTGCTTAGCCCGATCGTCTTTAAGATTACAAAGGAGTTTTTTGACAGCCGCGGCAAGTCCGAAAAAAATCCGTTCTAGTCAGGCAGTGGCGCAGTAAAAAACCGCGCCATTAACAAACATTAGGCGGGGGGTGAATAAGCACCTCCCACCTTTATTCTGCGCATGTGAAGGCGCACAGGGCTCAGCGCTTGCCGTAGTAAAGCCCCACCACATGCTCCGCCTCGGCAAAAAACAACCAGCGCTGCGCAAAGGTGCCCAGTGCATGGCAGGTCACAGCCAAACAAATCATGAGTGCACTGCTCGAGATCATCACCAAAACTAAAGGTGCAGCAATCATCAGCGCAAAAGCGATCATCCGCAACTTCACAGCATGCTTGCGACCCACCTGATGCACCATCTCTTTCAACAGATAGTTATTGCCCGTATGGGGCGGCTCGAAGGCACGCACGATGCCGCGCACGCCCAGGCCGGTTGCTGTGCCGATATTCGTACCTCGCGCCTGAAAACGTCCATCACCCGACAGCCACGCGAATAACTGGATGACCCCAGCCAAACACAAAAGCCCAACCGCGGGGCCGACTTGCCCTGCAAGCAATCCACCGCCACCAAGCGACAAAGCCAAAAACAGCACTGGCGTGCTCCAATGGTTCCAACGCGGAACGGTCTTCAGCTGCGCATAAATCATCGAAGTGGCAAAAACAGTCAGAACTGACAAAGCCGCGCCGACATAGCCCAAAGCCTGCCAAGCAGCATCATAAAACACAGCCCCCAGAGCAAACACCCCCATGACCAGCAAACAGGCAACAGCCAAGCACCCCTCACGGCTCAACCAGCTGCTACGCCATTGCGAAAAGGCCTTCAGAAACCGCTGCGGATTGCCCAAATGAAAGGTCGAGGCCAAAAGCCCGCCCACCGCCAACGCAAAGGCCAAAGCATAATAAAAAAACGCCACCCAGCCGCGCACATCAGGCAGGCCAAGCCCCAGCCATGTGAGCAGGCCAAAGCCCAAACCAGAAGCGACAGTGAAGAGTATTACAGAACCAGCAGGATGCATCAGAGTTTCTCCAAAGCTTTGTCGAGCCACCCAAGGAAGCCTTTTTGCGTACCAGAGACCGGCTCCAAATAAGGAGCCAGAATATCGAGATCAGCCGGCACATCTTTCGGGCGTGGCGGCAGGTATTTGTTCACCGGCTTGGTGCCCAGCTCAGGCATCAGATCCATGCCCCCTCGCGCCGCAACCAATTGCGACACCTCGGAGGTTTCGTCGCCCAAATCACCAAAATGCCGCGCGCCAGAGGGGCAGGTGCGCACACAGGACGGAACCCGGTCCTCTTCAGGTAGATTTTCATTGTAGATGCGGTCCACACAGAGCGTGCATTTCTTCATCACACCCGCCGCTTGGTCCATCTCCCGCGCCCCATAGGGACACGCCCAAGCACACAAACCACAGCCAATGCAGGCATCCTCATTCACCAGAACGATCCCGTCCTCACTGCGCTTATAGCTCGCGCCGGTGGGGCAAACGGTCACGCAGGGCGCGTCTTCGCAGTGCAGGCAAGATTTTGGGAAGTGGATCAACTGCGCCGGGCCTGTCTCTGGCTGTACCTCATAGGAATGCACCCGGTTCAGGAAGGTGCCCGATGGATCCGCCCCATAGGGATCTTGATCTGACAGGGGCGCGCCGTAATTCTCGGTATTCCAGCCTTTGCAGCTGACCACACAGGCGTGGCAACCGACGCATGTGTCAAGGTCAATGACCAAGCCCAGCTTTTTTGTCGAGGGTTCGGGTAAGGTTGTCATAGCAGACCTCCTGAAATATGGGCAGCGGATGAACCGCGCGGGATTGGCGTGACGCACCCGCCCGGTCGAGGGGCTGTGCCTGCACGGCCCGGTGTCATACACCGAGCGGGTATCATAGCGAAGATCATTATGAGCCTACCTTTCTGGAGATAGAATTTAACACCGCATCTAGCAAAGGGTAAAAAAGGGCAGCATAGGCAAGGAGCGGCAAGGTAGGTGCCACCCCGCGATACGCCGACACTTGCTTCGCCTGTTTTGGCTGATTGAGAAGACAGCTGCTGAGTTCATTTGCATTTCCAACCGGCAGATCCAAGAGTCACCCCTCCCCGCCCGGCGCGGAGCCGGGTGTGAAACAGCGGTTTGCGAATGCAGCAAGATCGGCATTGAAGGCCGCGGCCTCCTCCCAAAAAGGCGAATGGCCGGACTTGTGATAGATTTGTTCTTCCGCCTTCGGAAAATGCGACAGGGCTTGTTGCCCCATTTCCGCCGGGGCCAAGCGCTCATGCGCGCCCCAGGCCACCCAAGCGGGTTTAACCGTCGCCTCGGCCACGGCCCGGCGATCCTCCTGGCGCAACCGCGCCGCGGCCCGCACCTTCGGCGGTACGAGCATGTTATAGTCCACCGCCTGCGCCAATGTGGCAGCATCAGGCTGTTGATAGAAACATACCGCAACAAAAGCTTGAACGGCGGCAAGATTTTCTACCAGATCCTCGGAATACATGCCCATAGCCTTTGCAGGGGGATCATTGCGCACCTTTGCAGCCGCAGGCGGCAAATGCGCCCCAGTGGTGATGGAGGAGCCAATCAGGCCGATACCCGCCAAAGCTGCATCGCCGAAATGCTCCAAATAATCCATCACGACCCAGCCGCCCATAGACCAGCCGACCAGCAAGGGCGCCTCAAGACCCAGGGTCTTAATGATCGCCTGCATATCCTCTGCCCAAGGCCGGCTATTGTCATAACAGGCCGGATCGAGAGGTTTATCCGATTGCCCATGGCCACGCAGATCTGGCAAGATCAACCGGAACCGCTCCGCCAGCTCCGACTGCCGCGCAAAAGACAGGTGGCATTGCGACCAGCCGTGCACCAAAATGATCGCCGGTGCCGCTTCTGGCCCGAGATCGTGCACGCAGAGCTGCACGCCACCATGGCCAGTTATGCAATGCTTGCGGTTCATTCACCAACTTTCCACTGCATCGCATTGGGGCCTTTTTCAACCGGCGAGGTGATCGGCTCAAAGCGCGGGCTGCTTTCGGCTTGTTGTTCGGCCTTCTCGATTTTCACCCGCAGATCGAACCAGGCCGCTTGGCCAGTCACCGGATCGGAGTTCGACCAACGCAGCCCATCGCCCTTAGGCGGTTGCAGCTCATGGATCAAATGGTTGAGCAGGAAACCTTTGGTCGCCTCTGGTGCCTTTTCATCCAGGGCCCAAGCCCCCTTACGCTTGCCGATCGCGTTCCAGGTCCAAACGGTATTTTCGTTCAGCGCAGCCATATGCGCGACCGGCACGACAATCGAACCATGGGCGGAAGTTACCCGCGCCCAGTCACCCTCAGCAAAACCATTGGCCTGCCAAATCTTGGTCGGCACAAAGAGCGGGTTTTGCCCATGGATTTGCCGCAGCCAGGCATTTTGTGTCCCCCATGAATGATACATCGCCATCGGGCGTTGAGTCAGCGCATGGATGGGGAATTCCTCCACATCTACCGCGCCATCTTCGAAGGGCGCATACCACATGGGCAACGGATCCAAGGTCTGCTGGATCTGCGCGCGCAGATGCTCTGGCGGTTGACGCTCTCCGTGACCTTCTGCCGCCAATTGAAAACGGCGCATGGGCTCGGAATAAATGTCGAAAAGATAGGGTTGTGGCGCGTCATAAATACCGATTTTGACGGCCCAATCTTGGTAGGCGGCATTCCATGGTTTATAGTAATCTGCCCCTTCAGGAACGTGGATCTCATAGAAGCCGCCATTGTCGATATAGGCCTGCATTTGATCGGGGTTAGAGGCGCCGCGGCCTTCCTCTTGGCCCGTCTCGCCGCGGAACCCGATCAACGGCCCCACGCCGGGGCGGCGCTCATGATTAACGATGTAATCTGCATAGTCTTTGTATTTTGCTGAGCCGTCGTCGTTGACAAAGCCCTTGAGGTCCATACGCGCACCTAAGTCGACCAGAACTGATTGAAAGCCGCGCACATCGCGGTCCGGCTCCACCACTGGCCAGCGGATGCTATCGGCCGCACCACCCGCTTCACAGATTGGACGATCCAGCAAAGAAATGCAGTCATGGCGCTCCAAATAGGTCGTGTCCGGCAATATCAGATCCGCATAGGCCACCATTTCCGAGGAATAGGCGTCCGAATAGATGATCTTCGGGATCACATATTCGCCGTTTTCGTCTTTATCGGTGAGCATCTCCATAACACCACCGCTGTTCATCGAGCTGTTCCAGCTCATATTCGCCATATACATGAACAGGACGTCAATTTTATAGGGATCGCCAGCATGGGCGTTGGAGATCACCATATGCATCAGACCATGCGCAGACATGGGGTTTTCCCAAGTATAGGCCTTATCAATGCGTGCGGCACTGCCGTCCTCTTTGAGGCAAAGATCGTCCGGCCCCTGTACATACCCCAAATGCGGCCCGTCCAGCGCCGCGCCAGGCGTGACCTTGCAGTGCGGTTTGGGATGCGCAGAGACGGGTTTTGGATAGGGAGGCTTAAAACGAAACCCGCCGGGAACCTCAACCGTGCCCAAGATGATTTGCAGCAAGTGCAGGCTGCGGCAGGTTTGAAAACCGTTTGAATGGGCCGATACGCCACGCATGGCGTGAAACGACACCGGGCGACCAATCATCTTGTCATGCTTATTGCCGCGGAAATCTGTCCAGGGCTGGTCAAGCTCGAAGGCCTCATCAAAGGCAACACGAGCCAAATCTGCGGCGGTGGCCCGGATCCGGTCTGCGGAGATTCCACAGCGATCCGCAACATTCTCTGGCGCATAGTCATCAGACAAATACCGCTCAGCCAAATGTTGGAACACCGTACGATGCCCTTCATAGGTGGCGGCCAAATCTGGTGTGATGCCTTTGGTGTCAAAGGCCACAGGTTTTCCAGATTTACGGTCAATAACCAAAAGCTTGCCATCTGCGCCGCGCAGCAACATGCCCTTATTTGGCCCTTCGGTGCTGTCCACCAGCGCAGGCGCGTTGGTCAGCTGCGCGAGGTAATTCAAATCAACTTTGCCAGCTTTGAGCAGCAAATGCACCAAAGACAGGATAAACAGCCCGTCCGTGCCGGGCGTGATGCCCACCCATTCGTCGGAGATTGCATTATAGCCCGTGCGGATTGGATTCACACCAATCACCTTCGCGCCGCGTTCTTTCAAACGGCCCAAACCCATTTTGATCGGATTGCTGTCATGATCTTCGGCCACACCAAAGAGCATGAACAATTTTGTCCGCTCCCAATCGGGTTGTCCAAATTCCCAAAAAGCGCCACCCATGGTGTATATGCCCCCGGCGGCCATATTCACCGAGCAAAAGCCACCATGGGCTGCATAGTTAGGCGTGCCAAACCCCTGGGCCCAAAAGGAGGTAAAACTTTGTGATTGATCGCGCCCGGTAAAAAACGCCAGTTTTTCGGGGTTTTCTTTATGGACCGGCTCCAACCAATCCTGCGCCAGCTGTAGCGCCTCGTCCCATGAAATTTCTTCAAAAGCCCCGGAGCCCCGCGGCCCGACCCGCTTCAGTGGCGCACGCAGGCGCGAAGGGGCATTGACCTGCATAATACCCGCCGAGCCTTTGGCACAAAGAACCCCCTTATTCACAGGGTGATCGCGGTTGCCTTCGATATAGGCAACCTTGCCCTCCTTCATGTGGACATTGATCCCACAACGACAAGCGCACATATAGCAAGTGGTCTTGCGAATCTCATCACTCACCTTGGGTGACAAGTTCAGTTTTGGTTCTTCAAATCCCATGGGTAGGACCCCCTATTGCCTGCCATTCAGGTATTTTTTTGGACGGCTGCCTGCGCTGCCGTTACACAAATCATGTCGATGATATCATCCGCAGTACAGCCGCGTGACAAATCATTTGCGGGTCTCGCCAGGCCTTGTAAAATCGGGCCAATGGCCTTGGCACCACCAAAACGCTGCGCAATTTTATACCCAATATTGCCTGCATCCAAATTCGGAAAGACAAAGACATTGGCCTGCCCAGCGACGGGTGAATCCGGTGCTTTTGCAGCGCCGACCGACGGCACCATGGCGGCATCAAATTGCAATTCGCCATCGACCACAAGATCCGGTCGCGCCGCCTGAACCAAAGCTGTGGCCTCGTTGACTTTGGTGACATTGGGATGTTTGGCACTGCCATGCGTGGAGAACGACAGCATGGCGATTTTTGGCTCCAGCCCAGTGAGACTGCGCATCGATTCTGCAGAAGACATCGCAATATCGGCCAATTCTTCAGCGCTTGGGTCAATCACCAAACCACAGTCAGTGAAGACATTCACAGGGCTGGGTAGATCTGGGCGATCTTCGAAAAGCATGAAGAAAAAAGATGATAACAGCTTTGTACACTCTGCAGTGCCAATCACCTTGAGTGCTGCGCGAATGATATCCGGCGTGGCATAGACCGCCCCGCCAATCGTGCCATCGGCATCCCCGGCCGCGACCATCGCTGCCGCGAAAAAATTGGCTTGGGACAATTCCACCTGGGCTTTTTCGGGCGTCATGCCCTTGGCCGCGCGCTTGCGGACATATTCCGCAACATAGCCGGGCAATCGCGCACTTGAAGCGGGGTTTTCTATGAGGATATCGCCAGTTCCGCCCACCGCAGCCAGCGCCGGTTGCACCAAGGCCGGGTCGCCGATGCAAATAATCTTGGCCAAATTCGCAGCAGAAGCCGCGACCGCGGCTTCTGCGACGCGAGGGTCCGCACCCTCGCTCAATACTATCGTTGGCGTTGCGCCCGAGGTGGCGGCAAGAATATCGCGACATGCCACCACCCCGAAGCTCCTTATTCAGCCGCCATATCTGTCGAAGACACGCCTGCAACTTGAACAGGTTTTTTCATTGCATCCCGGCGGAAAGGCTCACCCAATTCTTGGTTCAACAAGACCTCGATCAAAGTGGTTTTATTGTTTTCCATTTGATCTTTGATGGCTTGATTTAACACATCGGTCAACTCGTCCATAGTTTTCACCTGCACACCAATCAGGCCACAAGCCTGGGCGATCCCGGCGTAGGAGACTTTGGTGTCCAACTCAGTGCCGACGAAATTATCGTCGAACCATAGGGTAGAGTTACGCTTTTCCGCGCCCCATTGGTAATTGCGGAACACGATCTGTGTCACAGCGGGCCATTCTTCCCGGCCAATCGCCGTCAGCTCATTGACCGCAATCCCAAAGGCGCCGTCACCCGCAAAACCGACCACAGGAACTTGTGGCTGGCCAATTTTCGCGCCGACAATCGACGGCAGACCGTAGCCACAGGGACCGAAGAGACCGGGTGCGAGATACTTACGGCCCTCATCAAAGGAGGGGTAGGCATTGCCGATTGCGCAGTTGTTGCCAATATCTGAGGATATAATTGCCTCTTTTGGCAGAGCCGATTGAATAGCGCGCCACGCCATACGCGGAGACATCCAATCTGGCTTGTCCGCACGCGCACGCTGGTTCCAGGTGGTGCCTGGATCGTCATCTTCGTGATCCATTGAGGTCAGCTCTTGCGCCCAAGCTGATTTGGTTGTGGCGATCAAGTTCTTGCGCTCCTCGCGCCCCACATCACCAGCCGTCTCAGACAGGCGGGCCAGCAAACCCTGCGCCACTTTTTTCGCGTCCCCAACAATGCCAACGCTCACAGGTTTGGTCAAACCAATCCGATCTGGGTTGATGTCCACCTGAATGATTTTTGCATTTGTTGGCCAATAATCGATACCATAGCCCGGCAATGTTGAGAACGGGTTAAGCCGTGTGCCCAGCGCAACCACCACGTCAGCCCGTGAGATCAGCTCCATGCCCGCTTTTGAGCCATTGTAGCCCAAAGGACCCGCAAATAAAGGGTGCGAGCCGGGGAAGGCATCATTGTGCTGATAGCCCACGCAAACCGGTGCATCCAAACGCTCTGCTAAGGCTGCAACATCGTCAAACGCATCGGCCAAGACAACGCCAGCGCCATTCAAGATGACGGGGAATTTCGCGTTGGAAATCAATTCAGCCGCTTCCGCAACCGCGCTGTCACCACCTTGCGGGCGCTCGAATGCAACGATTTTTGGCAACTCAATATCAACAACCTGGGTCCACATATCACGCGGAATGTTGATCTGTGCTGGCGCGGAGGCCCGATGTGCCTGCATAATCACACGGCTGAGGACTTCAGCCACTCGGCTCGGGTCGCGCACTTCTTCTTGGTAGGCAACCATATCTTCGAACAATTTCATTTGCTCAACTTCTTGGAAGCCACCCTGACCGATTGTTTTGTTGGCAGCTTGCGGTGTGACCAACAGCAAAGGTGTATGGTTCCAATAGGCAGTTTTTACCGCAGTGACGAAATTGGTGATACCAGGACCGTTTTGCGCGATCATCATGGACATTTCGCCGGTGGCACGGGTATAGCCATCCGCCATCATGCCAGCAGACCCTTCATGGGCACAGTCCCAAAACATAATTCCAGCTTTTGGGAAAATATCAGAAATCGGCATCATGGCAGAACCAATGATCCCAAAAGCGTGGCGGATACCGTGCATCTGAAGCGTTTTTACAAAGGCTTCTTCTGTGGTCATTTTCATGGGTCAGCTCCTTAAAGGGATTGAATATGCCACGGCATTATCTCGCAGCATCTCTGTGAGTGTGTCTCTGCCCTCCTATTAGGGCATAGGCAATGACATATTTAGGGCCAGTTTCGACCCTCCAATATGTCCAATTCGAAAATTTCACCCAGATGTCGTTTTTTGAGACCGCCAGCGCAATATTTCTTCGAGCCAATAGTCAGCTCTCTGCGGTTTTTCAAGAAAATACCCCTGCGCATGGGTGATTCCCGCGGCCCGTACGACGTCCAATTGAATCTGCGTCTCGATTCCCTCTGCGATGATTTGAAAACCCATAGTTTTGGACATCTCGACCAGGCCGTGCATAATGCCTTCGCGGCGTTCTCGTGTCTGGCTTTGCACGAAGCTTCGGTTCATTTTCAATATATCAATTGGGTATTCCAGCAATCGTTCTAGGTTGGACATACCAATGCCAAAATCGTCCAACGCAATCCGCACGCCCCTTGGTCTCAAAGTTTTGATGAGAGTTTTGGTGGCCTCGGGATTATCAATGACTGCGCTCTCGACAATTTCAAAAACTGTCATGTCTGGCGGCAATCCATTGAAAAGAGCTTTGAGCCAGTCTGCGTCTGAGCCCGGTATCACGGTGTTGTTCAGGAATTTACTAGAAATATTCCATCCGCAGTAGATCGGCGTGTCCAATTTATAAAAACCAATCGCAGCCTCGTTAGCCGCTTCAGGTGGTGGCCGCACGCCGCGTTTATAACTGTCTGCCATCAGATCCAAAAATTGCCCTGGTAATAAAATCTCGCCATCCGGTTTGACCCAACGGATTAAAGCCTCAACCCCCTCAATTCGATCCAGTTCCAAATCAAAAATTGGCTGAACAAAATAGGTGATTTCCCCGTTTTCTAAAGCTGCTCCAACCTCTTCTGCAGAAGGGCGTGATTGTTTTTGCCGCATGCGGCGCACAACTTCGTGATCCCCTGCTAAATTCTGGTTTTTGCCCTTAGATTTCACTTCATAGAGCGCCGCATCAACGACATTCAATGCGCTTTCCATTTTCTGATCTGTGCGCAATTCGCACACGCCGATGCTGGCGGTGCGGATCATCCGGCGCCCTGCAACCTCTACATTCGCCTCCACCACCGCTCGCAAAAAGCGGTGCGCCACCTGCCCACCCCGTTCCAAGTCACAACCTTTAAGAAAGACGCAAAACTCATCCCCACCGAGCCACGCGACAAAATCTCCAGGCCGACATGCCGCCACCATGGCATCGGTCACCTCAATCAACAGCGCGTCGCCGACATCATGGCCATGGGTGTCATTCACGGTCTTGAAATCATCCAAATCCACATAAAGCAGCGCGTGGGTTTCGGTGCGTTCAGGGCGGTCTATCCACTCCACCAGATACCGACGCGATTGCGCCGCAGTCAGATCATCACGATCAACATAGCGAGAGAGCTTAGGGTTCGACAGCCGCAATCGCTCAATCAGGCGGCGCATTCTCCGGTGCTCAACGTGACTAAGGTGGACCTTGTAAAGTAAGAAAATCAGCGCCACAAAAAGCCACAATAAAAATAATATAATAAATATCAAAGTCATAACGAAATTATTAAAACCCATCACCCGCCCATAGCGCAAGAATAAATCGTACCATGCGCTAACGACACCCGATGCGCATTCAATCTCACCCTACGTCACATCTCCCAATATTCTTGTGATTTCAGATATATATGATCGCAACACCCGAGATTCCATGGCGCAGGCGCTTGAGCTATGCTTCATTGCGAGTTAGCAACGTTCCTGAAAATTCTTGCCCAGGAGCACTCTCATGGCTGACTATAAATTCGACACCCTATCGCTTCACGCCGGCCAAAGCCCCGATGCGCGCTTTGGCAGCCGGGCCGTCCCTATTCACCAAACCACCAGCTATGTTTTTGACAGCACCGAACATGCAGCTGCTCTATTTAATATGGAAGTTGGCGGGCATATCTACTCACGCCTGACCAATCCCACTGTCGCCGTACTCGAGCAACGTTTGGCCGCTTTGGATGGTGGGGTTGCGGCCGTTGCCACCGCCTCCGGCATGTCAGCGCTCTTTGTGACCGTTCTGGCCCTATGCTCGGCAGGTGATCACATTGTCAGCTCCTCGCAAATGTATGGCGCAAATATAAACCTATTTGAACACACGTTGAAACGCTATGGAATTGAGACCAGCTTCGTGGCACCCAATGACCCCGCAGCCATCGCTGAAGCCATTCGCCCGAATACCAAAATGGTCTTTGGCGAGGTGATTGGCAATCCCGGCATGGATATCATGGACGTGCCGGCTGTGGCCAAAATCACCCAGGCTGCGGGCATTCCTTTGGTCATCGACGCCACGTTTAACACCCCTTGGATGATCAAACCAATCGAATTGGGCGCAAATGTGGTCATCCATTCGCTCACCAAATGGATGGGCGGCCATGGCATTGCTTTGGGTGGTGCGGTGATTGACGGAGGCAATTTCGATTGGGGCCAAAATGATAAATTCCCCATGCTCACAACCCCGCATTTCGGCTATCAAGGCGCGGTTCTTTGGGAAGAATTCGGACCGGCAGCCCTATCGGTGCGCATCCGGACGGAAGGCATGATGAATGTCGGACCCTGCATGTCACCGCAAAATGCGTTCTACATCTTGCAAGGTCTCGAAACCCTTGGTCTGCGGATGGAAAAACACATGTCCAACACCGCAGCAATGCTGGAGTTCCTGGTGGGTCATGAGCAAATCGCCTGGGTCAAACACCCCAGCTTGCCAGATCATCCAGACCATGACACCGCAATGCGGCTCATGCCAAAAGGCCAAGGCTCAATCATCGCCTGCGGTATCAAAGGCGGCCGCGATGCCGGTCGCGCCTTTATCGAATCCGTGCAGCTGGCCAGCCATTTGGCCAATGTGGGTGACGCCAAAACTCTGGTGATCCACCCCGGCTCCACCACCCATTCACATCTCACCTCTGAGGCTATGGCCTCCGCAGGGCTGACCGACGATTTAATTCGGATTTCAGTTGGGCTCGAAAATCAAAACGACATTATTGATGATTTCAAACAGGCACTGCGCACGGCTGGAAAATTAACCGCTGCCAAGGCAAAAGGAACAGGCGCATGAGACTGACGCTGGATAATATCGAAATTTTTGCCTCAACCGGCGGGCGCGAGTTTGATCCATCAGGCCCCGTCGTGCTCTTCGTGCACGGCTCTGGCCAATCGCATCTCGGTTTCATGTTGCAGCATCGTTTCTTTGCCAATCGTGGCTTTCAGTGCATCACGCCCGATATGCCAGGACATGGGTTGTCCAAGGGCGAGGCACTGACAACAATTGAGGCAATGGCCGATTGGTATGCACAATTCATGCAGGCTCTCGGCATTACCCAAGCAACTTTGGTCGGTCACTCCATGGGCGGACTAATCGAATTGGAATTGGCGAGCCGATACCCTGATCTCATCGCCAAGGCGGCCTTTATCAGCACAGCCCTCGCGATTCCGGTCAATGACGCGCTGATCGATCTGGCCGCAACAAAAGAAGGCGCTGCCATTGGCGCGATGATGGATTGGGGCCATGGTTCCGCAGGTCACATTCATGACCACACAATGCCGGGCACTTCACATATGCTTTACGGCAGCCGCCTTATGGCTGGTAATGCGCCTGGCACCCTGCATAAAGATCTGGTGGCTTGTAATGCGTATGACAAGGGCCCCTCCTCCGCACAATCTGTCACCTGCCCCACCTTGACTGTGGTCTGCGGCCAAGACCGAATGACGCCCCGTAAAACTGGATTGGCCCTACAGGCTGCGCTAGGAGGTGAGCTGGTCGAAATTGCCCAATCGGGCCATATGTCGATCACCGAACACCCTTTTGACGTCAACAAAGCCCTCAGGGCATTTTTCTAACAGGCACGTAGAGCATGACATTCAAACGCATCGCAGTTATCGGCGCTGGCACAATGGGCTCTGGCATCGCCGGACAAATAGCCAATGCAGGTCACAAGGTTCTCCTCCTGGACCTGACAACCAAAGCCACAGATTACGCTTTGGAACGGCTCCAAAAATCTGAACCCGCGCCCTTGCACCAGCGTGACAATGTCGATCTGATTGAAACCGGCACCATCGAGGCTGATTTTGGCAAGCTCGCGGAATGCGATTGGATTGTTGAAGCTGTGGTTGAACGTCTCGACATCAAGCGCGATCTGTACAAACGTTTGGACGCAGTGATCCGCGATGATTGTATCGTCACCTCCAACACCTCTACTATTCCGATCAAGCTTTTGATGGCGGAGATGCCTTTGGCCTTCCGGCAAAGATTTGCCATCACCCATTACTTCAACCCCGTGCGTTATATGCGCCTTTTGGAGCTTGTCCGTGGCGCCGATACCCGCGCCGATGTGATGGAGCGCCTATCGCGCTACAATGACGAAATTCTTGGTAAGGGCGTGGTTCCCTGCAATGACACCCCCGGATTTTTAGGCAATCGCGTTGGGGTCTTTGCGCTGCAAGTGGGTATGGACGAGGCCTTCAAAAAGGGTCTTTGCATTGAACATGCCGATGCCCTGATGGGCCGTCCCATGGGCATTCCAAAAACTGGGGTGTTTGGTCTTTACGATATGATCGGCGTGGACCTCATGTCCGATGTGGTCGACACTTTGGGCGATATCCTCCCAGAAAATGACGTGTTTCACGCAGTTGGACGCTCCAACAACCCAGCAAACGCTCTGATAGATTCGATGATCTCAGAAGGCTTCACTGGCTTGAAATCTGGTAAAGGTGGGTTTTATCGTGAGGATCAAGCCGTTGATTTGACAAGCGGCGCATTGCGCCCGCGCATCACCGAGCTGCCAGCCCTGCCACAAAAGGCCGCCAATGCGCAGCAAGATGGGCTCGAAACCCTGCCGATGATGATCGAAGGCTCCGAACCGCATCATCAATTTTGTCGCAATTTTCTTGGCCGCGTGCTCGCCTATGCGGCGGCTTTGATTCCGGATGTCACCGGCACACCGCAAGACATTGATGATGCGATGAAGATGGGGTTCAACTGGATCCGCGGCCCGTTTGAAATGATCGATGCTTTGGGCGCTGACGTTGTAATCAAACTGGCCCAAGAAGCCGGTTGCGCCATTCCGCAAGCCCTGCAAACATCCGCCGAACATGGCCCATTCTATCTGGTGCAAGATGCCACTTTGATGGTGCGCAATTTTGATCAAACCGCATCCGATCTCAAACCTGTGCAACTGCCAGAAGGTACAGAACGCTTTAGTCTCAAGCGCCGCACCTTGACCCCCATTGACAGCAATCATGCGGCCAGCCTTTGGAGCCTGCCCGGTGATCTGCGTTTGGTGGAGTTTCATTCCAAAGCCAATGCGCTCACAGGCGAGAGCATGGCCATCGTGCGCCAAGCGACCGAAGATCATGGCACCGGCATTTTGATCCATAACGATGCGCAGCACTTCAGTGCGGGGGTCGATTTGAACCGTTTTGCCGATTTCATCGCCCGTGGAGCTTGGGGAGAAATGGACGCCTTTCTCAATGATTTTCAACAGGCAGTTGCGGCATTGAAATATTGCTCCGTGCCAGTTGTGGGGGCGCCGTCGGGTCTTTCGCTCGGCGGCGGTTTTGAAGTACTTTTGCATTGTGACCGGCTGCTCACACACGCCAATTCCGTGCTGGGATTGGTGGAAAGCGGTGTTGGGGTTGTGCCCGGTGGTGGCGGGGTCAAGACCACCTACCAACGCTGGTTTGAAGCGACGGGCGATGCGGATGCCGCCGCTTGGGAAAGCTGGATGCAAATTGGTTATGGCAAAACTGGCGAAAGCCCTGAACAGGCTACGAAATTGCGATATTTTCAGCCTGGTCATGACGAAACAGTAATGAACCGGGACAAGCTCATCACCCGCGCCAGCGCTATGATCCGCGATATGGCACCATTATACACACCACCAGAGCCGCCAAGAATGACCCTGCCAGGTCAAGACATATACACCAAAATGGAGGCCTTTATGGCCGATGGCGTAGCAAAGGGCTGGTTCAAACCGCACAACAAAACCACGGCGATGGAAATCGCGACCATCGTGGTCAATACCACCTCCGATGCACAGTTGCAGGTCACAGAACAAGATATGTTCGACCGTGAACGCGCAGCGTTTCTGCGGCTCGCCAAAACCTCCAAGACCAAAGGCTGGATCAATGCCATGCTCAGCGGTAATGCGATCGAATAAAAATTATCGCTGTGATTGCATTTGGATGTCGAAGGCCGCGCGAATGCGTGCATCAGCTTCTGCCGACAAATAGGTGGAATCCACTGCAAAAGCGTGCGCGACTTGGCTATGGTCCGGGTCTACGAATTTGAAAAGGCTATCTAAACTGGAAATCAGATTTGATCACTAAATTTAATCCATATGATACTGGCCCGACCGGTTTATGTGCCAGGACAAAGATTTCCTTGGCAAATCAGGGCTTGTGGCCCGAGGCGGCAAAAAGCAGCGCCAATTGCAAATGCCAGAGATCGACGCCACACGTGCCCGCCCATAAGCCAGCGACAGCCTCTATGCCGATGGGCAACTGGTCGGCTCGGTAACGTCTGCCGAACGCAGGCACCCGACAGGCAAGAATATCGCTTATGCCTTTTTGCAGCCCAATATCATGGAGGGGCCTCACCGTTGATATCATCTGCAAGGCCTATGCGGCCAGAGTCTTGAACGGGCCAGTCTAACACCCGGATAATAGACGGGGAAAATTTAGAGCTGGAAAAAAACGGGCCATAAGGCCCATTTTATTTTTCTTAAACTTTACCTTTCCAAGGCACCAGCCAGCCTTCGAGCTTGCGGATACCAATGTCGATGGCAAAACCGATCACGCCGATGAGAATAATCCCTACAATCACGATGTCTGTCAGCTGAAACTTAGCCGCAACCATGATCATCATGCCAAGGCCTTTTTCCGCCGCGACCAATTCAGCCGCCACAACCGTGCCCCAGCAGACACCCATAGCCACCCGTGCACCGGTAAAGATC
>NYTV01000140.1 GCA_002683685.1 Paracoccaceae bacterium
ACCACGATGGCGGTGCTGTCTGTCGTCACCCCAGGTGGGAATGGACAAGCAGGTTCTGGTGTGGGCTGGGTACTTTACCCACCGCTCTCAGTAAATGAAGGCGGCATGTCCATGGATTTTGCCATTTTTGCAGTCCACCTCTCAGGTGCGTCGTCTATCCTGGGCGCGATCAACATGATCACGACTTTCCTGAATATGCGCACACCGGGTATGACTTTGTTCAAAGTCCCGTTGTTCTCTTGGTCGATCTTTGTGACCGCATGGCTGATCCTTTTGGCCCTGCCTGTTTTGGCCGGCGCAATCACCATGTTGCTGACCGACCGCAACTTCGGAACAGCCTTCTTTGATCCGGCCGGCGGTGGGGATCCCATTCTCTACCAACACATCCTGTGGTTCTTTGGGCACCCAGAGGTTTACATCGTGATCCTGCCTGCGTTCGGCATCATATCCCATGTCATTGCAACCTTCTCGAAGAAACCTGTCTTCGGCTACCTGCCGATGGTCTGGGCGATTATCGCAATTGGCGGTCTCGGCTTTGTTGTTTGGGCACACCATATGTACACGGTGGGCATGTCACTGACACAGCAATCTTACTTCATGTTGGCCACTATGGTCATTGCGGTTCCAACGGGGGTAAAGATTTTCTCATGGATCGCCACAATGTGGGGCGGCTCAATTGAATTTAAAACACCGATGCTCTTCGCAACAGGTTTTGTATTCATGTTCACAGTCGGCGGTGTGACCGGCATCGTTCTGTCGCAAGCAGCGGTCGATCGAGCCTATCACGACACTTACTATGTGGTTGCACACTTCCACTATGTGATGGCGATTGCGGCAGCGTTCGGGATTTTCGCAGGGGTCTACTTCTACCTGCCAAAAATGGCTGGCCGTTGGTATAATGAAACCCTTGGCAAAATTCACTTCTGGATGTTCTTCATCGGAACAAACATCACCTTCTTCCCGCAGCACTTCCTCGGGCGCCAAGGCATGCCACGCCGCTATATCGATTATCCGGAAGCATTTGCCTATTGGAACTATTGGTCAAGCTGGGGCGCGTTCCTCTCCTTCGCCTCGTTTTTGTTGTTCATCGGCGTTATCGCCTACGCCGTCTTTGCAGGGCGTCGGGTCACCGCGAACAACCCATGGAACGAATGGGCCGATACATTGGAATGGACCATCCCATCACCACCACCTGAGCACACATTCGAAATTCTTCCGAAACAGGAAGATTGGGATAAAAGCTCGGCGCATTGACAGCAATATGCTGGACGCAATAGAAAAGGCCTCGGATCTCCGGGGCCTTTTTCATGCGGTGCCTCATGACATTATAGCGCAGTGAACGTCAGCAGGTTTCGGTCTACGTACTTTACATGCCGTATAAATGGTCCAGCTCTCCAGAACACACGCAGCTCAGCGCGCAGTCCAATCATCAGCCCGGTCTTCGGCTGTCCCTCAGTGCGCATAATGCGCTGAGCCCGAAAGGGTTTGCGGGGTTCATTGGTGCCACCGCAGGCCTCATGGCTGTGCCGCTATTGGCCTTTTTAGGCCACACGGTGCTTTGGGTCATCGCCGCAGCACTGGGGAGCGCCCTTTGCGCAATTTGGTTGGCCCTCAAAGCCAGTTGGCGGCGCGGTCAAATACGCGAAGAGTTTGAGCTTTGGAGTGATCTGGCCGTGCTGCGCCGCATCAACCCCAATGGCCAGTTGCAAGAATGGCGCGCCAACCCCTATTGGGTAGAGGTGCAAATCAGCAAAAATGATGGGCCCGTGCCGCAATATCTTACCCTGCGCGGTGGTGGACGTGTCGTGGAAATTGGCGCGTTTTTATCGCAAGATGAGCGGCCAGTTTTGGCCACAGATTTGCAATTGGCGTTTCTAAACGCGGCTCGGCACAGCTGATACGGAAACGCAGCCTGCGCCTGCACGGCAGCAAAAGCCCAATCAGCTCAGCTGCACTTTTACCATGCCGCCAACTTTCCCAAAATCAAGCTGGCCTGTGTATTTGGATTTCAAAACACCCATCACCTTACCCATATCGCGAATCGAATTCGCGCCAGAGGCTGCGATGGCATCTGCAATGGCCTGTTCAACCTCTCGCTCACTTAATTGTCGCGGCAAGAATTCTTCAACGATGACGATCTCAGCCCATTCTTTTTCCGCCAATTCAAGCCTGCCGCCCTCTTCATAGGCCCGGGCGCTTTCTTGGCGCTGTTTAACCATTTTACTCAAAATAGCTAATAAATCATGATCAGAGACCCCGGAGTCTACTCCTTCCGACCGCGCATCTATGTCACGATCTTTAATCGCCGCATTGATGAGACGCAGCGTCATCAATCGCGTTGCATCCTTGGCCTTCATCGCGTCTTTCAGAGATACGCTCAAACGATCCCGCAAACTCATGATCTAATCACCCTCGATCTGTTAAGATCACATTCTATAACCGCTGAACAATCGTTTTACAACGCTGACGGCACCGCCGGACCCTTGACCCCGGACGCGCTAACGACTAACACCACCGCAATATGCCAGGGGTGTTTTCATGACAATGTCATCGAACCAAAAACCGACTGCTTGCCTTGTGCTTGCGGACGGATCCATTTTCTACGGCCACGGCTTTGGTGCCACAGGAACTACCGTTGCTGAATTGTGTTTCAACACCGCCATGACGGGCTATCAGGAGATCATGACAGACCCCTCCTATGCCGGCCAAATCGTGACCTTCACCTTCCCGCATATTGGCAACATTGGGATCACCTCAGAAGATGATGAGACCGCCGATCCTTTTGCCGCCGGCATGGTGGTAAAATGGAATCCAACCGAGCCATCAAACTGGCGTGCACGCGAAGAGCTCGCCCCGTGGCTTGCCGCGCGCGGACGCGTCGCCATCGGAGGCATTGACACCCGCCGCCTCACCCGCGCCATCCGCCAACAGGGCGCACCGCATGTGGCCCTCTGCCACAGCCCAGACGGCATTTTTGATCTCGACGGCCTTCTGGCGCAAGCCAAAGGTTTCGCGGGTCTTGAAGGTTTGGACCTGGCCAAGGACGTCAGCTGCACACAGTTCTACAAATGGAATGAAAAACGCTGGGCTTGGCCAGATGGCTATATTGTCGACGACGCACCCAAATATAAGGTTGTGGCCGTTGATTACGGTGCAAAGCGCAATATTTTGCGCTGCTTGGCCTCGGTTGGCTGCGATGTCACTGTGCTGCCTGCATCAGCCACCGCGGAAGAGGTTTTGGCGCATCAGCCCGATGGGCTTTTCCTGTCCAATGGGCCTGGCGATCCTGCCGCCACTGGGCGCTATGCTGTGCCGATGATACAGGAGGTCCTGGCGCAGGGTACAATTCCCGTATTTGGCATTTGCTTAGGTCACCAAATGTTAGCTTTGGCACTGGGTGCAAAAACCATCAAGATGAATCACGGGCATCATGGCGCAAACCATCCTGTGAAAGATGTGCTGAGCAATAAGGTCGAGATCACCTCAATGAACCATGGGTTTACCGTAGACAGCCAGTCTTTGCCCGAGGGTGTTGTGGAAACCCATGTATCCCTATTTGATGGGTCCAATTGCGGCATTCGCATGGTGGATCGTCCAGTCTTCTCGGTACAATATCACCCTGAAGCCAGCCCAGGGCCCCAAGACAGTTTCTATCTGTTTGAAAATTTCGCAGCGGAAATGGAAAAGGCCCGCGCGGCCTAGGGTCTACAACCTTACCTTAACGTCCAGCACGCAAACTGACGCGATCAATAGCAGTTTGAGAGCTGCTCACTTTGGATCATAACACCGCTTCGTCCCCCATCGGCGCGCCGCCAACGCCCCAAACGGAAGATTTGGGCCCACCGGATCTGCTCGAGTTCCTGACTGACGCGAACCTGCTGCCGCCCGCGGTCAATCTGCAATTGCAGAACAGCTATTTGGATGGGAACGCCAATGAGAGCGACACATCAATTTCCCTTGGCCTCATAGAGGCAACCTGCTTGGCCCAATTGCAAGCGGAACGTTTGAGCGAGGGGTATATCGACCTCACCCATTTTCCACTAAACCCAGATTTGCTCAAAATCCTTGGGCCGGCTACGGCCCTGCGGATGGGCGTGTTGCCTCGGCGCCTGAGCTCAGATGTGACAGTCATCTTAACCGATCGGCAGGAACATTTTGACCAAAACCAATCCTATTTACGTCAAACATTTGGCCCACTGCGCCGGGCTTTTGCCTGCCCTGATCAAATGAGATCCTACATCACCAAGACCGAAGAAGCCGCGCTGATCCACCGGGCAGAGTACCGTGTCGACGCGCGCTAAAGCTGCCACGATTTGAACTACAAGATCTTGCATATTGCCCTGTGGAGCTTAGTTGCGCTCGTCGTCCTGACCAGCACCTTCGCACCAGCGATTACATTTCTGATCTTCGCCCTGTGAGGCACCCTGACTTTGATCGCCGATATGGCTCTGAAACTCACCAAGGCGATCCTATTTTTGAATCGCGGAGCGCTGGCTAGTTTCAAATATAAAAACCGCGCAACGGATACGGCCCTGCCCAAAATATCCATCATGGTGCCCCTGCCCACCGTGACCCTCTAAAAGGCCAATCATGGCGGTTGGCCTTGGGTGCGCCAGCGCAGCCGCTGGCTCTAAAGCTATGCGGTCACTTGGGCGATCCACATGCGCGCACCGAAAACCCTCCTACGGGACCTGGGTCTTTGGCAGTTTTTCGGCTTGCAATTGCTCTTCGCAGGCACGCTGTCACGGTTTTTATTGGCGCCCGTGCTTTGGACTTCCTGGCTGGCCTTTCTCGCTCTGCCGCATCCCTTAACGGGCTTCATCCCGAGCTGGGGTTTTTACACCCTGGGCGGAATTTATTTAATGTCCGAAGTCATCAACATCATCGTTGGTATGCTGTCTTACAATCAGAAAAAACAGCGCCGTTTGCTCAAATGGGTGCCAAGCCTGCATTTCTACTTCCCGCTAGGATCTATGGCCGCCTCTAAAGGCTTCCTCGAACTGCTCTATAAACCCTTTTATTGGGACAAAACCGCCCATGGGATATCGCTTGCCTCCGCTCCAGCCAAGCTCCTCACCAGGCCTGAGCGCCAGCATCATGTTTCAAACGTGTGACAAAGGCTTCACTCAAATGCCGCTTCACCGCCTCATAGGCCGCCTGCCCATCTCGCTCCGAAACTGCCAAAACAATCGCCTGATGCTCATCCAAGGCCACCGGCCCCCGTCCCTCGACAGCCAGAGAGGTCGTCGCCAGAAGCGCCATGGAGCGATAAACCAAATCCAGCTGTTGCACCAAAAACCGATTGTGAGACGCCAAATGCAATTGCTTGTGAAATCTCTTATTGGATCGTGCCAAAGCTGCGGCATCCGTCACCCGCTCACGGTCCGCATCAATCATTTGTTGCATTACATTCACCTCTTCAACCGACGCATGTTGCGCCGCCAAACGCGCAGCCAGCCCCTCAAGCTCTGTGCGCACCACATAGAGTTCCGCCATTTGATTATGATCAAGAGAGGCGACAATCAAACTCCGGCCGTCACGGGTCAAAAGGCTCTGGGTCTCCAGCCTTTGCAGCGCCTCGCGGATCGGTGTGCGCGATACGCCGAAACGCTCAGCCAATTCACTTTCCACCAAGCGACTGCCGGGCTTGTAGATGCCCACGTCAATCGCCTCCAAAATCAATCCATAAGCGTCCCCCTGAACGGGTCGGGATGCAGATGTTTCCAACATAATAGGCTCCTTATCGGTCGTTGCATCAACTATGGGCGAGCTGGCCGCGCCTCGCAAGCGTTTCGCCATTGAACCTGCCGCACTATTTGGTACCAATTGCCGCATGGATTTTGACCAGTTTTCCCATGTCGACACTTGGATCTTTGATCTCGACAATACGCTGTACCCACCCAAGGTGCGGCTTTTTGATCAAATCGAAGAGAAAATGCGGCTTTTTGTGGCTGATTTTCTGAATGTTAGCCTTGATGAGGCGGATGTGTTCCGCGCGCAGTATTGGCGCAGCCATGGAACAACCCTCGCGGGGATGATGGACAGGCACGCCATGCCGCCCGAGGCATTTTTGCAATTTGTCCATGACATAGATTTTTCATCATTGCAGCATTCGGCAGAGCTTTCCGCGCTAATTTCGGCCCTGCCAGGACGAAAAATCGTCTATACCAACGGCACAGAGCCCTATGCACGCCGGGTATTGCAAGCGCGTGGCTTGGAGCAAAACTTTGAAGCGGTCTACGGAATTGAGCACGCAAGTTATCGACCAAAGCCTCATGCTGAGGCCTTTACAGAAATCTTTGCGCGCGCGGCTGTGACCCCGCAGTCCGCCGCAATGTTTGAGGACGACTCGCGCAATTTGCAGGTGCCCGCTGACCTCGGGATGCGAACCATCTATATCTCTCCAGACGCGACTTCGCCCGATTATATTGACGCAACGCATCAAGATTTAGAGGCCTTTTTGTCACAATTGGTCGCAGCTTGCTTTTCAACTCCGAGCGGCGAATTACGTCAAGAGCATGGCCATGCATAAAGATATTGTCATCTCTGGCGGCGGCATCGCAGGGCTGACCGCCGCAGTTTCCTTCGGCGAGGCAGGCTTCGAGGTGCTTTGCCTTGACCCCACAGCACCCGTCACTGACCGAACCAATCATGGTGCCGATCTGCGCACCACCGCCTACTTGCAACCAGCGCAAGCTTTTTTGCAGACAATTGGCCTTTGGCCATTACTGGCAGACCGCAGCGCACCGCTTCAAATCATGCGCATTGTGGATGCGGCTGGCGAGGCATTGATCCGCAAGGATTTTAACGCCGCCGATATTTCAGACGCGCCATTCGGCTGGAACTTGGGCAATTGGGACATGCGCGAGGGGCTTTTGACACGTCTGGACGCCCTGCCAAATGTCGACTTTCAGCCCGGAGTTTCGACGACGGACAGTCAAACGCGCAGTACCGAAGCGCGCGTCACCCTAAGTTCGCACCAACGTGTTAGCTGTAAATTGCTCATTGCTGCCGATGGCCGCGACAGCCCCATTCGGCACGCGGCCAAAATCCGCACACAACACACAGATTTTGGCCAACTGGCTCTGAGTTTTGCGGTAAGCCATAAGGGACCGCATGAGAATATCTCGACTGAGGTCCATAAGTCGGGCGGGCCTTTCACCTTAGTGCCCCTGCCCGATTTCAATGGCAAACCCTCCTCTGCCGTGGTGTGGATGGACCGCGTCAATGCGATAAAAGAGATGCAGTCCCTACACACCGAGGCCTTCAACGCTGCCATTACAGAACGTTCCGCCGGTGTTTTAGGGCAGCTGGAGCTGATCACAGCGCGCTCCGCCTGGCCGATCATAAGCCAACTGTCTGATCAATTCTGTGCCGAGCGGACCGCCTTTATCGCAGAGGCCGCGCACGTGGTGCCGCCGATTGGCGCGCAAGGTTTGAACCTAAGCTTGGGAGATATTGAGGTGCTGCTCGATCTTGCAAAAGCCGCGCCGGCGCAGATTGGTGAGGCTGACATGCTAAAACGTTACCATCAAGCCCGCCGACCGATTGCGCAATCTCGGGTGATCGGTGTCGGAGCGCTGAACCGCGCCTCCAAGGCCGAGGGCCCCATTGCCGCGCGGGCCAGGGCGTTGGGGTTGGACGCGATCCACCGGATCACGCCCCTACGCCATCAGCTTATGCAATTAGGGCTGGGCATCCGCTAGGGCGGATTAAGCGGCGAGCACTTGGTCCAAAGCCTGCTCTAAACGCGCCACGCTGGCATCCACATCATAGAGCTTATCAAGGCCAAACAGGCCGAGACGGAAACTGCGATACTCCGAGCCCTCGTCGCATTGCAGCGGAACGCCGGCTGCGATTTGCATGCCAAGCGCGGCAAAAGGTCTGCCAGATTGCATTTCAGGGCTGCTTGCGAAACTCACGACAACACCGGGTGCGCCAAATCCATCGGCGGCAACGGATGCGATGCCGCGCGCGGCCAAGGCTGCGCGCACGCGATTGCCTTGCTCCCATTGTGCATCGGCCAATTTGCCAAACCCATAGTCTTTGGTTTCAAGCATTGTATCACGAAACCCGGTCAAAGCATCGGTTGGCATTGTCGCGTGATAGGCATGACCACCAGCTTCATAGGTCTCCATAATGGACAACCACTTGCCTAGGTCTACGGCAAAGCTGTTTGACTGGCTGGCTTTTACCGCTGCGATTCCTGCCTCAGACAACATGACCAATCCCGCAGATGGGGAGGCTGACCAACCCTTTTGAGGCGCAGAGATCAGGAAATCAACGCCCACAGCGCGCATGTCCACCCAAGCACAGCCTGAGGCAATGCAATCCAGAACAAACAAGCCGCCATAACTATGCACCGCATCAGAAACGGCCTTCAGGTAATCGTCTGGCAAGATCAAGCCCGCTGAGGTCTCGACATGCGGCGCGAAAACGACATC
>NYTV01000141.1 GCA_002683685.1 Paracoccaceae bacterium
CAGCGAGATCTGCGTTGTTGAGGTGAAATAGTAACGCCTCACTATCCGCATAAACCTCTGTCCAAACAAACCCCAACGCATCATCAGGATCGGCATCAAAGGTATGAAGCAACATCCCTGGCTCACCGCGTTCAACCTTGGCATCGACGTCTCGTGATAGCGCCACAACTTGATCGGCGGCATTGGGCAGGGCATGTAATCGAGCGATCAAAACAAAAGGCGACGGCCCTGCTGCCAAGGACTCTTGCTCACTGGCCGTAACAAAAGACGCATCAAAGAGCATCAAGCAGAGTAATAATCCACGCAGTGCCATACTAAACAACCTTTTAGTAACTGATTTTTGGCTTAGACGAACCTTTCTTTTCCTGAGAAACCCTCGCCACTGAGCGAAGCACACGGTATAAACTGACACAGCCACTTCGTGGGTTTCGCCCTCCCACTCAATATAGCACCCCCGGAGAAGACACCAAAACGAACGATATCTCGACAGAAGGAAAGTACGTCATGATCGTCAGCATCGGAAATTTTGGGGTCATTTTAGCCGCCATTTTACTCTCTACCTCTGTGCACTATTTTTTTCTGCGGCATCTCAATAACGGTGGATGGGTCGCCAGTCGCTATCCTCATTTACGGCTTGGCTATGGCGTGTTGATGGCACTCATTGCTCACTCCATCGAAGTGTCGCTGTTTGCCATTGCTTATCTCGTCTCGATTCGCTTAGGATTCGGCACATTGGAGGGCGAATTTACGGGCACGGCTGCAGATTATGTCTACTTTTCCTATGCCGCCTTCACCACCGTTGGCTTTGGCGACATTACGCCCACCGGGCCATTGCGCTTACTCGCTGGGGTCGAAGCGCTAACAGGTCTCGTCTTAATCACCTGGACTGCCTCCTATCTCTACATAGAGATGACGCGCCTGTGGAAGATTCAGCCTTAATCCCCAGACAAAGGCGCTATCAGATCAAAGCGCGGCACGTTGCCCTCAGGCGTGGTTACTTGCTCTTGAAACATCGATAGCGGACGAACCCAGAGTCCTCGGGCTCCGTATTCGGGCCGATAGACGACCAATGACTCGCCAGTCTCTGAATGTTGGGCAACCCCGATGACGGCATAGGTCTGCCCTTTATAGTGACGGTAACGACCCACAACGACATCGCTCATTCGGCTAAACCGCCAAACGCCTTCACCATTGCGGTTTGTAGGCCTTCTAAAATCTCGCAAAGAATCAAGAAATCAGCGTCTGCCCGGGCTAAGGGATCCTCAATCAGCTCGTCATTGGCCTCACGAATCGCGTCAGTGAACTTGAGACGACGAAAAGAAAGATCTTTATCGACGACTGCGGCAACACGATTACCCCACTCCAGAGCCAGTCGTGCCACCTGATGCCCTGAGGAAAGATGCGCGAGCACCTCCTCACTATCAAGCGGAACGCCCCGCACTTTGACCGAGCTTCCCTCCTCGCGCTGATCGATAAAATCAGCCTCATCGGCTAATTCAAATGACTCAGGCAACGATTGATGCAACAACCATTGCGTCATGACGTGTGCTGGCGCCTTTTGCGTCTCTGGCAGTACCACCGGTAAATTACCGAGTGCCTCTCTTAAATGATTCAGCACCTCTTCCGAACGACCCGCGCTGCTGCTATCAACCCAGATCCAGCCTGCACGGTCCGCAATGATCGCTCTCACCGATGTGGAACGCGAGAATGCCCGCGGCAACAAATCTTGTGTCACCTCATCAGCGACCGCTTGTCGCTCTCGGCGACTTACTTTACGCCCCTGTGCTTTGGCGATCTGACTACAACGCTCGTTCGCTTGCTCCCGCACCACCGTTGCAGGCAGTAACTTTTCTTCACGCTTTAGGCGCACCATCCAGTAGGGCCCCGCCGCGTGGACTAACGCGGAAGCAGTTTCATCGAGAGCCGGTACCCAGCCCAAACTGGTCGCCTGAGCGGGCGAACACGCAGTGAAGGGACGGGACTGTAAACGTCTTTCTAGCTCTTGCGCATCGATGCCGAGACGGCTAGGTAAACGGTAAGGACGCAGAGAACGAAACCACATAAAATGACACTTCCAGTTGAGTGAAACGCAGGGCAGGCAGTGTATCGCAGTCTCTGCTTTTGAGGGTCGAGTTCATTTAATATCGCAGTCTGAAAGAGGAATTTTAACCATGCGCTACCTACACACCATGATTCGTGCTGCCAATTTAGAGCAAGCGCTGCACTTTTTTGTCGATCAGCTCGGTTTGGTCGAGGCCTACCGTTATGACAATGAGGCTGGCCGATTCACCCTCGTTTTTCTCAGCGCGCCAGCAGACTTAGATCACGCGAAAACACAACAAGCGCCACTGGTCGAGATTACTTATAACTGGGACTCAGAAACTTACGACAGTGGTCGGAATTTTGGCCACTTGGCGTATCAAGTCGACGATATTTATCATACTTGCCAGCAGTTGATAGACCGTGGAGTCACACTCAACCGGCCTCCTCGGGACGGCCGCATGGCCTTCATCAAATCGCCAGACGGCATTTCCATTGAGCTATTGCAGGCAGGCGCCGCACTTGCCGAAGCGGAACCTTGGGCATCAATGCCAAACCAAGGCAGCTGGTAACGCCTCTACTATCTTAAAAAATCGAGTATCCAGCGCGCCGCCCGGGCTCCCTCGTGTTGCCGGGATACCAGGCTTTTAAGACCCTCAGCAGCGCGCTCTTCGCCAATCATGTCGTGGCGAAAAGACAGGATTGCTCGGGCATAGTCAGGGGTAAACTCAGGGTGCCCCTGAAACGTCAAAATATGCTCCCCCAACACCATACCCGCCACCTCACAATGCGCGTTAGTGGCTATTTTTTTGGCGCCGGGTGGCATTTGCATCACTTGGTCCTGGTGTGACGCCAGCAAGCACAGATCTTTGCCATCTGCTTGTTTAAACAGGGTATCGTCTACCGCATAAGCATTAACACCGACCCCCCAACCCCTATTCGATTTTGCCACCGTGCCACCCAAGGCTTGAGCAATCAGCTGATGTCCAAAACAAATACCAATTAATTTACTGCGCGTCGCGTGGAGCGCGCGGACAAAGTCCTCGAGTGACCGGATCCACGCCTTATCGTCATAAACGCTACTTTTACTACCAGTGATAAGAAAAGCATCTGCCACATCGCAAGCAGTGGGCAACTCTCCTGCCTCGACATCCCATGTGGTGAAGCGCAAAGTGTCATCTTGCTCTGTCAGTAAACGTGCAAACATGTCGGGATACTGCCCGTGCTCCGCCACCCACTCAGGCCTCACCGAATCAGTCCGTAAAATACCAATGTGCATAGTTTTATCCTATCTAACCCTTCACTTTGCGATGTCGATGTCCTTGCCTTGACCCCGGCGCACCAGCCTGTCGCAGCACTCAGCCACTGCCTAGTAGATCATGGCGCGGGGCCAACGCCTTCGATCAAAAGGACGCTCAGCACGCCAATGTAAACGATTTGAATGACGGAGTGCGAACGGTCCAACAGAACCGCGACGTTCATTGCGTTGGCTGCACCTTCTGCGGTTTTGTTCGGGAGGGCCGACTTTGTATCAGCCAGACCGAGGCAGTGCGGGATGGCGGCGCCTTTTTATTGTTGGCATCTGTAGCAAGGCAGACGATCTTTTTGTGTCCGCGTAAGGGGTTGCGATGCGACGATATCGCCAGTGTTCGAGCCGCAGTCGGTGCAACCGCTATTTCCGTATCAGCGCGTAAAGGTGGGTAGCCACGATTCCGTGGGGGGGGGCGCTCTTTAATAGTGGACATAAG
Source organism: Paracoccaceae bacterium (assembly GCA_002683685.1). Taxonomy (GTDB): domain Bacteria; phylum Pseudomonadota; class Alphaproteobacteria; order Rhodobacterales; family Rhodobacteraceae; genus Planktomarina. The sequence continues at coordinate 3,789 of NYTV01000141.1, forward strand.
TCCGATTTCATTGCAAAGACCATCGACAATAGTCAACACTGGCGCGGTTAGCATGAGTGTTCCAAAATTGAAATATCAAAACGTTTATGGAGTGCCATAATCAGTGCAGCCCCAGTGTCAGTCACCTTTTGATCAAGCCAGCATGGCCAGTAGCCGACGGCGGTCAGGACATAGCATAGCGATACCGCGCACTCGGTCGGCGCTGTCTCAGTGCGCCACTCGATTGCTGAGCGCTTTGCTACTGAGCCTCGGGTGTTGCTTCACCGCCCACGGCACTGCCACAACGCCTGCAATGGTCGCTGATTATGTTGGTAACGGCGCCTGCGCTAACTGCCATGAGCCAGCGACAGCCGACTGGACGGATTCACATCATGACCTGGCAATGCAGGAGGCCACACCCGACACCATATTGGGTGACTTTGATAATGCACAATTTCACTATCATGGCGTGACGACGACGTTCTTTCGGCGCGGTGATGATTATTTCATCACCACCGATAACGCAACGGGCGTCCTCGAAACATTTCCTGTTGAGTACGTTTTTGGCGTCGAACCGCTCCAACAATATCTGTTGCCGCTGCCGGGTGGTCGCCTACAAGCACTGTCCATTGCGTGGGATACGCGTTCTGCCCAAGAGGGCGGACAGCGTTGGTATCACCTATACGAGGAAGAGCCCGTTATTGCAGGTAACCCTTTGCATTGGACAGGCGGGTATTTTAATTGGAATACCAGCTGCGCAGAGTGCCATAGCACTGACGTTAAAAAACGCTACAACGCAGAAACTGATCAGTTCGACACGCACTATGAACAAATCGACGTCGGTTGCGAAGCTTGTCATGGGCCAGGCAGCGCACACCAGCAGTTGGCGCAGCAAGGCGCCTTATCGCTCGAACAAACCGGTTTTGAAATGAGCTTGAGCGCACGCGGCCTATGGCAATGGCCAGAGGGCGCTAGTATCGCGCGACGAACAGAAGCGCTAGATGACACCGTACAAATTGACACCTGTGGACGATGCCATGCACGGCGCAGCACGCTCGGTGACTACCACCCAGGCCGGCCTCTACTGGACACGCATCGCTTAGCACTCATCGACACGCCCCTGTATTGGCCAGATGGCCAGATTCGCGATGAAGTCTATGTCTATGGCTCCTTCATCCAAAGTAAAATGCACCAGGCTGGTGTCGTTTGCACCAACTGCCACAACCCCCATAGTAATAAGCTCATTGCAGAGGGAAATGCCGTGTGTGGCCAGTGCCACACGGCTGCGCAATACGACACCCCCTCGCACCATCGACACCCCGTTGAGAGTGCAGGCACTGCCTGTGTCGCTTGCCATATGCCAAGCCAAATTTATATGGGTGTGGACGCCCGACGCGACCACAGCATGCGCATCCCTAGACCCGACTTATCACTGAGTACCGGCAGCCCAAACGCCTGCAACCAATGTCATACCGAAGAGGGTGCCGATTGGGCCTACTCCGCATTACTGGACTGGGGCGTGCGCTTCACTGGCCAGCGAAACCACCCCGCACGTGCATTTCATGCGGCCGATCGAGGTGATATCCGTGTAACACCAAACTTGATTGAAACTGCCGATAATACGAACATAACCGGCATACTTCGCGCTTCTGCCATTACTCAACTCGCCAGACTCGCTCCAGAGCGAGTCATGCGATCATTGCCCCTTTGGTTAGAGAGCCGAGATCCACTCATTCGACTTGCTGCGGCGCAAGCCTCGGGCCAACTCCCACTTACTCAGCGCCATTTATTATTAGCACCACTGGTTCACGACCCTGTTCTGGCCGTCCGTATGGCCACCGCTGAGCAATTGGCAGAAATGTCTTCGGCATCAGAAAACGGGCAGACTAATGGATTACAAACGCTGTTTGATGAATACATCGCCGTGCAATCGCAACATCAAGATATGCCCTCAGTGCTTACCCAGTTAAGTTCTTTTGAGCAGGCACGTGGCAACGTGCAGACTGCTCAAGCACTGTTAGAAACAGCGCTTAATAAAAACCCCCAAGCCAGTACTACGCGAGTCAACTTAGCTGACCTACACCGTTCACTCGGTGACGATACAACTGCAAAAACCACTTTAGAAGCTGGTTTGAAAGTGAACAATGAAGATGGCGCTTTGTGGTTTAGCCTTGGGCTCTTGGAAATACGGCAAGGCAACCCCATTCGAGCACTAGAAGCGCTGGGTAAGGCCGCAACTCTTGAAGAAACACCGGGTTACTTTCACTATGTCTACGCGGTGGCGCAACATGATCAGGGAAAACGCAGCGCTGCATTAAATACCCTTCAAAAGACGCATTCCGCTGCGCCTGGCCAACCCATGATCCTTTCCGCTCTACTGCAATACAACCAACTGGCCGGTAACCAAGCCGCTGCAGAGCGCTATCGAGCGGAATTAAATGCCACGCTAAAAGCAAGCGGCTTGCAATAAGGCTGCTCACTCGCCAAAAAAATACTCAAGAATCGAGGATTGATTCGTTTCTTTCGCCTAAGAGATGCAGGTTAATGGTGACAGGAATGACGCGGCTGATGGCGCTAAGGCCTGCAATGTTTTGCAGCGCCGCAACACCTGCCTCAAGCCCGAATTCTGCTGCAGTCAGCAAAATCGGTTCCAGGGTGGTAACAGTAACGCCGTCATCTGTCGGCGTGACCAGCACCGCCGCCTGCTTTTGCACTGAAGCACCGTGTAAATCAATATTTAGCAGAAGACTGACCGACCCTGCCCGCCCCGCGGCCACCATTGCTAAGGTTGGCATATCCAGTTGACCGGTGATGCTCGCCTCGGGATACGCGCCCACCTCAAACAACAACGTTTTCATCCGCTCGTTGCGGATATCGACCCTCGTCTCGACGGAATCCAGCGCCACACGGATGTCAACATGCCCTTCATCAGTGACGGACCCGGTGATAGTGTCAAAACGGCTGATTTCACCGATATTATTTTGTTTAATGGACACAAATTGTACTTGCGAGTCCGCGCCCACCCACCAAGCGCTCCAAGCGGGAGTGCTCAGTAAAAGAAAATAGCCGATCACACCGGATATAAAGGTCTGTTTGCCCATAATTAATGCCTCCTTCGCTGATCAGCAACGCCGCTACTCATCTGGACTTATCACATTTAACGTCGAAACAGCTCCGCCATATCAAGACGACTGTTGTGGACGCTGTCGTGTTGAGGCGCGTGACCTAGTGTCTACCATTCACCACACTGTAGCGAAGCACAGGCGGAAAATCAGCAGGGTGCGCTGCCATGATTTGCGATTTTTACACAACCTTGCTTAGAAAAATCGAGGGTACCCAACGCACCAAGGTCAATAATCAACCCAAAACCTAAATTAAAAATAGCGCCTGCTGAGGCGCTGATGTTGGCGCTTCCTTGATTGCTCGTTACATTACCAACATACGTCTTAGCGTAAATATCTTTGCCACTACTCAAGCCAACGGCAAAGGTATTAACAGCCCCCACCACTACATTGATATCGACATTACCACCCACATTTGCCAGTACAGAACCAAGGTAGGTTTCCGCTTCAGTCCGAACGCCTACCGTGCCGGTTGCCACCTCACCCGCTTGAACAGAAATGGTTGCACTACCCCCAATATCTCCCTCGACTGAGCCCAGCGCATTAATCGCAGTCGTATCATCACCCAATGCAAATGCAAGTAAGCCCCCTGACTTGACTGTATTGTTGTATGTTCCGCCGACGCGTGTGCCCTGCTGCAAATTAGCGATCCGGTTCGTTGCCGTAGTGCTCCCTCCCAGCGCGGCGGATATAGCAGGTCCGGTGACTACGTTTACAGTAGCGCTACCCGTCACGCCGTCCACGTTCCCCACTTCGATCACTGCAGTAGCGTCATACCCCAGCGGTGCTGCCAATGCACCCTCGGATACGACGCTGATGTTTAAATTTGTGGAGTGGCCTTCAGTGCCTTGGCTCGCGAGACGAACGACGGAGTTTGTTGATCCCCCAATCGCAGCGGATAAGGCGGCTGTGGACTGCAGAAATAAATTGCCCGAACCTTCTACGACTCCTTGCCAAGCACCGAGGTGGGTAATGGCAGAAGTGTCGCTCCCCAGCGTCACATTAATCGGCGTGAAAATCGCGGACTTAGCACTGTAGTGGCCCTTTACGCTGCCCAAAATCGATGTCACTAACATTTCCGCCTTGCTGTTAGCCGCAAGAGAGACGTTGACCTCCCCTTCATTCAGGGTCGCGAAGCTAGCTGTGCCCGTACTGGCCTCTTCGCTGCGGTCGAAAATAGA
>NYTV01000142.1 GCA_002683685.1 Paracoccaceae bacterium
ATCGGCTCTTCTTCCGCAGCGCCTGCTTGCGAGCCGCGTCCAAACCCTCCGCCACTTCTTTCGGCAAAAATGTTGTCATTTTAACATCTCCTTAACCAATAGCCTGCGCGGGAAAACCGCGACGGTCAAGGCAGTCACTAAAATGTGAAGCGTTTTTTGAAGGCGCTCAAGCCGCCGGAGTTTTGCGGTTGCGCAGCACATGTTCCATATCTGGATGATAGAGCGCAGAATCCACAAAATCTTGCTGTTCCTTCAGCGCAGGCCCCACCAAGATCAAGGCTGTTCGGGTGATTTTCGCATCCCGCACTTTCTTGCGAATATCGCTCAGAGTGCCGCGGATGATGATCTGATCGGGCCAACTGGCCCGGTAAGCGACCACGACCGGGCAATCGGCCCCGTAATGCGGGATTAAAACCCGTTCAATCTCACGCATATTGCGAATCGCGAGGTGAATGGCGAGCGTTGCGCCAGAGATGGCAAAATTCTCAAGGGTCTCCCCAGCAGGCATGGAGGTCGACTTCATCGACATGCGCGTCAAAACAATCGACTGGGCAATCTCAGGAATCGTCAACTCTTGCCCCAGGGCGGCCGCAACGGCGGTATAGGCGGGCACGCCGGGAATAATTTCATAGCCAATGCCATCGGCGCGCAGGCGGCGAATTTGCTCCGCAATCGCGCCATAGAGCGACGGATCCCCAGAATGCACCCGCGCCACATCCTGCCCTTTGGCATGGGCGGCCAGAATTTCCGCATGGGTCTCATCTAATGTCATGGGCGCCGTATCCAGAACGCGCGCATCTTTGGGCGCGCAGGCCACAACCTCCTCGGGCACCAAAGACCCGGCATAAAGGCATACGGGACATGCACCAATGATCCGCGCAGCTTTCAGGGTCAAAAGTTCAGGATCCCCGGGCCCCGCTCCGATGAAAAAGACTGTCATCTGCCGTTTCCTTCCTTCATGGGGGCCAAATCCCCATCAATCTTGCGCGCATAGCCGCGCGGGGTAAACATGCGCGGTCCTTCGCCAAGCTGCGCCAATCGCGAATTTGACGAGCCAATCAGGACCACTGTCAGCATATCCACCTCATCCACCTGCAAATCCTCTAGGCGGCGATAGCGAATATGTTCCTCAGGCCGCCCCAATGAGCTGGCCAGCATCACCGGCGTATCAGCCGGGCGATGTTGCAACAAAATATCGCGCGCCTCTGACAAAAGCGTGCGTCGGGTTTTGGAGACGGGATTATAGAAGGCGATGACAAAATCCCCCTCAGCCGCCGCTTGCAAGCGCCGCAGAATATCGGCGCGCGGTGTGAGCAGATCTGACAATGAAATCGTACAAAAATCATGACCCAATGGCGCCCCAGCGCGTGCCGCCGCCCCTTGCAGGGCAGAAACCCCCGGCGAGCAAACAACATCCACGCGGCGGGCCGCATCGCTCACGCCCATTTGATCGGCTGGACGGTCCAGCAATTCAAAAACCAAGGCGCCCATGGCATAAATGCCCGCATCCCCAGAACAGACCAAGGCGACGTTCTTGCCAAGCCCCGCCTGTTCCAGCGCATAGCGACAGCGTGCCTCTTCACCGCCCAAAGGGAAATCGGAGCGCTCTTTGCCTGCGGCCAGCGGACCCAACAAATCGATATAAAGCCCATAGCCTACCAGCTCCTGCGCATCGGCAATCAAGCGCGACACCTCCGGCGTGCGCCAAGCCGCCTGGCCTGGCCCAATGCCAACCACCGACAGACGACCACGGGCAGCGCCGCGTAAATCTGACAGGGGCATATCCGCCAAACCAAGCGCCACCGTCGCATGCGCGGTCTTACGCTTTTGCACCCACAGCTTGCCCTCAGAGCCGAGCTGCGCCAAGGCCGCCCCTTCTGACACGCCATGACAGCCGACCTCGGCGAATACCACGTCAGAGGGCGTGGCCAAACGGGGGGCTTCCTCCTCCAGCGCCTCTGCGGAAAAAAGCCGCAAAGGCGCGTTCAACTGCCGGGCAAGCTCCAAGATCGCGGGCTCATCTGCTTTGAGCGAAATCGTGTTGATAGAGTGCACCGCCGCATCACAAACTCCCGCCTCATTGAGGGCAGTACGCACCAAATCGGCCAATTCCTGTGGCGGGCAATTGCGTGCGCAGCCCACCCCGATGGTCACGCGCTTCGGCGCAAATTGCAGGTGATGGGGGCCCAAATCACTTTGCGGCGTCATATCACAGCTCAACTTCACCGCATCGCCCGCCGGCATATCGGCCAGCCACGTCGCTTGAGCAGCCTCTGCCCCCAAGAGCGCCGCACCGCCGCCGGATAACAGCGCTGCCATTGCGCCCTTGGCATCTTGCGGATTGGCCAAAGCCCAACCCTCGGGGGGTTCATCCAAAGACACACCCAGCGACACATCCCCCGCCGTTGTCACAGCAGCCGTACTGCCCAGAGCCTCGGCAATCTTGCGCGCCAGACGGTTGGCCCCGCGATGCCCCCCCAAAAGCGGCACGACGATCGATCCATCATCGGCCACGGAAACCACCGGCGGCTCTTGGGTTTTATCGCTCAGCAGCGGGGCCACGGCGCGGATCAAAATCCCACTGGCACAAACTCCGACAATCGGAGTCCCTGCTGCGAAAAGATCACGCGCATGATCCAAAGCATTGTCAAAAAAAGCATCCGCCTGCCCCACGCGACCTCTACGGCCGTGCAGCGGCGCATCCAGCGCCTGCGCGATCGACTGAGCCACGGCAAGACCAGAGGCATTCAGCGCCAAAACAACAGGGGTTAGAGCCATGGGTCGGCGCCTTTCGTTAAGATAATCATTGAAAAATAGGGAGCTTTTTCGGGAGCCTGAGCCAAAGGGCAAACCAATTCGTCCGGCAGGCTGGCCCGCTCGATATAGGCGGCTTTTTCGGTCAGGTTCAGCTCCGCAATCACCGCGCGAATTTTGGGCAAATGCCGCCCCACCTTCATAATCACGACACTTTCTGCCCCCTCGATGCGGGCGCGCAATTCTGCCGCTGGCAAGGGTCCGGGCAGAACTGTCAAGCGCTCGTTACGCGCCGCCAAAGGCATCCCCGCCCTTGCAGCGCAGGCCGTGATCGAGGTCACGCCGGGCACAACCTCCACCTGATAGTCGGCCGCAAGCCGCGCGTAGAGATACATAAAGCTGCCATAAAAGAACGGGTCTCCTTCGCAGAGGCAAATCACATCATCGCCCCGATCCAAAGCCGCCGCGATGCTCTTTGCGCCGATGTCATAGGCCGCCTGCGCCGGGGCGCGCTCAACCGTCATCGGCACATCCATCACAATTTCTTCCGCCTGAGGAGAAATGAGGTCTGCGGCAATGGCCCGCGCAAAACTCTTCCCACCGGCCAAACTCGGATAAGCGATCACCTTTGCGCCGGAGATGAGGCGGCTTGATTTCACAGTGATCAATCCCGGGTCGCCAGGGCCAAGCCCGACACCGTATAAAATTCCACTCATCGCTTAATCAAGCTCCATTGGGTCACAGGCATGAAGGGGCGCCAACCACGATAGGGCCCGACCGGTTCGGCACGATTCACCGAAAGGCGCACCAGCTCCCCACCATGTTTGGCGTGGAGCGCCATCAAGACGGTTTCGCTCTCTAAGGTGACCGCATTGGCCACAAAACGCCCCAGGGGCTTGAGCGCTTGCCAGGCCGTTTCAAACACCGCGTCGCTCAAACCGCCGCCGATGAAAATCGCATCCGGTGCTGCTAGCCCCTCAAGCGCATCCGGGGCCGTCCCCTCGATCACTTGCAGCTTGGGCGTGCCAAGGGCCAGCGCATTTTGGCCGGCCATCGCGCGGCGGTCCGCCCGCGGTTCAATGCCGATGGCCTGCGCGTAGCGGGCGGCGCGCATCCACTCCACGGCCACCGAACCGCAACCCGTGCCAATATCCCACAATAACGCACCGCGCATTGGCATCAGCTTGGCAATGGTGACCGCTCGAACCTCACGTTTGGTCATGGTACCATCATGTTCAAAGAGCTCATCCGGCAGGCCCGGAACTCGCGGCAAAAGTGCCGCATCAGGCGCCGCCACACAGTCAACCGCAAGGGTGTTAAAAGGCGGCACCTCATGGGACCAACTCTCTGCCAGACCGTCAAAGCGCTGTTCTCTGTCGCCCCCCATGGCGGCCAGAACCGTCATCTTTGAGCTGCCAAAGCCGCGCTGCGTCAAAAATTGAGCAATTTGACCGGGGGTTTGTGCGCCCGTAGTCAAGATCAACAAACGTTGATCCGGTTGGATGAACGCAATCATCTGCTCAACCGGCCGGCCATGCACCGTTAGCGTTTCCACATCGGCCATCGACCAGCCCATCCGCGCAGAGGCCAGCTGAAAGGCACTGAGCTGCGGATGATAGGTGATTTCGCTCGGATCGATTTCACGGCCAATGCGCGCCCCAACAGAAAACCAAAGAGGATCGCCCGTGGCCAAAACCACCACACGCTTGCCGCGCAACCCCTGCAATGTCGAGATCAACGCATCAAATGGGCTGGGCCAGCTCAAGCGCTCCGCAGAGGTGATACCAGCCAACTGATGATGGCGATCACCTCCGATAATGACCTCAGCCGATTGCACAACGGCGCGCGCTGCTGGCAGCAAACCCTCCAGCCCATCCTCACCGATACCTACAATGTGCAGCCAAGCGCTCATGCGACCAACTCCGGCAGGCCCGCAGACAATGCGTTGACCGCCGCAGAGGCAATCGCAGATCCACCCCGCCGGCCACGTAGAGCCACAAAGTCACAGCCGCGCGGGTTTGCCGCCAGTTCTGCTTTGGATTCCGCCGCACCCACAAAACCAACAGGAAACCCAAGAATTACAGCTGGTTTTGGCGCGCCGTGATCGAGAATTTCAAGCAGATGAAACAGGGCTGTAGGCGCATTTCCAATCGCCACAACAGCGCCTTCGAGATGCGCAGCCCAAAGCTCAACCGCCGCAGCAGAGCGCGTGTTGCCGATCGTTTGGGCCAAAGCGGGCACGGCGGGATCGTTCAATGTGACAATCACAGGGTTTTCAGCCGGTAAATAGCGCCGGATGATCCCTGCCCCCACCATTTCACAATCACAAAGGATCGGTGCGCCCGCCGCCAAAGCCGCCGCACCTTTGCGGAAGGCCTGCTCAGAGAAGGCCAAACGATCTGCAATCTCAACCATGCCGCAGGCGTGAATGACCCGGGTCGCCAATTTGTCGAGTCCGTGAGGGAAGCGTGTCAAATCCGCCTCCCGCGCGACCGTGGCAAAGCTTTCAGCATATATGGCCTTTGGGTCTTTCTCATAAGGACGCATGCGCGGGGCTTTCGATTGGTTCCAATGGGCGCGCCATTGAGTTCGTTTATGTCTTGGGTGACTTGCGCGCACTTTCCGGCCCATGCGGATGATCCGCATGCGGATATTCCGCGTGTACATGATCGTGGCTATGGGCATGTCCATGCGTATGACCGTGACTGTGATCATGGCTGTGGTCATGGCTGTGGTCATGGTCATGGCTTTGGTCATGATGATCGTGCCCTTTGGCCTGTTTTTCCAATCGGCACAGCCCGGTGCAAAAGCTGTCACAGAGGGTGCAATCCTCAACATTCGAGCCCGGCGCTGAAGCGCCTTGACCTTCCACATGGTGATGATGCGATTCCTGAACCGCACCCACCTCAGCTTCAAATCCCAAGACCTGCGTGCGATATTTGCACATGGCGCAATTGGGCGGTGGAATTTCTCCGACCTGCTCGGTGATCCTCTCCGCAAAGGTCGCTAGCACTTGCTCATGGTCGTTCAAATACCCAGCTTTCACAAATTGGATATTAGCATTTTCCGCCGCAACCTGATCGGTAAAGCCGTAAATTCGGTCAATCAAAATCCCCGAAAAAAGAAAATAAGGGAACACAACAATCCGCTTATACCCAAGTTTGCTTGCATGCTGCAGGCAGGGTTCAACCAGGGGGAAGGTCACGCCCGAATAGCCCACTTCACACCAGCCAAAGCCAAGCCCTTCGTGCAACATACGCGCAATTTTCGCCACATTGCCGTTGGCATCGGGATCCGATGCCCCGCGCCCAATGACCACCAGGCAGGTCTCATGCATGGGAACCTCCCCATGGGCCGCATTGGCCGCCGCAATCGCCTCTTGCACACGGCCGCCAGCCGCGGCGATCATCTTGGGATCCACGCCCAACTCCCGGCCATAGCTGACCTCAATCCCATGTTTGGCCGCATAGGTGTTCAGCACGGTCGGGATGTCATTTTTGGAGTGCATGGCAGCAAAGAGCATACCCGGCACGGCCAGAATTTTGTCACATCCCTGCGCGCGTAGCCGATCCAACCCGTCGCGGATGACAGGGTTGGCAAATTCCAAATAGCCATATTCAACGGCCCATTCAGGCGGCAGGTAGGCGGGCAGTTTTTCCGCCAGCACGCTAAATTGATCAACGGCCGCTTGGCTGCGCGAGCCGTGGCCACAAATCATGACACCGATTTTACTCATTTCACGCCTCCTGTAGTTCGGGCTCTTCGCCCTCACTGTCCTGCTCTTCGGACCCTTTCAGGGCGGCAACAGCCCCAGCCGCTAGCGCTGCTGCAAGGGCGGCGGCAATGACCCAATGGTCATGGCCTCCTGCCATGGCCTCCGCATGCCCGAAATGCGCCCAAGCCGGCGCGGGCAGAAAACAGGCTAAAAATAACAGACACCGGGTCATATCTTGGTCCTTTAATCTTATAGGTCAAAGGCCCCGCCGCACATCCGTTATGCGGTCTCATCCGACGATCACGGTCTGCATCCCCAGTTTGGGTCAACGCAGCGCCATGCTTCTCTCCGGTCCTTCGACGTCGTCTGACCCTCTGCTAAGCCATTCCAGCGCCGGGGGCAAATGGATTCCCGACCGCCCGGCACCCGCAAGCGACGTTTCGCGGACTCTAGCGATATTCGTTCCAAGTCCATAGAGAAGCCCTCTGCATAACCCAACCGCCAAGCCAAAACACTTTGCCCGGTGGCAACACCGGGGAACGACCAAACGCCTATATAATGCCCTGCCCGATGATCAAAGAGCCGCAGCTCTAGCCATTTCGGCGAATCTAACAGAAATTTGGCAGGGTTTACCGGTCAATACCTGAGCATCCGCCATGGAAGGCTCCTCTATAAAACTGTCAAGCGCGGTTTTGCCATTTCCAGCGCCGCGGCTCTGAGGTAGACGCGCAGGATGCAGCGCAGGTGGGGAGCGGGTGATGGGACAACTGGTAGACGGTGTTTGGCATGATATTTGGTATGACACCACAAAATCGGGAGGCGCCTTTGAGCGCTCAACTGCAAAATTCCGCAACTGGATCACATCCGATGGCAGCACAGACTTCCCAGCCGAAAGCGGACGCTATCATCTCTATGTGTCCTTGGCCTGCCCCTGGGCACATCGCACATTAATTTTTAGACAGATTAAAGACTTAACCGCACATATCAGCGTTGACGTGGTGCATCCTGATATGTTGTCTGACGGCTGGACCTTTGCGAGCGACTGGCTGGGTGCAACCGGCGACCGGCTGTTTGGCCTGCCATTTGCCCGTGATATTTATCTGCGAGCAGATCCAAAAATCAGTGGTCGCGTCACGGTTCCGATTCTTTGGGACAAGCACCAGCAGACCATTGTCTCCAATGAGAGCTCCGAAATCATCCGCATGTTCAACTCCGCCTTTGATCGGCTGACAGGCAATACTATGGATTTTTGCCCCCAAGAGCTGCACGAGGCGATGGAGCCAATCAACCAACGCATTTATGACACGCTCAACAATGGCGTTTACCGCTGCGGATTTGCCACCACCCAAACGGCCTATGATGCCGCGGTTGGCCCCTTGTTCGACACATTGGATTGGCTAGAGGACCGCTTGTCGCGCAAGCGCTATATCATGGGCGACAGGCTCACCGAGGTCGATTGGCGCTTGTTTCCAACCCTCCTGCGTTTTGACAGCGTTTATCACCTGCATTTCAAATGCAACCGCAAGCGCATCATAGATTATCCTAATCTTTGGGCCTATACCCGCGAGCTCTATCAATATGAGGGCATCGCCGAGACGGCGAATATGGATCATATCATCCGCCACTACCACTATAGCCATGATACGATTAACCCCAATCGCATCATCCCAATCAATCCAGACATCGACTGGAACGCCCCCCATGGGCGCGGCGATTAACCAGCAACCAAGCCCTTGCGTTTTTGGTGCAGCCAACGCAACTATTCGCCAAGATCTGTCAATCGCAGGAGAACCCAATGACGTCATGGATTACCATTTGCGACACCTGCAAACGCGAGGGCTGGACACCACAGACCCAGCCCCTCACCGATGGCGAAATATTCGCGGGGTTAATCGAAGATAGAGCCGCGGCCGCAGGTTTGAAGACCCGGCGTGTCTCTTGCATGATGGGCTGCGTGCGGGCCTGCAATGTGGCGGTGCAAGCTCCTGAAAAGCTGTCTTATGTCTTGGGAACATTTGAGCCAAGCCCCGAAAATGCCCGAGCCATTGTAGATTATGCGGCACTGCATCAAGCCTCAGAAACCGGCCAAGTGCCCTACCGCGATTGGCCACAAGCGGTGAAAGGCCATTTCACCACGCGCATGACCCCTTTGCCGGACACGGACTAATGGCAGGCAATGGGCGAGATCACGGGGGCGGTCTTGACGCGGCAGCAGCAGAATTTGGCGGCGCGCGGGGTGACTGGCTTGATCTATCCACCGGGATCAATCCGGAAAGCTACCCGATAACGAGCCTCGATCTGACGCCAAATGATTGGACGGCGCTGCCTGATAGCGGCGCAGATGCGGCGCTATGTGCCGCCGCCCGGCGATTTTGGCGGGTGCCAGCGCAGGCGGATGTTCTGGCTGTGCCAGGATGCTCTGCTGCCATTGCTCAAATTCCTGCACTTCAAGCTGCAGGCCAAGCCGAGATCGCCCTGCGCAGCTACAACGAACACGCCGCCGCCTTTAGGTTTCATGGCTGGGACGTAGACGAACACCCCTCCTCTCCTGTGGCCCGTGTTGTGGTCCATCCCAACAATCCCACGGGCATATTCCAACCTCAGATCACGCCCGCGCCGCTGACGGTGATTGACGAGAGCTTTTGCGATATCGATCCGGCGCAAAGCCACATCGCGCAAGCCAAACAACCTGGTCATATAGTTTTGAAAAGTTTTGGAAAGTTTTGGGGATTGGCTGGATTGCGTTTGGGGTTTGCAATTGGAGATCCAGAGTTGATCGACACTCTGCGACAAAGGCTTGGCCCTTGGCCCGTCTCTGGGATCGCGTTGAAAATTGGTGCCGCGGCCCTGGGTGACACCACTTGGGCCGAACAAACCCGGGCCCGGCTGGCCGCGGATGCAGAACGTCTTGACCGGCTGATGCGGCGCCAAAACGCCCGCCCTATGGGCGCCTGCGCGCTGTTTCGTACCTATGAGGTCGCGGATGCCAGGCAACTGCAACACCAACTGGCCCAACACAAGATTTGGACGCGGGTTTTCCCCTATAGCCCAACATGGATCCGACTTGGCCTGCCGCCGCAGGCGCAGTGGGCGCGGTTGGAGGCCGCCCTGTGACCCTGTTTTTGGCCCTTGTTCTGGATGCGCTGCTCGGCGAGCCAAAGTGGCTCTGGTCACGCATGCCACATCCGGCCGTGCTCATGGGCAATCTCATCGCCCGCACCACCAGCATGTTCAATCACGCACCCCATCAAAAACCCAAAGGTGTGATCTTATGCATCGGATTGGCTGGGCTGGGTGGGCTGGCCGGGCTTGTTTTGGCGCAACTTGGGCCTCTGGCTGAAATTTTGGTCACTGCAATCCTCGTGGCACAGAAATCCTTAATGCAGCATGTGCAAGACGTGGCCCAATCCCTGCGGCTGTCACTTGCCGCCGGGCGCAGGAGCGTGGCCATGATTGTTGGACGTGACACAGCCCAGATGGATGCCCCGCAGGTGGCCCGCGGGGCCATTGAAAGCGCGGCAGAAAATTTTTCCGATGGGATTGCAGCACCCGTTTTTTGGTTCGCACTGGCAGGTTTGCCCGGGGTGATTATCTATAAAATGATCAACACGGCTGACAGCATGATTGGGTATAAGAACGAGACATATCGGGACTTCGGATGGGCCTGCGCCCGGCTGGATGATCTGCTGAATTGGGCGCCCGCCCGGCTGTCCGCCTTTGGAATTTGGCTGATCACCGGCTGTCGCACCTCCTGGGGCACTATCATCTCTGAGGCGAAATTGCACCGCTCCCCAAATGCCGGCTGGCCCGAGGCCGCGATGGCCTATGCGCTTGATATCAGCCTCTCAGGCCCCCGCAGCTATGAGGGGAAATTCGAAAAATTTCCTTGGGTCAACGCCGCTGGCCGCAAAAACATTGGTCCGGTTGAGATTGAAAAATCTATTCAAACTCTCTGGCTGACCTGGGGCGCGATGACGCTTTTGGTGGCGGGCATGACCCTTGCATTTTTGTTGTAAAAAAGGCCTAATTACAACGGGTTTTTGTTGGAGAATTGATATGCACCGCCTCGTCTTGTCCTGTGCCTTAATGTGTTACGCTGGCCTGGCCTCTGCCACTTGCGGCACAGATTGGGCATCGTTTATCAAAGACGTAAAACAAGAGGCTTTGGCACAGGGCTACCCGCGCCCATTGGTGACGCGCTTTTTTGACGGCGCGGCGCAAGACCCCAAGGTCATCAAAGCAGACCGCAGACAAGGGGTGTTTCAAAAAGACTTTATCAGCTTCTCTCAAGCGTTGATCTCGGAACATCGCTTGGTGCATGCACAGAAAAACGAGGGCAAATACGCCGCGACCTTTGACAGGGTGTCCCGTGATTACGGGATCCCACCTGGGGTCTTACTGGCCTTTTGGGCATTTGAAACGGATTTTGGGATCAATCAAGGCAATTTCAACACGCTCAATGCGCTGCTGACCTTGTCGCATGATTGCCGGCGCCCTGAGCTGTTTCGTCCTCAGGTTTTTGCAGCGCTTGAGCTTTACAAACGCGGTGATTTTGATCCGCGAAAGACGCAAGGCGCTTGGGCCGGCGAGATTGGTATGATCCAAATGCTGCCCGAAGATATTTTGGACAGCGGCACGGACGGGGATGGTGATGGCCGCGTTGATCTGCAAAACTCTGCCGCAGATGCGCTTATGAGCGGCGGCCATATGCTGCGTCGATTGGGCTGGCAGGCCGGTGCCCCGTGGTTGCAGGAAATTGATCTGCCCGAGACTCTTGATCTCACCCTCACTGGCCTCGACAAAAGCCAGACCGTCGCGCGCTGGCAGGCGCTTGGGGTGACCGGGCGACATGGCCCCCTCGAGCCCAGCGCGGGCCAAGCCTCTGTTTTATTGCCCGTTGGCCATAAGGGTCCGGCCTTTCTGACCTATCCGAATTTCAACGTCTATTTTGAATGGAACCAGAGCCTGGTCTATGTCACCACAGCCGCCTATTTTGCCACGCTGCTATCGGGCGAACCGCGGTTTTATCCTGGAACGCCGGACACGGGCTTGACCGGGCAAGAAATGCAGGCCCTACAACAAAAACTCATGGCCCGAGGCCATGATGTCGGCAAAATCGATGGTATTTTAGGCTCCAAAACCCGCGCGGCAGTGCAAGCGGAACAAGACAGGCTCAATCTACCCGCCGATGCTTGGCCAACCCCGCAATTGCTCAATCGGCTTTAAAAGACCTCTGCATCACGCCACTTCAACACGACATGAGGGCAGCGCCGGCCTGGGAAGGCAGGCGCTGCCCGGTGTTGCCACCGGGCAAAGTGTTTTGGCTTGGAGGTTCGGCTATGCAGAGGTCTTTTTAACGGCTTCATGCGACACACCGAGGCGCTAAGCCACCAGTTGCTCGGCTTTCTTCAGGTCAACCGAAACCAACTGGCTGACCCCTTGCTCCGCCATCGTCACACCAAACAATCGGTCCATACGCGCCATTGTCACCGCATGGTGGGTGATGATCAAAAACCGCGTGTCCGTCCTGCGGGTCATCTCATCGAGCAGGTCGCAGAACCTTGTGACATTTGCATCATCTAATGGCGCATCCACCTCATCAAGCACACAAATCGGCGCGGGATTGGCCAAGAAGACTGCAAAAATAAGCGCCATCGCCGTCAAAGTTTGCTCACCGCCCGACAACAGCGAGAGGGTCGAGAGCTTCTTACCCGGTGGTTGACACAAAATTTCCAGCCCAGCATCCAACGGATCATCGCTTTCCACCAAAACCAAATTCGCCTCTCCGCCGCCAAATAAATGCGAAAACAGAGTGCCGAAGTTGCGATTCACCTCATCAAAAGCGGCCAACAAGCGTTCCCGGCCCTCTTTGTTGAGGCTGGCAATCCCACCCCGCAGCGTTTTGATTGCCTCTTCCAAATCTGTTTTCTCTTTGGTGAGCATATCAAATTCCTCGCGCACCTCTTGAGAATCCTCTTCCGCCCGCAGGTTGACCGCGCCCAGCGCCTCTCTTTGCCGGCGCAAACGCGCCACCTCGGCCTCCACCTGTTCAGAGGGCGGCATTTTCAACGGGTCGACCTCCAATTGTTCCAGCAGGTTTTGCGGCTCTGTTTGCAGCTCCTCACGGATGCGCTCCGCCGCCAAACCCACCGCCTCCAAAGCAGCTTCAGAGCGCGCCTCAGCGCCAGCCCGTTTTTCGCGGCTTTCCGTGGCCACGCGCCCAGCATCACGCTCGGCCTCAGACGCTTGGCGCATGTCCATCTCGGCCCGCGCCAAGGTATCAGCGGCCAATTTCCGGCGCGTTTCCGCTTCCTCTAACGCGGAGATGAGCTCTGCCCGCTGGCTTCTGATGTTATCGGGCTCTGCAAGTGCTGTTGCCAGATCTGCCTCAGCCTTGCTGTGGCGCTGTTCCAGCTCGACGGCGCGCGTTTTGGCATTTCCCAAACGCTCTTGCCAGCTGCTAATATCTTTGTTCACTGCCGCAATCCGCTTGACCCGTGCTTCGCCATCACTGCGCAGCTCATCATGAGCCGTTCGGCGGCTCATCATAGTGACCCTGCTGGCTTCAACGGTCAGGCGAATGTCCTCCACCCGTGCCCGCGCAGCGCCAAGATCTTCCAAGCCTTCGCGGTGGGTTTGTGCGTCACGCAGCTGCACGCGCGCTTCACTCGCCTCTTCCCCATAGCGTGTGACAGCGAGCGCCAGGGCCTCAACACGCCCGCCGGCAAGATTGCGCTCCGCCTCAGCCCGAGACAACGCACGCCCCGCATCGGCCATCATCCGATCTGCGGCCTGGCGCGCCTCGCGGGTCTCTTGATCGGTTTTGGTCAGGGTTTGCAATTGACCAACCAGCGCTTGATGCGCAGTTTCCGCTTGACTTGCCACCGCCTGCGCCTCTTTCAACTGTGATTGCAAAGCCTGAAGGCGATTGCGTTGCTCAAGCGCCAAGGCCGCCGCAGAGGGGGCGTCCTTAGCTTGGGCGCGAAACCCATCCCAACGCCAAAGATCGCCATCTCGGCTGACCAGTCTTTGCCCTGGTAAAAGAGACCCATGCAGCCGCGCACCTTCCTCGGCTGTCACAAGACCAACTTGCGCAATCCTGCGGTTCAACACGCCGGGAACGGTGACGTATTGCCCAAAACTTTCAACGCCCTCAGGCAGGCGGGGCGCGGTGTCATATTCCTGCAACTGCGCCCAGCCTGAGCGCCCGTCCGCGGTCACGGCCGGGGCTTTGAGATCATCGGCCAAGGCAGCGCCCAAAGCCTTTTCATATCCGCTTTCAACATGCACTTGGTCAAGCAACTGATCGCTTTGACCACGGTTGCGTTCCACCAATTTCGCCAGTGCGGAGACTTCTGCCTGCAACGCATTGACGACCCCATTTGCCTCGGACCTGGCAGTCCGTGCACTGTTTTCTTGGGTCAGGCAATCCGCCCGGCGCGCCTCCGCCTCAGCCAAAGCCGTTTCGGCCTGCGCAACGGCCTCAACAGCGGCCGCCTCATCAAGATGGGCTTGCGCGTAGGCCGCTGCGGCGTCACTGGCCTGTGTGCTGGCCTCAGCCACCGCCGACTTGGCATTGATCTCTTCAGCCTCAGCCTTGGACAGGCGTTTTTGGGCATCCTCAACGAAGCGATCCGCCGATTGATGGCTGGCGGCGAGACGGGCTACATCTTCGGTAATCTCCGCCAATTGCGATTCACGATCGTGCAAAACAGCCGCCGCCTGTGAGGCCTCCGCGGCCGCTTTTTGCACTTTTTCGCTCTGCCCGGCCCCGGCCTCTTCAAGCTCTGCCAGTTCTTCGCGCAGCCGCGCGATTGTATCGCCGGCATCGGCATTCAGATTTTGTTCTCGCGCCATATCGGCCGCCAGCTGGGCGATGCGTTGCTCCAAAGTGTAGATGGTTTGCTCAGCCCGTTTCGCTTGATCGCTGAGCGTATCTTTTTGCACATTCAACCGCTGCAACACTGCATTGGCGATGGCTTCTTCCTCGCGCAGGGGAGGCAGGGCCGCCTCGCAAATCTTGCGGGCCTTCACAGATTTTTGAACTGCGGTTTCGGCTTGGGCCGCTGTGATCGTACCGGCGCGCAGAACCTCTTCAGCTGCCGCACGGGCCTCTTCTGCCTCTTGCCACCGGCGATACAGTAAGAGCCCTTCTGCCGAACGCAGACTGGCCCCCAACTCTCGATATCTTGCCGCTTGTTTTGCCTGCCGCGCCAGTTGGGATAATTGATTAGCCAATTGTTCGATCACGTCATCCACGCGTGACAGGTTCGTTTCAGCACCGCGCAATTTCAGCTCGGCCTCATGCCGCCGCGCATAGAGACCCGAAATTCCAGCCGCCTCTTCCAAAATCCGGCGCCGGGCCTTGGGTTTGGCATTAATCAATTCACTAATCTGCCCCTGCCGAACGAGGGCAGGAGAATGCGCACCAGTGCTGGCATCGGCAAAAAGCATCTGAACATCCCGCGCCCGCACATCTTTGCTATTTGCCTTATAGGCAGAGCCAATATCGCGCGTGATGCGGCGGACCACATCTAAAAAATCACTTTCATTGAAGCTCGCCGGAGCGAGCCTTTTGCTGTTGTCGATTTGCAAAATGACTTCTGCAAAATTACGGGCCGGACGTGTGGCGGTGCCAGCGAAGATGACATCCTCCATCCCACCACCACGCATGGCCGTCGGGCGGTTCTCGCCCATAACCCAGCGCAGCGCCTCTAGCAAATTTGATTTACCACAGCCATTGGGGCCCACCACCCCGGTCAAACCATCAGCAATAATCAATTCTGTGGGGTCTACAAAGCTTTTGAACCCGTTCAATCGTAATTTAGAAAACTGCACCGAAACATGCCCTCGTGATTCTTATGGGTTAAGTGTGCCGAAGCGATAGGGGCGGAGTCAACGCCAACGACCCTTATCCTGTGGGTTCGACGAACTTATCCACAATATATTGGTGCCCTACGGCACAATTACGTGCAACACGGCAGCTCGGGAGCAGTTGTTATTTCAAAGGTGTTTGGCGCTCTTACTCGCCAGCTTCACTGTCTTTATTGCCAGCTCGGTGGTTGAGCTAATCAAACGCCGCGGAAATGTCGAATCGATCCACCAATTTTTGAAGATCCACCTTTTCAGGCTCAACGGCCAGTTCAGGTATAGATTCCTGCTCAGGCTGGGATTGCAAGCATCCACTCAAAGCAGTTGCCAAAGCGACAAAAACCACAACTTTTTTCATCATAAACTCCAAAACTATTTGCACACACTTCACCCCGCATCACCGGCCTTCTTGCCCCAAGTCAAGCGCCGCCACGCCCGGCGCATCCTTCAGCCGCGTGGGTATAGCTTTGCCCGGTGATGCTTTGCCTCACACTCATGCCCGACCAAACATTCCACAGCGACGCAGCTTGCGTTACCGCAGCAATTGGGTCAGCCTTTTGGTCAAGGCAACAAGAGAGATGTCTGCGCGCAAAAACAGGAGAGAGCTGTGTTCGATTTGGAATTAAGCGGGAAAGTGGCCCTAGTAACCGGCGGCAGTGATGGCTTGGGCCGCGCTGCGGCGCACCGGCTGGCGGCGGAAGGGGCTTTGGTTGTCATTTGCGGCCGACGGGCCGCACATGCACAACAGGCCGCACAGGACATGACAGCCACGGTGCAAGCCTCGAACAATAACGGTGGCCGGGTTGTGGGCCTTCGTGCCGATGTCACAAATACAGAGGATTGTGACGCGTTGATCGCCGAAATTCAGCACCGTCACGGCGGCATTGATATTTTAATCAATAACGCGGGCGCATCCGCTGCTATGGGTTTGGCTTTGGTGGAGGATGACCTTTGGCTGTCAGATTTCAATCTCAAGGTCATGGCGGCCGTGCGCTTATCGCGGCTTGCTATTCCAATAATGAAATCGCGCGGTGGCGGGGCCATTGTCAATGCCAGCATAGGCGGCGGTAAGGCGCCAAATGCAGGCGCGCTGCCCACAAGCGTCATGCGCGCTGCTGGGTTGAATTTAACAAAATCTTTAGCGAAGGAATTTGCCGCTAGCAATATCCGCGTCAATGCCATTTGCATTGGCTACTTGAAGTCAATGCAATGGATCCGCCGAGCTGAAAATGGCGATCCGAGTTCAATTTACGAAAATTTCTCCCAAAAAATTCCAATGGGCCGGATGGGTGAGGCTGAAGAATATGCCGACCTTGTGGCCTTTTTGAGTTCGCAAAGGGCCTCTTACATCACCGGCACCGCCGTTAATCTTGATGGCGGGCTCTGCCCGGTCGTGTAGGCGCCAATGCGCAGGGGAACCGCAGGGGCTGAGGCGCCTGCCACTCATGTAAAGTGAAGAACATTTATGGACTACAGCTTTGGTTTTTGGTTTTTCGCAACCCTGGCAGCACTTGCTGTTGGGCTTGGCAAGGGAGGGCTTCCGGTAGTCGCAGCCTTGGCCGTGCCGAGCCTGTCACTTTTCATGTCCCCCATTGCCGCCGCCGGCTTGCTTCTACCGGTCTATATCGTCTCCGATGCCTTTGCTCTTATCGCCTATCGCCGAGACTTTAATCGCCAGGTGTTAAAAATCGCCGCAATAGGAATGACCCTGGGTGTGGGGATTGGCAGTGTTACGGCACATTTAATCATCGAATGGGTGATTACAGTGCTGATTGGCCTGATGGGTGGGCTTTTTGCCCTGCGGATGCTCACGCAACGGGGCAATCCCGCAAAGAAACCGATCCATACAGCCCAAGGATTGTTCTGGACCACCATCGCGGGATTCACCAGTTTCATAAGCCACAACGGGGGGCCGCCTTGGCAAATTTTCACTCTGCCATTGAAGTTGCAAAAATCAGTCTTCGTTGGCACTTCGGTAATTGCTTTTTCCTACTGCAACGCCATCAAGTTGATCCCCTATATTTGGCTTGGACAAGTCAATATTCAAAGCTCTTTTGTCTCGCTCTTTTTGATGCTCCCTGCCGCTCTTGCCGTCTATCTCGGAGTTTTTTGGGTTAAAAAAATTCCCGAAGCACTATTTTTCAAATTCGTCACCTGGGCCTTGATGATAATATCGATAAAACTGATCTGGGACGGCCTCATGGACAGTCCCCTGGCACGGGGGCACCTCTTTTAAAGGCCCTCAAATTCACCAAACCAGCACTGCACGAAAGTCTCTAAAACCTTGTGCCGCCCCTCTTGCCTCCCTCCCCGCCCCCTG
>NYTV01000143.1 GCA_002683685.1 Paracoccaceae bacterium
GAGTTGATGTTGCTTATGACGGCCTATTGCAACAAGCGCAGGCGATCTATCAGCAGCTGCAAGCTGCTAAATAATCGCCCAGGTTCCAGGTTCAGCCTTTGCGGTCTTTACGCGCGGCCAAAAGTTTGAGGCGCAGGGCATTGAGCTGGATAAAGCCCGCTGCATCTTTTTGATCATAGGCGCCCGCATCATCTTCAAACGTCACATGCGCTTCAGAATAGAGGCTGTAATCTGACCAACGACCCACCGTCTGGGCAGAGCCTTTGTAGATCTTCAAACGCACTGTGCCCGTGACATGCTCTTGGGACTTGTCAATCAGAGCCTGAAGCATTTCGCGCTCTGGACTGAACCAAAAGCCATTGTAAATCAGCTCGGCATATTTTGGCATCAATTCATCTTTTAGATGTGCAGCGCCGCGGTCCAGGGTGATGGATTCAATGGCGCGATGTGCCTCAAGCAGCAATGTGCCGCCTGGGGTTTCGTAAATACCACGCGATTTCATGCCCACAAAGCGACCTTCCACTAAGTCAAGTCGGCCAATGCCATGTTGACCGCCAAGCCGGTTTAACTCGGTCAAAACCGTTGCGGGCGACATATCCACGCCATTGATGGAGACAGCATCGCCAGCCTGAAAGCCAATTTCAACATATTCAGGAGTGTCTGGCGCATCCTCTGGACTGACTGTGCGTTGATAGACATAATTGGGCGCCTCAATGGCCGGGTCTTCCAAGACTTTGCCTTCCGAAGAGGTGTGCAGAAGGTTGGCATCAACACTAAACGGCGCCTCGCCGCGCTTGTCTTTGGCGATTGGAATTTGGTTTTTCTCGGCAAAATCGATCAGCTTGGTACGGCTTGTAAGATCCCATTCGCGCCAGGGGGCGATGACTGTGATGTCGGGGTTCAATGCATAGGCAGCCAGCTCGAATCTTACTTGGTCATTGCCCTTGCCGGTCGCGCCGTGGGCGACTGCATCTGCGCCCTCGATTTGTGCAATCTCGACCAGGCGTTTTGAAATCAATGGGCGAGCAATGGAGGTGCCGAGCAGGTACAGACCTTCATACAGCGCGTTGGCTCGGAACATGGGGAAGACAAAATCGCGCACAAATTCCTCACGCACATCCTCGATATAGATTGAGGAGGCGCCCATAAGCTCGGCCTTTGCGCGGGCGGGCTCGAGCTCTTCACCTTGACCTAAATCTGCCGTGAATGTCACCACTTCGCAGCCATATTCGGTCTGCAACCATTTGAGGATGATTGAGGTGTCTAATCCGCCTGAATAGGCCAGGACAACTTTTTTAGGGGCTGACATGCGTTTTCCAATCCAAATGTGGCAAGGTGTGGTCGGCGCGGAGGTATATGGTTTTTGTTTGCGCGGCAAGTTGGTGCAGCGCAATTTTGTAAAGCGCGTGGCATAATATGCAGCCGGCCTGATTGCTTGCGCAATTTTAAAGATTGAGCCACTAATTCTTCATGACAGATTTTAACATCCAGGCCACTGAGGCCACCAACCGCATGCGCAAGTTGTTTCCTGCAACACCGCTGCAGCGCAACGATCATCTTTCAAATGTCTATGATGCGGATATTTGGTTAAAGCGAGAAGATTTGTCGCCCGTGCGCTCCTATAAGCTGCGCGGAGCATTTAATGCCATGGGCAAACAGGCGGATAAAGATGTGTTCGTCTGTGCAAGCGCCGGCAATCACGCGCAGGGTGTCGCCTATGTTTGCAGGTATTTGCAGAAAAAAGGTGTGATTTTTATGCCTGTCACGACGCCAGAACAAAAAATTCGTAAAACCCGACTGTTTGGGGGCGATTGGGTGCAGGTGCAATTGGTGGGAGATTATTTCGACGACACGCTTCGCGCCAGCCAAGCCTATTGCAAGGATGTCGGTGGGCATTTTCTGTCGCCCTTTGATGACCCGGATGTGATTGAGGGGCAGGCGACTGTGACCTTTGAGATGCTCGAACAATTGGGCCGCGCCCCAGATGTTTTCGTGGTGCCTGTGGGTGGCGGCGGCCTGTC
Source organism: Paracoccaceae bacterium (assembly GCA_002683685.1). Taxonomy (GTDB): domain Bacteria; phylum Pseudomonadota; class Alphaproteobacteria; order Rhodobacterales; family Rhodobacteraceae; genus Planktomarina. The sequence continues at coordinate 2,022 of NYTV01000143.1, forward strand.
GTCTTCTGCTCGGCTTTTGTTATCAGCGCGCGCGCCTGAGACAGCAATTTTTTATGTGGAACCCACTGGCGGCAAAAGCCTGGCTGCGGCGGTTCAAGCTGGTGCCCCTGTTGCGCTCGCGCAGGTGGATACATTTGTCGATGGGGCAGCAGTGGCACAGATTGGTGTGAATACCTTTGCCGCGCTCAAGGGTATTGATGCGGATCATGTGCTGGATATCCCCGAGGATAGAATTTGTACCACAATTTTGGATATGCTGAATACAGAAGGCATTGTTTTGGAGCCAGCAGGAGCGTTGGCTTTGGATGCGTTGAAAGACATAAAAGATAAGATCAAAGGTAAAACCGTGGTCTGCGTCTCTTCGGGCGGCAATTTTGACTTTGAAAGATTGCCAGAGGTGAAAGAGCGGGCCCAGCGCTATGCCGGCGTGAAGAAATATTTTATTTTGCGCCTGCCGCAACGTCCTGGGGCACTTAAGGACTTTTTGGGTCTCTTGGGGCCAGATGATGATATTGCGCGTTTCGAATATCTCAAAAAATCAGCGCGCAATTTTGGGACGGTTTTGCTTGGAATTGAAACTTCGAAGCCAGAGAATTTCGCGCTCTTATCGGAGCGGCTTGAGTCGGCTGGCATGTCTATTCGGGACATCACAGGAGATGAGGCGATGGTGGATTTGATAATCTAAGGTTTAAGTTGGCGCGCGCGGAAAAACTCGGCCACCGCATGTCGATCGCCTTCATTGGCCAGATCGCTCAGGGCCACGTCGATCGGCAAAATAACTGGATGATGATCGGGTTCTGAGGGGCTGGATTTACGATACACGGGGCGTGCGACATAGATGGTGCAAATCTTCTCTGCCCAAAGATCGTAGTCCGGCATAAAGCTGAAGACCTTAAAGCGAAAAAATACCTGCGGCTGCGTGATGCACCAGCCGGTCTCTTCGAAGACTTCACGATGCAAGGCATGAAGTGGTGATTTGCCTGGATCTACACCACCGCCAGGCAGTTGATATTCTTGATTTCGTCCGCCTTGATAGGTCGCTAAAAGCCCGCCTTTATAAGGCAAAATGGCATAGGCGCCGGGACGCCGCCTGTAGTGGCGATGGGCGTCTGGTGTGGTACCAAAACGTAGCAATCTTCTCTCCAAAACGTGGTGGCAGCCTAGACGCGCTTATATGTACAGTTTAAGGCAAGGCCAATCTATGGAAAGTGATCATGACGCAAACTGCAAAAATAAGCTGGGATGATACGGTTTTACCGTTTCAATTGGACGCATCCGACATTCGTGGCCGCGTCGCGCGGCTTGATGGTGTATTGGATCAGGTGCTTGCGCAGCATGATTACCCGTCTGTGGTTGAGGCACTGGTGGCAGAGATGGCTTTGCTCACGGCATTGATTGGTGAAAGCATTAAGCTGCGCTGGAAACTCTCGCTGCAAGTGCGCGGCAGCGGAGCGGTGCGCTTGATTGCAACTGACTACTATGGTCCGACAGAAGATGGCGCGCCGGCGCGTATTCGGGCCTATGCAAGCTATGATGCAGAGACGCTGGATACAGCGGCACCGGGCTTTGATCAGATTGGCAATGGGTATTTCGCTATATTGATCGATCAGGGTCAGGATATGCAGCCCTATCAAGGGATCACCCCGATTGCTGGGGCTTCTCTTTCTGCCTGTGCGGAGGCCTATTTTGCGCAATCCGAACAAATACCGACCCGCTTTTCTTTAGCATTTGGTTACTCGCAGGAAGCGGATGGAACCGATGGTTGGCGCGCAGGCGGTGTAATGCTGCAACATATGCCCGCGGCAGGTTCGCATGTGACCTCAGACGCGCCACAGGGTGAAGATGGTTTGTTCTCGGCGGAGGATCTTTTGGATTCAGATGGGAGTGAAAATTGGAACCGGGCGAATATTTTGCTCGATACCGTAGATCAGCTTGAGCTGGTCGGACCATCCATTGAGCCGACGCAATTGCTGCTTCGTTTGTTTCATGAGGAGCAACCGCGTGTATATGACAGGCAACCTATCATCTTCGGCTGTACCTGTTCGTCTGATCGTGTGCGCCAAAGCTTGTCAATTTACTCTGCCAAAGACATCGCGCATATGACCACCGATGACAACGAAGTCACCGCCGATTGCCAGTTTTGCGGAGCTCATTACAGCTTTGATCCCGATACCCTTGGGTTTGAGGCCCAAACCTCCATTGAAAATGATTCCGCAACAAGCTGATATTCTCCGCGCCCTGGCGCGGCCGGGCGGCACCTCGTCGGATTATGATCTTAATCCGGGGGCGCCCGGGCTCGGGTCAGCGAAGAAAGAGGCCGGTGTTTTGGTGCCTTTGATTGAGCGCCCCTCTGGCGTTCATGTGGTTTTAACCAAACGTGCGGCACACTTGTCCTCTCATCCTGGCCAGATTGCCTTTCCCGGTGGTAAGCGCGATGCGGGTGATGCGGATATTTTAGCCACAGCGCTGCGCGAAGCCCATGAGGAAACCGGGCTCGATCCATCTTTGGTACAAATCCTGGGGCAATTGCCTGCGCATGAAACGGTGACGGGGTTTAATATCGTTCCAACCATTGGCTGGATCCGCACGCCCTGGGCGGTCAAGGCGGACCCCGGCGAGGTGGCTGAGGTGTTCGAAGTGCCCCTGTCTCATGTGATGATGGTACGCAATTTTCAAGTTCAGTCGCGATACTGGCGCGGGCAGAGGCGCTCTTATTATTGTGTTCCTTATGGGCCGTATTACATTTGGGGCGCGACCGCGCGGATATTGCGCGGTTTGGCCGATCAGTTGGGTCCGTTATGAGGATTGATCCCACCACGCTCGATATCCAGATCTTAGCGCCGCTTTTTGCGGCCTTCGAGGAGTCTGGCGCGCGGCTCTTGTATGTGGGCGGCTGTATTCGCAATGCGGTGATGGGAGTTGTGGCAACGGATATTGATTTGACCAGTGACGCAGAGCCAGATCAGATGCGGCAGATTGCTCAAGCCCATGGCATAAAGGTTGTCGATACCGGCGCAGCTTATGGAACATTGACGTTTTTGATGGGTGGAAAATCTTACGAAATCACAACATTTCGCAAAGATGTGACCACCGATGGTCGGCACGCCGAGGTTGCTTTTGGCACATCGCTTGAAGAAGATGCCGCACGCCGCGATTTCACGATGAATGCGCTTTATGCAGAGTCGTCGGGCCATGTGATCGACCCATTGGATGGGCTAGACGATGCAAAAGCGCGCAGGTTGCGCTTTATTGGTGAGCCGCAGGCTCGGATTGTGGAAGATTACCTGCGTATTTTGCGGTTCTTTCGGTTTTGGGCCTGGTACGGTGATCCCGTTGAGGGTGTTGATGCACAGGCACTTGCAGCCTGTGCGGCCATGCAATCGGGCTTGGAGCGAATTTCAAAAGAACGGATTGGTGCCGAGCTGCTTAAACTATTGGCCGCCGCTGATCTCGCTCCAGCGCTGTCTGCAATGGAGGCATCTGGGATCTTGGGGCGCGTGTTGCCAGGAGCTTCAGCGCGCTCGGTTTCGCTTCTGATAGACCTAGAGCAGGGGCTTGCTCCCGATGCTCTTCGCCGTCTGGCCTGTCTGGGCGGTGAGGCGGTTCAAGACTGTTTACGGCTGTCAAATCTACAGGCACGCCGGGTTGAGGCGTTGCGGTTTCACGGACAAAATACGCCAAAAGCTTTAGCGCATGGATATGCGCTGGGCGAGGCGCCGGGCTGGTCGTCTTGGCTGCTGCGTGCGGCCTGGACGGAGCAGAGGGTCACAGCGGCGGAGCAAGAGGCGGTGCGTCGCGGTGCCCAATCTGCTTGCCCGGTTTCAGCGGTCGATTTAATGCCGTTTTATCAAGGCCCGGCCCTCGGGGCGGCCTTGAAGGTGGCGCGAGATATTTGGATTGCACGCGATATGCATATGACCAAAGATGAGATACTGGCGCATTTAGAAAATCGGGAGTGAAGTGCCCTGTTCTGAACACGTGTTTAACCTCGTTATTTTATTTGCAAAAATGCACAGCCGTTGTACTCTGTTCGGCTATGTTTAGATTTTTCGAAAGACTTGTTGATCCCTATCAACCCTACCCTATTAGCAATCGCCCACCGCGCGCGCTTGTGCTCTTTTTGCGTGATTATTTGCAGCCATTCAAAAAGACATTTTGCTATTCTGTCTTTTTCCAGACGCTCGTTGCTGCGGTCCAAATTTTTCTGATCTGGTATTTTGGGCGTATCATTATGCTGATGACCGAAGCAACACCCTCTGAGTTTTGGAATAATCATTGGGTAGAGCTTGCTTTGGTTACCGGATTTATCCTGTTGATCCGACCGCTGATAGAGACGCTTTCAACCCTTTTGCTCAACAATACAATTTTGCCAAATGTTGGCACCATGGTGCGTTACCGCGCGCATCGTCATGTGCTGGGGCAATCTGTTGGGTGGTTCGAAAATGATTTCGCAGGGCGTATTGCCAACCGGATCATGCAAACCCCTCCTGCGACGGGCGAACTTGTCTATCAGCTGATTGATGCGGTGACGTTCTCCTTTGTCTATTTGATTGGGGCATTTTTTCTATTGGGGGAGTCTGATCCTCGGTTAATGATCCCGCTTGGGATATGGACGGTGCTGTATTTTGCTTTGGTTTTATGGACTGTGCGGCGGGTCAGCCCTGCATCGGCGGCGGCGTCGAATGCGCGCAGTGCCGTGACGGGGCGTGTGGTGGACAGCTACACCAATATTCATGTGGTCAAAATGTTCTCGCAGAACAATCAAGAGCTGAACTATGGGGTCGAGGCAATTGAAGAGGCGCGTGTAACCTTTCAAAAGGAAATGCGGCTTTATACGACGATGGAATTTGGTCTCATTCTGCTTGATGGGTTTTTGGTCGTCAGTGTTGTGGGTTGGGGCATCTACCTCTGGAGCGTCGGCAGCGCTGATGTGGGTGTGGTCGCCGCTGGTGCCGCCCTTACCCTGCGGATGAGTGGCATGTCCCATTGGATCATGTGGGCACTGACCACGCTTTTCAGAGAAATGGGGGTTATCCGCGAGGGGATGGAGACTATTTCTGCTCCCATTGAGCTGGTTGATGCGTCAGGTGCTCAGGAGTTGCAGATGAAAGCGGCGCATATCTCAATTACCGGTCTGACGCATCGCTATGGCAAGGAGTTTGGTGGGCTTGAGAATGTCTCGCTTGAGATTAAGCCTGGTGAGAGCCTGGCGTTGGTTGGGGCGAGTGGCGCGGGGAAATCAAC
>NYTV01000144.1 GCA_002683685.1 Paracoccaceae bacterium
CTCAAAGGCGCAATCACAGATCTCTCGACAATGATTGACACGATTTCAGCAGAGCTGCCCTAAGCTCGCGGCCAATTTTCTGAAAAAATGATCAAAATGCCGCCAGAAACCGAAATATTGTGCCAATTATCTTTACCTTCCCATTGATTTACGTCAACGTAAGGCATTATCGCCCGACCTTTGATGCATTTTGGATGGTAAAGAGATGGAAGAGACGCAAACGATACAACAAATGTGCGCGGCCTTTGGGGTCACGCCACGCACTTTGCGGTTTTATGAATCCAAAGAATTGCTGTCCCCAAAGCGAGAGGGCACACGGCGTCTTTTCACCCGCCGCGACAGTGCCCGGCTCAAGCTGATCCTACGCGGCAAGCGCTTTGGCTTCAGTCTCGAGGAAATCCGCCAACTCTTAGATATGTATGACATTGGCGACGAGCAAGCCACGCAAATCCAAGAAACCTATCGCATCGCTTGCGCACGCCTGGAGCAGATGGCGCGCCAACGCGACGAGCTCACGGAAGCAATAGACGAATTAAAAGCCCAATTAGACTGGGGCCGGCAATTGCTGCACAAAAAAACGGACGCAACAGATTAAGAGTCGAGCCAAAGGATCCGCCATGTCAACCTATAGCGCCCCCATCAAAGACCAGCAATTCATCTTGCACGAGGTGCTGCGGCTCTCTCAATCCAATATTCCAGGCTACAGCGATCATGATCGAGCATTCACAGAAGCCGTATTAAACGAATCTGGCAAGCTGGCCCATGCGGTTATCGCCCCGTTGAATGCGGTTGGTGATCGCGAGGGCTGCAAGTGGGAGGCAGGCACGGTTCACACACCCGGCGGGTTCAAAGACGCCTTTGAGAAACTCAAATCTGGCGGCTGGGCCGGGATTGATATGCCGGAGCAATATGGCGGACAATCCATGCCCTCCGTGCTCGGCACAGCAGTCACAGAACATTTTATGGCCGCCAATCAAGCGTTTTCTATGTATCATGGGCTGACCCATGGTGCCGCCTCGACAATATTGGCCCATGGGACAGAGGCACAAAAGGATCTCTTCCTACCAAAGATGATCGCTTGTGACTGGACCGGGACAATGAATTTGACCGAACCGCACTGCGGCACGGATTTAGGCCTGATGCGTACAAAGGCCACCCCGAACGCCGATGGCAGCTATGCGGTGACCGGCCAGAAAATTTTCATCTCAGCCGGAGAGCATGATCTCGCAGAGAATATCATTCACTTGGTTCTTGCGAAAATCCCTGGTGGACCGAAGGGCATCAAGGGCGTCTCCTTGTTCATCGTGCCAAAGTTTCTCGTCACCCCCGATGGCCAGCTTGGCCCGCGCAATGGTGTGACGTGCGGGGCGATTGAGCGTAAAATGGGGATACATGGCAACGCGACCTGCGTTATGAATTATGACGGTGCCATAGGCTATTTGCTCGGAGAGATGCACGGGGGGATGCGCGCGATGTTCACCATGATGAATGAGGCGCGTTTGGGTGTCGGCATGCAGGGATTGGCTCAGGCCAGCGCCGCCTATCAAAACGCCGTCACCTACGCCAATGAGCGCCTACAAGGTCGAGACATCACCAGCATCAAGAACCCAGATGGTCCGGCCGATCCGCTGATTGTACATCCCGACATTCGCCGCAGCCTTATGGACCAAAAAAGTTTTATCGAAGGAGCCCGGGCGCTTACACTTTGGGGCGCCAATCTCATTGACCAGGCCCATCGCTCACAAGACGGTGCAGCCGAAGGGCTGATTTCACTTTTGACCCCTGTCATCAAAGGGTTTTTGACCGATCAAGGCTATGCGATGACCGTGCAGGCGCAACAGGTCTTCGGTGGCCATGGCTATATTGAAGATTGGGGCATGTCGCAATTTACCCGAGATGCGCGTATCGCAATGATCTATGAGGGCGCCAATGGGGTGCAGGCCCTGGATTTGGTGGGCCGTAAGCTTGGGCAAGAAGGTGGAAAATACATCCTCGGGTTTATGGAGCGTCTTGCGCGCTTTTGTGATGAGAATGCCGATAAGGCAGCGATGGAACCCTTCGTCGCCGGCATAAAAGCCGCCTCCAAAGATTTGCAGACCGCGGTGATGTATTTCATGCAAAACGGGATCAAAACCCCCCCTAATGCCCTGGCCGGATCCACAGACTTCCTACATCTGCTCGGCCATGTCTGCCTTGGGTTGATGTGGGGCGAGATGGCAAAGGCGGCCTGTGCGGCGCTGGAAACAGACCCGAACGATCGCGCGTTTTATGAAGCAAAATTGACAACAGGCCAATATTATATGGCCCGGCACTTGCCGGCCACGGCGCTTCATTTGGCACGAATAACTTCGGGCGGAGATACGGTAATGGCACTTGACGCGGAGGCCTTTTCTGGCTGACACTTCATGTGACCGCAATAAAATACATCTAGAGGCTTAAATGACGCTCAAACTATATTGCTTCGGAGAAAGCGGGAATTGCTACAAAGCAGCGCTGACGCTTGAGCTCTCCGGCCTCGACTGGCAACCCGTTTTCGTAGATTTCTTCAGCGGTCAAGCACGGACCGACGCCTATCGCAGCCTCAACATCATGGCCGAGGCCCCGGTGCTGGAACAGGGCGATTTTACCCTGTCGCAATCAGGCGCAATTCAGCAATGGGCGGTCGACCAAACCGGCAAACTGGGCGGCGCGCCAGAGGACAAATACGAAGTGCTGCGCTGGGTGCTTTTTGACAACCATAAAATGTCTTCACAGGCCGGCGTCACCCGTTTTTTGATGAATTTCCTAGCAGAAGATAAACGCCCGCAAGAGGCGATCAAATTTATGCAAAGCCGGTTACTTGGCGCCTTTAGAACACTGGACAGCCATCTGGCCCAGCGCGACTGGATCGTTGGCCAAAGCCTCACCATCGCTGATATCGCCAATTGTGGCTATCTATTCTACCCTGAGCCCTATGGCTTTATCCGTTCTGATTGGCCCAATATTGACGCTTGGCTTGGCCGGATCGAAGCCACGCCCGGTTGGAAACACCCCTATGATTTGATGCCGGGCAATCCCTCTGACCGGGCGTAAAGGAACAATCTATGACTGAGGCTTATATTTACGATTCCGTGCGTACACCGCGCGGCAAGGGGCGCGCAGACGGCAGCCTTCATGAAGTCACAGCCGCGCGGCTCTCTGCCGATCTGCTCAACGCGTTACACCACCGCAATGGTCTGAACGGGCCCGTGATTGAGGATGTCATCTGGGGCACTGCCACGCAGGTGATGGAACAGGGCGGGTGTCTAGCCAGAACCGCGGTGCTGGCCTCAGATCTGGACGAGCGCATCCCCGGCCTGTCGATCAATCGCTTCTGTGCCAGCGGTATGGAGGCGGTCAATCTTGCGGCGAACCAAATCCAAGGCGGTGCCGGCAGCGCCTATATCGCAGGTGGGGTCGAGATGATGAGCCGGGTGCCAATGGGCAGCGATGGCGCCGCCGTTGCCGCAGATCCCTCGATCGCCATGGCGCATTACTTTGTGCCGCAGGGAATTTCCGCCGATATAATCGCTACAGAATATGGCTTCACCCGCGCGCAGGCTGATCTTTTGGCCGTTGAGAGCCAAAAACGCGCAGAGCGGGCCATAGCAGAGGGACGCTTTGACGACACATTGGTTGCGGTGAAGGATCTGAACGGCCTGCCCATTTTGACCCATGACGAATACCCCCGCGCCGGCACGGATATGCAGTCACTGGGAGCTTTGAAACCTGCCTTCAAAGATATGGGCGAAACCATGCCCGGTTTTGATAAGGTCGCCCTGATGAAGTACCCGCATCTGGAACGGATCAACCATATCCATCACGCTGGCAACTCGTCGGGCATTGTTGACGGGGCAGCTGGGATCTTGATTGGCTCGAAAGCTTTTGGTGCAGCCCATGGGCTCAAACCCCGCGCGGTTATTCGCGCCACAGCTAAAATTGGATCTGATCCCACGATCATGCTCACCGGACCGGTTCCTGTCACCGAGAAGATTTTGGCACAAACTGGGATGTCCATTTCCGATATTGATCTGTTTGAAGTCAATGAGGCCTTCGCCGCCGTGGTGCTGCGCTTTATGCAGGCCTTCAATGTTGACGACAGCCAGGTCAATGTAAACGGTGGCGCGATTGCCATGGGCCACCCGCTTGGCGCTACAGGTGCCATTATTATTGGTATGTTGCTCGATGAATTAGAGCGCAGCGGCAAGGGCACCGGCTTGGCGACACTCTGCGTCGCCTCTGGCATGGGCGCCGCGACAATTATTGAACGCATTTGACGATAAAAGTGGAGTATTCTCGTGAACGAAGTCGAATTCCAAGCCTTTTTAGATCGAATTTCCATCTGTTGGGTCAATCGCGATTTTCAGAGCTGGGTTGATCATGTCGCCTTGCCGTTCACTTCGATCACCCTCAACGGCCAGCTCTATAACGATTCAATTGAAAGCCTCAAAAAAGATTGGGATCTCTATTGCCAGGCCCTCGATACGCTCAAAATTTCGCAAATCATTCGGAAGGTCATGGTGATTGAAGTCAGCGAAGAGGACACTTTGATCGGCACCTATCAAACGCAAATGTTTGCCGGAGATCGGCGCGTTGTGGGGCCTTACACCTCCTCTGCTATGTTACTCCATGACGGAAAAACTTGGCGGATCAGCTCGATCATGAACGCTTTGGGTCATCGCGATTGGACGACCCAAGAATACCTAAATTAGAGGCGGGATATATGTCCGATTTCACCCAAACACTTGACGCCGATGGTCTGGCCACCATCACCTGGGATTGCCAGACCCGGCCGATGAATGTGATGAGCACCCAGGGCTTTTCCGATCTGAATGCGCTGATTGATGGGTGCCTGAACGATCCCGAGGTCAAAGGGGTGATCATTACCTCCGCTAAGTCAGATTTTGCCGCTGGTATGGATTTGGCGGTGATTGCCGAAACAAAGGATATGACCCCAGAAAATCCCGCGCAGGGATGTTTCGAGATGGTTATGGAGATCCATAAAATTCTGCGCAAAATTGAACTGGCGGGCATGGATTTTAAAGCCAAAAAGGATGGGAAGCCCATCGTCGCGGTGCTGCCCGGTACGGCACTTGGCATTGGGCTTGAGATTCCGCTGGCCTGCCATCACATCATTTGCGCCGACAACCCAAAGGCGAAAATTGGTCTGCCAGAAATCAAGGTTGGGATTTTCCCCGGCGCAGGCGGCACGACTCGCTTGGTCCGCAAAATGGGGGCGATGGCGGCGAGCCCCTATCTGTTACAGGGCAAGCTTTGCTCACCGGCTGAAGCCAAAGCGGCCGGGATCATTGATGCAGTCAGCGCCACCCCGCTCGAGGATGCAAAAGCGTGGATCTTAGCCGCAAAAGATTCGGATTTGGTCAAGCCATGGGACGCCAAAGGCTATAAAATGCCCGGCGGTGCGCCCTATCATCCGGCAGGCTTTATGACCTATGTCGGAGCCTCAGCCATGGTCAATGGTCAAACCATGGGCGTTTACCCAGCGGCTAAGGCTCTGTTAAGTGCGGCCTATGAGGGCGCTTTGGTGCCCTTTGATACGGCTCTGAAAATCGAGGCCCGGCACTTCACATCGGTCATCCTGAACCCCTCCTCCTCTCATATGATCCGCAGTTTGTTTCTCAACAAAGGCGCGCTGGACAAAGGCGCGGTACGGCCCAAAGAGGTGCCAGATCAATCTGTGCGCAAATTGGGCATTCTTGGTGCCGGGATGATGGGCGCTGGCATTGCTCTTGTCTCGGCGCAGGCTGGAATTGAGGTGGTGCTCATTGATCAAACCCAAGCAGCAGCTGATACGGGCAAAGCCTATGTCGCTGGCTATTGCGACAAGGGGATCGCGCGGCGCAAATCTACGCCTGAGCAGAAAGAGGTTCTGCTGTCGCGCATTGAGGCCACAACCAACTATCAAGCTCTGACAGAATGTGACTTGATCATCGAAGCTGTATTTGAAGATCCGAAGATCAAAGCAGAGGTGACCAAGCAGGTCGAAGCCGTGATAGGCCCAGACACTATTTTTGCCAGCAACACCTCAACTTTGCCCATAACAGAGCTGGCAAAGGCCAGCACGCGGCCCGATAAGTTCATTGGCATCCACTTTTTCAGCCCAGTCGAGAAAATGGCGCTGGTAGAAATTATCAAGGGCGCAGAGACCGGCAACCCGGCTGTGGCGAAAGCCTTAGACTTTGTGCGGCAAATTCGCAAAACGCCAATTGTGGTAAATGACGCTCGGTTCTTTTACGCCAATCGGTGCATCATCCCCTATATCAACGAGGGGCTTCGCATGGTGCAAGAGGGGGTTGAGCCAGCCCTGATAGAGAATGCCGCCAAGCTGATGGGAATGCCCCTTGGCCCGCTGCAACTGAACGATGAGACCTCGATTGATCTCGGGGTCAAAATCGCCAAGGCCACCAAAGACGCCATGGGCGCAGATTACGACAATGCGCAGGCCGATGAGGTCTTGTTTTGGCTGTTTGAGCA
>NYTV01000145.1 GCA_002683685.1 Paracoccaceae bacterium
ACGCTTAATGTTCATCTGGGTTTCACGACGCAGGTCACCTTCAACGGTATATGTGGCGTCAATATGCTCACGAATAGCAAGAACTTCCGCATCGCTCAGCTCGTTCACGCGACGGGTCTCGTCGATGTTTGTGCTAGAACAGATTTCCTTGGCAGATGTAAGGCCAATTCCAGTAATGTAAGTTAGGGCAATCGGGACCCGTTTATGGGTCGGGATGTTTACGCCGGCAATACGAGCCAAGGCATATTCCTTTTCTACTGCGGTTCCGTAACGCCGGAACCTTTTTTCACAGATACAGGCCCGGAGCTAAAAGCCATCGAGCCTGCGATTGAGGTGCTCAGGGCCTTGCGCAAGGCCCTTATGATTCTCTTAATAGAGATAGGCTCAGTTATGTGGATCTGCCCAGAACGTCAAGACCTTAACCTAGGACTTTAGAAATCGAGGCTGTCACATCCTCGATATCGGCCAAACCATCCACTGATGTAAGATTGCCTTTGGCGTAATAATAGCCGATCAACGGTGATGTCTCTTTGTAATAGGCCATCAAACGCGTCTTCAAACTCTCCTCGTTGTCATCCGCCCGGCGTTTGAAATCGGTGCTGCCACATTTGTCGCAGGCGCCCGATGCTGGGATGGGTTTGGAAATGTCGTTATAGCCTTCGCCGCAGCCGCCACAGGTAGATCTTGCGGTGATGCGGTTCACCAAGGCCTGATCATCCACTTGCATCTCGATCACATGATCCAAGTCAGCCCCTTTGGACGCCAGCAGCTCTCCCAGGGCATCGGCCTGCGCCAAGGTGCGCGGGAAGCCGTCAAAGATGAAGCCACCGGCAGGTTCACTGTCCAGCTGCTCTGCAATCAGGCCAATCACGATATCGTCTGTGACCAATTGGCCAGCGTCCATAACGGCGGCCACCTTATTGCCCATGTCTGTGCCAGATGTCTTGGCAGCGCGCAGCATATCGCCCGTTGACAATTGCACCATGCCCCGCGCTTCGACCATGAGCTTGGCCTGCGTGCCTTTACCTGCACCGGGCGGGCCAATTAAGATAATATTCATCGACGTGTCACTCCACCCTTTTTGCCGCGACGTTTGCCACGGAGCTGAGACTTCTCGAGCAAGCCCTCATATTGATGCGCCAATAAATGTGATTGAACCTGTTGAATGGTGTCCATACCCACCGAAACAATAATCAAGATTGACGTGCCACCAAAATAGGCCGTGATGGCAAATTGGCTGCGCAAGATCTCAGGAACCAAACACACAAGCGCAAGATAGCCAGAGCCCAGCACCAAAAGCCGCGTGACGACATAGTCAAGATATTCGGCCGTTTTCGCGCCTGGGCGAATGCCGGGCACGAACCCGTTTTGATTTTTCAAGTTATCCGCCACCTCATCAGTTTTAAACGCCACTTCGCGGGTATAAAAATAGGTGAAGAAAACAATCATCGCCGTAAAAAATGCAAGGTAGGCCGGCTGGCCGGGGCCGAAATACGCCAAGATGGTGGACATCACCACACCGGACTGCCCGCCGGAAAACGTCGTCAGAGTAGTGGGCAGCAGCAAAAGGGCCGACGCAAAAATCGCTGGGATAACACCGGCTGGATTGACCTTGATCGGCAAATGGCTTGAGCCTCCGTCATAGGTTTTCATACCCACCTGGCGGCGCGGGTATTGAATGTGGATCTTGCGCAGGCTGCGCTCCATAAATACCACAAATCCAAGTGTAATCATCAGCATAGCAATCACGCCCAGCATCGTACCGGTACCAATCGCACCGGAACGCCCTTGGGTGAAAAACTGGCCGAATGCGGCGGGAAGTTCGGCGATGATACCCACGAAAATGATCAAGGAAATACCATTACCAATGCCACGCGCGGTGATTTGTTCACCCAGCCACATCAGGAACATCGTGCCACCCACCAAAGTGATCACACATGCCGCAATAAAGAATATGCCCGGATCTGAGGCCAGATCACCGGCTTGCAAGCTGGCGGCCAGGCCGTAGGCTTGAAAGGTAGCCAGGATAACAGTGCCGTAGCGGGTATATTGGTTGATTTTCTTACGCCCCTGCTCGCCCTCTTTTTTGAGCTGCTTAAGCGGCTCCCACATGGCGCCCAAAAGCTGCACGATGATGGAGGCTGAAATGTAAGGCATGATGCCGAGTGCAAAAATGCCCATGCGTGCCAAGGCGCCGCCGGTGAACATCGACAAGACCCCGCCAATCCCGGAGGCGGCTTGATCCATAAATTGTTGCAATGCAACGGCGTCAATCCCAGGAACTGGAATATAAGTCCCGATGCGATAGACGATCAACAGACCGATTGTGAAAAATATGCGCTGGCGCAATTCGGTCGCCTTGCCCAATGTGCTCCAGCTTAAATTTGCGGCCATTTGTTCGGCGGCAGATGCCATTTGAAAACTCCCTAAAACAAGATCGCCGCCACGGGGGTCCCCGATGGCGGCGCTTGGAAACTAAAAGTTATGTAAGCAGCTTAGAGGCTGCTCACAACCACCGATTACTCAGAAGAGGCGGCAGACGCCACTGTCAAAGACCCACCAGCCGCTTCCACCGCCGCTTTCGCTGCCGCAGAGGCACCGGTCACGGTGATTGAGACTTTTGCCGAGTAATCACCCTTGGCCAGAACCCGAACGCCGTCCAATTTGCGGCGCACAAGACCCGATTCGATCAGGCTGTCTTCAGTGACATCACCGGTCAGCTTGCCTGCATCAATGAATTTTTGGATCAAACCGAGGTTTACCACGGCATAGGCCTTGCGGTTCGGCTTGTTAAAGCCCCGTTTTGGCAAACGTTGGTACAATGGCATTTGGCCGCCTTCGTAACCTTTGATCGCAACACCTGAACGGGATTTTTGGCCTTTAATACCCCGACCAGCAGTTTTACCTTTGCCAGAGCCCGGACCACGCGCAATGCGCTTTTTGGATCGGGTTGCGCCGGGATTGTCGTGCAGTTCATTAAGTCTCATGTCGCTTCTCCTTTGCCGGATGTGACCCCTGAAGCGTAAGCGGGCCAACCGCGGCTTGATTGATTCTTGGCACAGAATTCTGGCCACTCGGTGCGTATAGTGCCCTGAGCGCAGAGGATCAAGTGCAAAGCTGCGCGCCGGGCGGCTTCTCTTGCCTGCCCATAAACAAAAAAACCCCACCAGTCTTCTGGCGGGGTTTTAATTGGGCGAATGCGCGGAAAATTCCGGCAGTCGTTAACCTTTTTCTTCGATGATCTGAACCATATGCGGGATCTTGTTGATCATGCCGCGCACGGATGGGGTATCTTCCAATTCCCGTGTGCGGTGCATTTTGTTCAAGCCGAGGCCGATCAACGTTTGGCGCTGTTTGGCGGGACGGCGGATCGGAGAACCGATTTGTTTTACAACGATGGTTTTAGCCATTTCTCCGCTCCTTAAGCTTCTACAGGTTCAGCAGCGGCAGCCGGCGCATCACCCTTGTTGAGGATGTCTGCGACCTTCTTGCCGCGACGTTGTGCGACCATGCGCGGACTGCTCTCTTTTTGCAGACCATTCATTGTCGCGCGGATCATGTTATATGGGTTTTGCGACCCAATAGATTTCGCAACAACATCTTGCAGGCCGAGCATTTCGAACACCGCACGCATTGGACCACCGGCGATCACACCAGTACCCTGCGGCGCTGTGCGCATGACAACTTTACCGGCACCATGACGGCCTTCCATATCGTGGTGCAGCGTCCGACCTTCGCGCAGTGGCACGCGGATCATTTGGCGCTTGGCTTGTTCTGTCGCTTTGCGGATCGCCTCAGGCACCTCTTTGGCTTTACCTTTGCCGAAGCCGACACGACCTTTTTGATCGCCAACCACAACCAAGGCTGCGAAGCCGAAGCGTTTACCACCTTTTACGGTCTTGGATACGCGGTTAATCGCGACCAAACGATCTGCAAATTCTGGAGTTTCTTCGCGATCGCGACGATTGCTCCGTTGGTTATTTCTTTCAGCCATTTTGACCTCCTGAGCTATGGGCGCCCTGCACCCTATTTCTGCGATGTCCGTCGCCCGTAGGACGCGGCATCATCGAGACGGGCTAAACGCCCGCCTGCACTGATTTAGAATTTCAACCCGCCTTCACGCGCAGCATCGGCCAGAGCCTTTACCTTGCCATGAAAGAGACGGCCGCCACGGTCGAAGAGAACCTCTTCGACGCCCGCTTTTTTCGCACGCTCTGCAATAACAGAGCCGACTTTTGCGGAGGCGTCCACGTTGTTTTTGCCTACAAATCCCAAGTCCTTTTCCAAGGTGGATGCCGAAGCCAAGGTAATCCCTTGGATATCGTCAATCACCTGAACCGAGATGTTTTTAGCAGAGCGGTGAACCGACAACCGGGGTTTGCCCGTGTTGATTTTCCGCAGTTTGTTCCGAACGCGCAGGCGGCGCTTCAGAAACAGAGTTCTTTTGCTGTTTGCCATTTCCTGGGTCCCTACTTCTTTTTACCTTCTTTACGGAAGATATACTCGTCTTTGTATTTAATACCTTTGCCTTTGTATGGCTCTGGTTTCCGCCATTCGCGAATATTCGCCGCGACTTGGCCTACGAGTTGCTCATCCGTACCTTCAACTGCAACCTCAGTTGGCTTCGCAGCCGTCACGGTCACACCTGTCGGGATTTCAAAATTTACGTCATGGCTATAACCTAGGGACAGTTTCAAGACATTGCCTTGCACCTGGGCCCGGTAACCCACACCGCTGATCTCAAGCTCTTTTTTGAAACCAGTGGAAACACCAGTAACCATATTTGCGATCATTGTGCGGGACATGCCCCACTGCTGACGCGCGCGCTTGGATTTGCCGCGAGGCTCAACCGATACGTTATTTTCTTGTACTGAGATTGTCACATCATCAGTGGCGGTGAAGCTGCGGGTCGCTTTCGGACCCTTAACTTCAATGGTCTGGCCGGACACAGATGCCGAAACACCTGGGGGCAGCTCGACCGGTTTTTTACCAATACGAGACATACCTTACTCCTAGAAGACTGTGCAGAGCACTTCGCCACCAACATTGTTGGCGCGTGCACTGGCATCCGACATCACACCCCGAGAGGTGGAGACAATCGACACGCCCAAGCCCTGACGGACTACAGGAATGTCTTTCACACCCAAATAAACCCGACGACCAGGCTTGGATACGCGCTTTACTTCGCGGATCACGGGCGCGCCGTCGTAATATTTGAGGCTGATTTCGATCGCCGGGTGGCCATCTTTACCAGTCGTATTTTCATAGCCGCGGATGTAGCCTTCGTCGGCCAGGACATCCAATACGCGTGCACGCCCTTTAGAAGCCGGCGTCTCCACTGTGGATTTGCCGCGCAACGAAGCGTTACGAATACGAGTCAGCATATCACCGATAGGATCGTTCATGTTTTAAACTCCTTACCAGCTTGACTTAACCATACCGGGGATTTGGCCATTCGAGCCAAGTTCCCGCAGCGCGATCCGGCTGACCTTCAGCTTTCGATAGTAAGCATGAGGGCGTCCGGTGAGCTGACAACGGTTATGAAGTCGTGTTGCAGATGAATTGCGCGGCAATCTGGCCAGCTTAAGCTGGGCCTTGAAACGCTCTTCCATGGGGCGGGATTCATCGCGCGCGATACCTTTGAGCTCAGCACGTTTGGCGGCATATTTATCCACCAGCTTCTGACGCTTAACTTCGCGGGCGACCATTGATTTTTTAGCCATATCGCAGATCCTTAACTGTTGAAGGGCATGTTGAAATGCTTCAACAGCGCTTTGGCTTCTGCATCTGTCTTAGCGTCAGTGCAGATAATGATGTCCATGCCCAGCATATCAACAACGGAATCGAAGTCGATTTCTGGAAACACGATGTGCTCTTTCAGGCCCATGGCATAGTTGCCACGACCATCGAACGAAGAACCTTTCACGCCGCGGAAGTCGCGAACACGTGGCAAGGCGATAGTGGTCAGACGATCCATGAATTCATACATGCGATCACCGCGGAGCGTGACTTTCGTGCCAAGAGGCATTTCTTCACGCACCCGGAAACCCGCAATAGATTTCTTGGCCTTGGTCACCACGGCTTTTTGACCTGCAATCAGTGTCAGGGCTTCTTGCGCGTGCTTAACCTTTTTGGTGTCTTTAACGGCATCGCCGATACCCATGTTCAGAACGATTTTTTCCAAACGCGGGATCATCATGTCGTTTTTATAACCAAACTCTTCCTTCATCGCAGCTTTGATCGTGCTGCCATAAAGTGCTTTTAAACGCGGAGTGTAGTTTGCTGCATCCAACATTATACGACCTCCCCAGTTGTTTTTGCGAAACGCACTTTCTTACCGTCTTCTTCACGGAAGCCAATGCGGGTTGCTTTGCCATTGCTGTCCAGCAAGGCCAAATTCGACAATTGGATCGGCATCGCCACTGGGATGCGACCGCCTTGGTCAGACTGGGATTGCTTGGTGTGACGGATGGCCATGTTCACGCCATCGACAACAGCTTTGCCGGCGGAAGGATTTACAGAGGAAATTTCGCCCTGCTTGCCTTTGTCCTTACCGGTCAAAACGACGACCTTGTCGCCTTTTTTCAGTTTAGCAGCCATGTCAAAGCACCTCTGGGGCGAGTGAAATGATTTTCATGAAGTTCTTGGCACGCAGCTCACGCACAACAGGGCCAAAGATCCGTGTTCCCACGGGCTCATTTGCATTGTTGAGGATAACGGCTGCGTTGCGATCAAAGCGGATCGCTGTGCCGTCTTCACGGCGAACTGCTTTGGCGGTGCGAACAACAACAGCCTTACGGACGTCGCCCTTCTTAACACGGCCACGTGGGATGGCTTCCTTAACCGAGACAACAATGATGTCGCCTACGGATGCGTACTTACGCTTGGAACCACCCAAAACCTTGATGCACTGAACACGGCGTGCGCCGCTGTTGTCAGCTACATCCAGATTTGTTTGCATCTGGATCATGTGGTTACTCCCGACCTATGGGGTGCGATGCCGCAATATCCCCCAGGGTTTCGATTAAACTGCGTTGTTATTCTGCAATAACTTCCCAGCGTTTAGTTTTCGATTTAGGCGCACATTCTTGAATGCGAACGATATCACCTACATTGAAAGCATTCTTCTCATCGTGCGCCCGGTACTTTTTGGACTTACGGATGGTTTTCTGCAGCAAAGCGTGCTTGAAACGGCGTTCGACCGATACAGTCACAGTTTGTTCGTTCTGGTTCGATGTAACGACGCCGGACAGGATACGTTTGGGCATAGGGCTTACTCCTCGCCTGCGGCGGCGGCCGCTTTTTGATTTAAGATAGTATTTACACGGGCCACACCGCGGCGCACTTGACGCATCCGGCTTGTGTTTTCCATTTGGCCTGTGGCCTGCTGAAACCGCAGGTTAAAAGCTTCTTTTTTCAGTTCAACCAGCTCGTCACGGAGCTGATCCGGGGTCTTGTCCCGAAGTTCGTTGGCATTCATAGCCTTCTCCTTTCAACATCACTGGAGGGCGCACGTAGGGTTACCTTGATTCCAGTGGAGATCATGATGAAGTGTGCTTTAGTGGGGATTGAGGCATATAGCAACCCCGCAGCGACGCTTTGTTTGCGGCAATCTGGATTGTCGTGATTTTGCCGTCCAAACACCCGTGCCAGACTGCGCTTTTCCCACTCGCCCTCGGCGTTGTGCTGCGCTACAAAACCCTATGTCCGATATCAAATCGCTTTTCGCAACCCGCCTGTATCACGCCGCGCTCTCTGAGCACGGCCCCTCTGTTGACACCGATGAGCTGACGGCCTCCTGCCTGGCCATCGCGGAAGACGACGAGGCCGGTCAAGACTGGTGTGACAAGAATGACTTTCCTGGTTACACCAGCTATGCCTCCCTCACCGATCTAGATTGGCGTTTCCCAATCTTCAAAGATGTGGTGACCGCGTTGGACTTGCATGTCGCCCAATTTGCTAAAGATCTCGACTTTGATTTGGGCGAGAAAGCCATCACGCTCGACAGCCTTTGGATCAATATTTTGCCCTATGGTGGCATTCATACCGCCCATATTCACCCCCATTCAATCATCAGCGGCACCACCTATGTGGCGATGCCTGAAGGCACCAGCGCGATCAAATTCGAAGACCCGCGCCTGGCCATGATGATGGCGGCCCCGACGCGCCAAAAAACCGCACGCGAAGAGCTGCGCAGTTTTTTCTATGCCAAACCAAAAGTCGGGGATGTGTTGTTGTGGGAAAGTTGGCTGCGGCACGAAGTGCCAATGAATATGGCAGAAGACGACAGAATTTCTGTGAGTTTTAACTACAGCTGGGGCTAGTTCGGGCGTGAGCAAACCGTAGACCGTGCTGGATGGTCGCGAGGCCCGCGAACAAAAAAATGCGCCCGCACCGAAATGCGGACGCATTGAAAATCTTACAACCCAGTCGTTACGTCGATTGTGTTGCCTTCTTCAAGGGTCACATAGGCTTTTTTCACATCACGGCGTTTGCCGAGCATGCCGCGAAAGCGCTTTGATTTCCCTTTGGTGATCGTTGTGTTCACCGCTTTAACCTTCACGTCAAACAGGCTTTCAACAGCCTCTTTGATGCTGGGCTTATTGCTGTCGATAGCCACTTCAAACACAACCGCGCCATTTTCAGAGGCCATTGTGGTTTTCTCAGTGATGATCGGCTTGCGGATCACATCGTAATGTTCTGGTTTCACGCTCATTTCAAACGGGCCTCCAAAGCTTCCAACCCTGCTTTTGTGATCACAAGAGTGTCACGCTTCAGGATATCAAACACATTCGCACCCATTGTCGGCAGGATATCCAGACCTTCAATATTCCGAGCTGCCTGTGCAAAGTTTTCATTTACAGCTGCGCCGTCGATGATCAAAGCACGTTTCCAACCCAAGTTCGCAACCGCTTTGGCCAACGCACTTGTTTTACCGTCAGAAACAGCCGCATCAATCACAACCAGCTCACCCGCTTTTGCCTTCGCAGACAGCGCATGCTTCAGACCCAGAGCCCGCACTTTTTTCGGCAAATCATGGCCGTGGCTGCGCGGTGTTGGACCTTTATAAACGCCGCCACCGCGGAAGATCGGAGCAGAACGCGCGCCGTGACGTGCGCCGCCGGTGCCTTTCTGACGATAGATCTTCTTAGTGGAGTAGCTGACTTCAGACCGGGTTTTCACCTTGTGCGTACCAGCCTGCGCATTGTTACGCTGCCAGCGCACAACACGATGCAGTATGTCGGCACGTGGCTCAAGACCAAACAATGCCTCATTCAGATCAATCGAACCGGCTTTGCCGCCGTCGAGTTTGATGACATCTAGTTTCATGCTTCACCGCCTTCCGCAGGAGCGTCAGTAACAGGAGCTTCGGCCGGTGCGGCTGCTGATTTGATTGCTGCTGGAAAAGGAACGCCGTCAGGCAATTTCTTTTTCATCGCATCTTTGATTGTGACCCAGCCGCCTTTTGACCCTGGAACCGCGCCTTTGACCATGATCAAACCGCGATCAGCGTCTGTACGCACAACTTCCAAGTTCTGGGTGGTGACTTTCGCCGCACCCATGTGACCGGCCATTTTCTTGCCTTTGAACACTTTACCCGGATCTTGACATTGACCTGTCGAACCGTGGGAACGGTGGCTGATGGACACACCGTGTGATGCACGCAAACCGCCAAAGTTCCAGCGCTTCATCGCACCTTGAAAACCCTTACCAATCGATGTGCCGGATACGTCAACCATTTGACCTTCGAGGAAATGTTCGGCTGAAATTTCAGCACCCACTTCAATCAGGTTGTCCGCAGAGACGCGGAACTCGGCTACCTTGCGCTTGGGCGCAACATTTGCCTTGGCAAAGTGGCCACGCATCGCTTGGCTTGTGCGTTTTGCTTTTGCAGACCCAGCACCCAATTGCACAGCTGTATAGCCATCCAAATCAGCAGTGCGCTGTGCCACAACTTGCAAACCATCCAAAGCGAGCACTGTCACAGGGATTTGCTTACCGTCTTCCATGAACAAACGGGTCATGCCCATTTTTTTCGCAATAACTCCAGAGCGCATAATCAATACCCCCTTAAACTGAGATTTGCACATCAACACCAGCCGCCAGGTCGAGCTTCATTAGCGCGTCCACGGTCTGTGGTGTTGGGTCAACGATATCCAGCAGGCGCTTGTGCGTGCGGATTTCAAACTGGTCACGAGATTTTTTGTCAACGTGAGGACCACGCAGAACTGTAAATTTCTCGATTTTGTTCGGCAGTGGGATTGGGCCACGTACCTGCGCACCTGTCCGTTTGGCTGTATTGACGATTTCGAGTGTGGACGCATCCAACACACGGTGGTCAAAGGCCTTCAGACGAATGCGGATATTTTGACTTTGCATTTCGTTACCCCTTTCCAGGGCTTGAAGTCTGTTGATAGGAGGACTGGCGAACCCGCCCTCGTCGAACGGTGCAGGCCTCACGCGTGAGGCCTGCGATAGTTAATTTTAATCGTTGATTTTAGAGACGACGCCGGCGCCAACGGTGCGGCCGCCTTCGCGGATCGCGAAGCGCAGACCGGTTTCCATGGCGATTGGGGCGATCAGCTCAACGTCGAATTTGAGATTGTCGCCTGGCATCACCATTTCTGTCCCCGCTGGCAGAACAACTGTGCCGGTCACATCAGTGGTCCGGAAGTAGAACTGTGGACGGTAGTTGGCGAAGAATGGCGTGTGACGGCCACCTTCTTCTTTGGTCAGAATATAGGCTTCGGCTTCAAACTTCATGTGAGGCTTCACAGAACCTGGCTTACACAGGATCTGACCACGCTCAACGCCATTGCGGTCGATACCGCGCAGCAAAACGCCGACGTTGTCGCCAGCTTCACCGCGGTCGAGCAATTTGCGGAACATTTCAACGCCTGTGCAGACAGTTTTCGTTGTGTCACGGATGCCGACGATTTCAATCTCTTCACCTACGTTGATCACACCACGCTCAACACGACCGGTCACAACCGTACCGCGCCCTGAGATGGAGAACACATCCTCGATTGGCAACAAGAACGGCTGGTCAACCGCACGGGCCGGTGTCGGGATATACTCATCCACGGCCGCCATCAATTTTGCAATGGACTCACTGCCGATCGCCGCGTCGCGATCTTCCAATGCGGCCAAAGCAGAGCCCGCAATCACAGGGATATCGTCGCCAGGATATTCGTAGCTGGACAAGAGCTCACGGATTTCCATTTCAACCAATTCGAGCAACTCGTCG
>NYTV01000146.1 GCA_002683685.1 Paracoccaceae bacterium
GCAAGCGCTTTTGCGCCGCGCCAAGCTCAGACTTGCGCAGAACCGGCAATCGGGCGAGCTCTTCGGCACTGGAAATACTGGCCAGATCAAACTGTGCCAAATGCTGATAGCCCGCAAGACCCTGCGCATGGGTCAAAAGCGCCGGTAAACATTCTGCCAAGGAGGCTGCGCGCGCGTCGGCAGAGCGGGTTTCTAAGGCGTCATAAAAAGTCATTGCATGGCTCCCATCTTTGCACAGGTCAGCTGAGCCACCTTTTGCGGCGGCGATAGCTGCGCGTGTCACGGAAAGACTTGCGCCCCTCATCGGACATGCCGAGATAGAATTCTTTCACATCCGGATTTTCGCGTAATTCCGCGGCCGGACCGTCCATCACCACACGACCAGATTCCAAAATATAGCCATAATGGGCAAACCTTAAGGCTACATTGGTGTTTTGCTCGGCCAACAGGAAAGACACGCCCTCTTTCTCATTGAGATCTTTTACAATGCCAAAAATTTCTTCAACCAATTGCGGCGCCAAACCCATTGAGGGTTCATCCAGCAAAATCGTTTCAGGACGAGACATTAAAGCGCGTCCAATGGCACACATTTGTTGCTCGCCACCAGAGGTATAACCCGCCTGGCTTTTGCGCCGTTCGGCCAGCCTTGGGAAATAGGCATAAACTTTTTCCAGATCTGCCGCGACCGCTGCCGAGCCATCTGTTCGGGTATAGCTGCCTGTCAACAGGTTTTCTTCGATTGTTAAATGTTCGAAACAGTGGCGTCCTTCCATCACTTGGATCACGCCGCGCTTCACCAGATCTGATGGGTTCAAACCAGAGACCGATTGACCGCGATATGCGATCGTACCTTTGGTGACTTCGCCGCGTTCGGAATGAAGCAACTGAGAAATCGCTTTTAAGGTTGTGGTTTTACCAGCACCATTACCGCCCAAAAGCGCAGTGATTCCACCTTTTGGCACACTTAAAGACACGCCCTTCAATACCAAAATTACGTGATTATAAATCACTTCAATATTATTGACTTCAAGCAGTGTTTCGTTTGTCGAGCTGTCATCAAGCATGGCATTCATCCTATGGGAAATGCTCTGGCCCAAAGGGGGGCCAGAGCGCTCTTTTTATCTTATTTACAACCGGCTGTGATGTTGTTTTCCGCAGCAAACGCAGCGGAATCAGCTTCAATCAATGGTTGTATCACAGACATATCAGTTTCCTTAAAATCTGAAATCAGAGACCATGTTTTGCTAGATGCGTTCCACTGTGCAACACCCACAGTACCCGGACCACCGTGATTTTCACATGACACTTTGAAAGATGGGCCAAAGTTTGGCATGCCAAGTTCAGCCATTCTTGCTTCGGTAATTTCCAAAGACTCCATACCATCGAGCATCATGGCTGGGGTAATATCAGCGACCCCATGAATAGCCTGCGCGTTCCGGACTGCTTCCGCTGCAAGCATAGCAGCATAGAAACCACGATTATAAATTGCTGTTCCAATCTGATCTCCAGCACCAGCAGCTTTACCAGTGTCAACGACATGTTTCTGCACATCTTCAAAGACTGGGAAATTATTGCCAACATTGTGGAAAGTCACAGCTTTATAGCCATTAGCATCATCACCAGATGGCAAAACATCATTTTCAGAACCGGACCACCAAACGCCAATAAAGTTTTCCATTGGGAAACGGATATTGACTGCCTCTTGAATTGCTACCTGGTTCATAACACCCCAACCCCACATGGTCACATAGTCTGGGCGCTCGCGGCGGATTTGCAACCACTGCGATTTTTGTTCTTGGCCAGGATGATCTACCGCTAGCAGGCTCAACTCAAACCCATGTTTCTTTGATAGCTCTTCCAACGTCCGAATTGGCTCTTTGCCATAGGCTGAGTTATGATAAACGAGAGCAATTTTTTTACCTTTTATATCGCCACCGTTGACATCTAGAATGTGCTGCACGACCGCAGAAGCACCATTCCAATAGTTTGCTGGATAATTGAAAACATTGCTAAAAACTTTACCGTTTGCAGCAGATGTTCGACCATATCCCATGGAGTGAATTGCGATACCATCTGCTGTGGCCTTTGGAATTAACTGATATGTAATTCCGGTTGATAGCGGTTGGTAAACCAAAGCACCTTCGCCCTTAGTAGCCTCATAACATTCAACGCCTTTCTCAGTGTTATAGCCTGTTTCGCATTCAAGAATGCGCGTCATAACACCACCAATGCCACCATCCCGCTCATTCAGAAGCGTCATATAATCAGCATAACCATCGGCAAACGGAATGCCGCCGGCCGCATAGGCGCCTGTACGATAAGATAGGGACGGAAACACTAGGTCTGCCATCACTGGGGCTGCAGCCATGACGGCGGCCACTGTTGCTGTTGCTAGTCTTTTCATCGGATTATTCCTCCCTTGGTTTGTCCGAAATGCCGGTTTTCCCGGTCGTTTGATTAACCTACCCCTAGTGCGGGAAAGGCCAAAGTCGTAATTTCTCTTTTGCCACGCGCCAAAGCTGCGCCAATCCATGTGGCTCAGCGATCAAAAACACAATGATCAACGCGCCAACAATTACAAATTCTAAATGGGCAGCCAGTGCCGTGTCCCAACCCAGGCCACCCACCAGAACGTTTTTCAAGAATACTGGCAAAAGTACCATAAATGCAGCCCCCGCGAAACTGCCAAATATGGAGCCAAGGCCACCAATAATTATCATGAAGAGTACCAAAAACGATTTTTGGATTCCAAAAGCTTCACCAACCTCTGCCGCACCAAGATAGACACTAAAAAAGAGCGCACCGGATATACCGATAAAGAAACCAGATATAGCAAAGGCGGAAAGTTTAGCACTCAAGGGGTTAACACCGATAATTTCAGCAGCTATGTCCATATCTCGGATAGACGACCATTTCCTTCCCAGCGCTCCACGTGTCATGTTTCGCGCAGCAATTCCTGTAAACGTCAAAAAAATCAGACATATGAGATATTTTGCCCAGGCCTCAGTATTGGGGCCTGTCACAAGATATCCAAATACCGTGCGATCCGGCGCATTGATCTGTCCTGACGCAGAGTAGTTATAAAACCACGCCACCCGGTTGAACAGCCAAACCAAAAAGAATTGTGCCGCTAAAGTTGCCACCGCGAGGTAAAAACCCTTAATGCGCAGGCTGGGCAAGCCAAAAAGCGTGACCACTGCAGCAGTAATTCCACCAGAAATCAGCACATGGATCATAATGCTAACATCCGGGAAAGCTGTCATCAGCTTATAGCAAGCATAGGCTCCCACCGCCATGAAGCCACCCGTGCCCAACGACACCTGGCCGCAGTAGCCCGTTAGAATATTGAGACCAATGGCTGCAATCGCATAGATCAAAAAGGGTACCAAAACGGCATTGGCCCAGTAATCGTTAATTATAAAGGGAATGACCAAAAAGGCGAAAGCTAAGACCGCATAATAGCGATAGCGATCAAATTTGATGGGGAAGGTTTGGCTATCCGCTTTGTAGGTTTCACTAAAATCGCCCGATTCACGATATAGCATGCGCTGTCCCTTTCATATTCAAATCATTCGTCACAAAGCCCCGTGGGTCGCAGATACATGAGTTAAACACGCTCAATGATTTTCTCCCCAAACAAGCCTTGTGGACGAAATACCAAAAACACTAGGGCCAGCATGTAAGCGAACCAATTCTCCGTCGCGCCACCCAAAAAGGGTGCACCGATAAGGAACTCGAACAGTTTTTCCCCAACACCCACAATCAATCCGCCGACAATCGCACCAGGGATCGAAGTGAATCCTCCAAGCATCAACACAGGCAAGGCTTTGAGCGCAATAAGGGACAATGAAAACTGCACTCCTGATTTCGCGCCCCACATGATGCCTGCCACAAGAGCGACAAAACCCGCCAGTGACCAGACCAAGACCCAGATAAAACTTAACGAGATCCCAACCGATAAAGCCGCTTGGTGATCATCTGCCACCGCCCGCATAGCGCGGCCTTGCTTGGTGTATTGCGCGAAGGCCACCAGCAGGACCACCAGAATAATCGCCACAACCGCCGCAACAATATCCAGCTGATCTATGAAAAATCCGTAGAAGTTTGAGCCACCCAAAAACGCCGTAGCTTCCTCAATCCAAAAACTGCCTCCCTGCGGAATGCCAACATCCAATTTTTTGATTTCTGATCCCCACATCATGTCGCCAAATCCTTCCATGAAGTAGGCAAGCCCAATGGTCGCCATGAAAAGGATAATCGGTTCTTGCCCCACCAAATGGCGGAAGATGAAATACTGAACAATCCAGGCTAATCCAACCATCACCATCATCGCCAAAAGAATGGCCGCAAAGGCAGGAACGTGCCAGCCGAAATGATGCACATCCATGCCAAAAATCGCATTAATTAAATGGGAAAAGGGCACCTGACCATCCATAATGCCCACAAGGGTCAGCGCCGCGAACAAAGCCATAACCCCTTGCGCATAGTTGAAAATGCCCGAGGCTTTGAAGATCAACACAAATCCCAAAGCCACCAGCGCATAAAGCACCCCAGCCATCAACCCATTGAGCAAAACTTCGACGCCGAATAAAAACTGATCTGGGAACATAGCTTACGCCTCCGCGCCGGTGTTATGGGCCGTCTGCATCACGCAGCCGCCCGTAGATTTCATACGATCAATCATGCGCGACCCCCAAATAGGCATCAATCACAGCCTGATTATTGCGCACTTCATCGGGGGGACCATCGCCAATTTTCTTGCCATAATCCATCACAACCACGCGGTCGGACAAATCCATCACAACACCCATATCATGCTCAATCAAAACAATCGTCGTACCAAATTCATCGTTCACATCCAGAATAAAGCGGCTCATGTCCTCTTTTTCTTCCACATTCATCCCTGCCATCGGCTCATCAAGCAGCAACAGCTTGGGATCAGCTGCCAAGGCGCGGGCCAATTCAACGCGCTTTTTCAAACCGTAGGGCAAGCGGCTAACAGGTGTTTTGCGGATATGTTGAATTTCAAGAAAATCAATAACACGCTCCACCACGGCGCGATTTTCTGTCTCTTCACGTTCGGCTTTTCCATACCAAATCGCTTGGCTTAGAATACCACTTTTCATATGGTTCAATCGGCCGGTCATAACATTATCCAAAACGCTCATGCCTTCGAAAAGCGCAATATTTTGGAAGGTTCGCGCAATGCCTTGTCGGGCAACTTCAAAGGGTTTCATTTCCGGCCGACGCGCGCCTTTATACCAAACCTCCCCCTCTTGGGGATGGTAAAAACCAGAAATGACATTGAGCATTGAGGATTTCCCAGCGCCATTCGGCCCAATAATCGCGCGAATTTCTCCTTCACGCACATCAAAGGAAATGTCCTTAATCGCCACAACCCCACCAAACCGCAGGGTAATATTCTTCATTTCCATCATCACAGCGCCAATGGTGCGGCCATCTGCGGTTATAAAACTATCAGCTTGGTCAAACATGGGGCGAATACTCCAAAGAATATTGAACGATCACAACGGGCCTAGAGACAATCATTGAGCAGCCACCTGCTGTTCAGCGGCAACCACTGCATCCCGCAGTTCCAATTTCGCCGAAATCGAGCCCTTGCGCCCATCTTCATAGGTCACCTCAGTGGTCGTCTCAACAAACTGCGCATCGCCGTAAAGGCCAACAATCAGATCATCGAATTTATCCTCAACCGTGCGACGACGCACCTTGCGTGTGCGGGTCATTTCGCCGTCATCGGCATCCAGTTCCTTATGCAGCACCAAGAAGCGGCGCACTTGGCACCCCGACAACATTGGATCTTGCGCGATGCTGTGATTGGTTTCTTCAATATGGGCTTGGATCATGTCCAACACCTGCGGGTGCTGAGACAGCTCTTGATAGCCGCCATAGGCGATATTGTTGCGCTCTGCCCAATTGCCGACGGCATTGAGATCAATATTGACGAAGGCGGTGCAATAGTCGCGGCCATTGTCAAAAACAACAGCTTCCAAAATATTCGGATAGAATTTCAGCTTATTCTCAACATATTTTGGCGCAAACAAACGCCCATCAGCCATCTTTCCAACATCTTTGGCCCTGTCAATAATGCGCAGATGGCCTGTGTTTTCCTCGAAAAAGCCCGCATCTCCCGTTGCCACCCAGCCTTCGGCATCTTTGGTTGACGCTGTGCTTTCCGGGTTATTGTAATATTCTACAAAGACACCTGGTGACCTGTAATAAATCTCACCATTGTCGCCTACACGCACTTCCACGCCCGGCGCCGGGACGCCAACCGTATCGGCCCGCACCTGTCCATCCGGTTGAATCGTCACATAAACAGTAGCTTCTGTTTGGCCGTAAAGCTGTTTCAGATTAATTCCCAGCGAGCGATAAAAGTCGAACAACTCCGGGCCGATCGCCTCACCAGCGGTATAGCCAATGCGCACGCGGCTCAGGCCAAGGGTGTTTTTAAGAGGTCCATAGATAAAAATATCACCCAGAAAATATTTAACCCGATCCATGAAGCCGACCGGTTCTCCGCTCAACAAAGCAGGCCCCACGCGCTTGGCATGGGCCATCGCCCTGTCAAACATCCATTTTTTGAGACGGCCGCCATCTTCCATACGGATCATCACATTAGTCAGCTGGTTTTCAAACACCCGCGGCGGGGCGAAATAATACGTTGGACCGATTTCGCGCAAATCAGTCATCATCGTCTCGGCGCTCTCTGGGCAATTGACGCAAAAGCCCGTCCACAACGCTTGCCCCATCGAGAAGGTATAGTCACCGACCCATGCCATCGGCAGATAAGCCAATACTTCTTCGCCCGGGCCTAGATCATCAAATTGCGATGAATTTTTTGAGGTTTCAATGACGTTCCGGTTGGACAATACCACGCCCTTCGGACGGCCAGTGGTCCCGGAGGTATAGAGCATCACGCAAGTATCATCATAGGTCTGCGCCTTTTGACGTTTGGCCAGCTCGTCGCCCAAATCTCCCCGCGCTGCGCGGCCTTCGTCTTGCAAGCTCTGATATTGCTTGAGCATGCTGTGGTCATATTTGCGCAATCCGCGTGGATCCAAATAAATGATGGTCTGAAGATTTTTCAAACTGTCGCGAATATCGAGGATCTTATCCACCTGCTCCTGATCACCAGCCACGATAAACCGCGCATTGCAGTGGTCTAGAACATAGGCGATCTCATCTCCCACCGCGTCTTGGTAAATTGGTACGGGCACAGCGCCGATTGATTGAGCTGCCAACATTGCCCAATAGAGGTAAGGACGGTTGCGGCCCGCGATGGCCACATGGTCCCCTTTTCCGGCACCCAGCGATAGCAAACCCAAGGCCAGGGCCTCAACTTGCTCCACCGCTTCAAGCCAAGTCCAGCTTTGCCAAATGCCAAATTCTTTCTCGCGATAGGCCGCTTTATCGCCAAACTCACGCGCATTGCGTGCCAGTAGTGCTGGAATAGAGACCAGATCCGCCGAATCCGTCACAGTCAAAATACGATCCTCCCAATGCCGGTTCCCGGCGCCTTTTCATAGGCTCTAATTAGATAATGGGACTGCGGATTGTCAAAGGTCAATCAATTTTTTTGAACATCCGTTCAATTCGGTCAAAAACCGGCATGCTGCAAACCATCAAGTGGCGTGCAAAGCGTCAAAAATAAAGTGGCACCTAACCGTGCAAGATCACCCGCGCGGGATGGATTTCTCCTGATTTATAACGGCCAATCGCCTGAGCTTTGCCCTCATAGCTGACCCAAATTTCATCACCATACTCTGCTTGGGTAAAACAAATCGCCGGATTGCCATTGCGCAGTTTTGCCGCGCCTTCTGCATTGGTGGTTCCCTGCAATAGATCCGCCAAACCGTCTTCCAAGGGACGCAAGAACTGGTCAATCTCAGCCGTCTTCGCAAAGCGTTCAATTTGTTCTAGGCTGATCGCCTGTTCCAAATCGAACGGGCCCGACCAGAGGCGACGCAATTGCGCCACATGGCCATAACAGCCCAGTACCTCGCCCAAGTCCCGCGCAATAGAACGCACATATCCGCCCTTGCCGCAGGTCATTTCCAAAACCGCTTGATCCGCCGAAGGCCGTTCAGCCAGCAACAGCTCTTCGACCCAAAGCGGCCGGGCGGCAATCTGCATTTCCTCGCCCGCACGCGCCAATTTATACGCCCGCTGCCCATCAATTTTCACTGCGGAAAATTGCGGCGGCACTTGCATGATTTCGCCAAGAAACCCCTGCAAAGCCTCAATAATCTGCGCATCACTGGGGCGCTCATCCGAGGTGTTGATCACCTCTCCCTCCGCGTCGTCGGTATTGGTGGCAGCCCCAAAATTTACTGCAAATTCGTAGGCTTTCGTTGCATCTGTGATATAGGGAATGGTCTTCGTGGCCTCGCCCAGCGCTACTGCCAAAAGCCCAGTGGCCTCGGGATCCAAAGTCCCCGCATGGCCTGCTTTTTTGGCATCAAATGCCCAACGAATTTTATTGACCACAGCCGTGCTGGTCAGGCCTGCGGGTTTATCAACAATGACCCAACCGGAAACATCCCGGCCCTTGCGTGTGCGTCCCATAAGTCCCTCATGCGTTTTAGGCGGCTGCCGTAGCCCGGGCAGCGCAGCAGGTCAATCGCTCTGAGCACCCGAATCGGCTGCATCCCCAACCTCCGCATCTGGCGCGAGGTCGCGGCGCACGTCTTCGCGCTCAAATAAGGCGCGCGTACTGTCTATTCGGTCAAACGTCTCATCAATACGAAATCTCAGGTCAGGAGCAAATTTCAACCCTGCCTTGCGACCAACGATGCTGCGAATTTGGCCCTTGTTCCGCGCCAGTCCCGCAATCGCCTCGTCATAGAGCTTACCGCCCAGAGGCATGATATATACGGTCGCAATCTGCAAATCTGGCGAGGTGGTCACCTCTGAGACGGTGATGGAAATGCGATTCAGTTCCGGATCGTGAATCTCGTCGCGAGCCAGTATTTCAGACAAGGTCCGGCGAATGACCTCGCCAACTTTTAGCTGCCGTTGCGACGGTCCGGATTTTTTATGTGATCTGCTTTGTGCCATGGGAGGGGTCATAGGCGCTGTACCAATAGGTTTGCAAGTGGCAAAACTTTGCGCCACATAAGCAAGAAAGGAGAATGTCATGGCTCAAACCCCCGCAATCACCATCACCGGCGCCTCTGGGCGCATGGGGCAAATGCTGCTTCAAACTGTATTGAACAGCGATAAAGCGAGGCTTGTCGGCGCAGTTGAGCGCAAAGGACACCCCTGGGTCGGCCGCGATGTTGGCGAAGCCCTGGGGGGGCAAGCTGTTGGTGTGGTTGTCACCGATGAGCCGCTTGAGGCTTTTGCCCTCTCCCAGGCCGTAATTGATTTCACTGCCCCC
>NYTV01000147.1 GCA_002683685.1 Paracoccaceae bacterium
AAATAATCGAGTATAATGCGGAAACTGTACTCGAGGAAATCGGCGTGAACTTCGTAGACAGCCCGGTTGCCCTGGAACGTTGGCGCTCGGTTGGGGCAATTATTGAGGGCGAGCGTGTAAGGATCCCACGCGGCCTTGCTCGCGAGCTGTGCAAAACGGCGCCATCGAAGTTTGTGCAACACGCGCGGAACCCTGAGCGGAGTGTCGAAATTGGTGGCAAATCCCTTGTAACTGCGCCGGTCTATGGTCCGCCTTTCGTGCGCGACCGGGATGGAGGTCGCCGTTATGCGACTTTGGCTGATTTTCAAAAATTTGTGAAATTGGGCTATATGTCGAAATATCTACACCATTCGGGCGGGACCGTCTGCGAGCCAACAGATGTGCCGGTCAACAAGCGACATTTGGACATGCTTTTGGCGCATATGGTCTATAGCGACAAGCCGTTCATGGGATCTGTGACCGAACCCAGTCGCGCGCAGGATTCGGTCGATATGTGCGAAATCTTGTTTGGCAAAGATTTCGTCCAAAACAACACCGTGATGACCTCGCTGATCAATATCAACAGCCCGCTCACGTTCGACAGCATCATGATGGGGGCCTTAGAGGTTTTTGCTTCCAACAATCAAGCCAGCATCATTTCGCCCTTCATCGTGGGGGGCGCGATGGCGCCTGTGTCGGTTGTCGGGACATTGACCCAGGTTTTGGCGGAAGTTTTGGCCGGCATTGCTTATAGTCAAATCATCAAGCCCGGTGCGCCTGTCATTTTTGGCACATTCGTAACCTCCATTGATATGAACTCTGGCGCGCCGACTTTCGGCACGCCAGAAGCCAGCCAAATTCTCTACGGTGCCGGGCAGTTGGCCCGCCGGATGAACTTGCCGTTTCGCTCAGGCGGCGGGCTTTGCGGCTCGAAACTGCCCGACGCGCAGGCCGCTTACGAGACGGCCAATACGCTCAATGCAGCGCTCTTGGGTGGGGTGAACTTCATGCTGCACTCCTGCGGCTGGCTGGAAGGCGGGCTGGTGGCGTCCTTTGAGAAATTTATCATGGATGCTGACCACCTAGGCACTTTGCAAAAAATGGGACTTGGGGTCTCAGCCGATGAAAACGGCCAAGCGATGGATGCCATCCGAGAGGTCGGACCCAGCGGCCATTATCTTGGCTGCGACCATACGCAAAGGAACTTCAAATCTGCGTTTTGGCGGTCAAATCTATTTGACTATAAGCCCTTCGAGACCTGGTACGAAGAGGGCGCGCGTGACACCTATAGCTTGGCCGCAGACCGCGTGGCCCATCAATTGGCAAGTTATCAGCAACCGCCGCTCGATCCTGAGATTTTGGCGGCGCTTGAGAAATATGTAGCGGACAAAAAAGCTGTGATGCCCGACGCTTTTGTCTAGGGCATTGGCCTTTGGTCCTTGAGTTTTTGAGACTGGTATATTCTGCTATCATGGCAATTAGATATCGGATGTGGCGCGCTGGGGAATACTCAGCGCGCTTTTCTTTGCGCAATCGGTTATGGGTCTCCTCCATATCCAGTAAGCAGTCGAGTTGGCCAATTTCGCTTCGATGGAGCGATTTCCCTGTGAGCGCTGGCAGATGACGGCTGGGGTCATAGCCGGCCAGCCCATTGCGCGCAGCTTCCAACATGAGCTTGGGACGCTTGAGAGTGTTCAATCTAAGTTCAATGTGCTGCATCACGCACCTACATTTTGAGAATCGACTCACAGGCTGGCATTGGTGCCGAGGGTGTTGCGTCTCGCGGCATTTGGCGTTCGGTCAATTCGTAGATCTGCTAGTTTTACCTCTCATTCTTAGGGGCTTAGAGAGAATTAACCGACGCGTAATAATTGTTACCATAATACTAATGCAACCTGTGAATAGATTGGTGTCTTGAGTGCGTATCTCACAATTTGACTTTTCCAACAGTCGAGGCGGCTTGCCACATTCGAAAATGCCTGTCTGGATGCCTCATGCGGTCAAGCTGTATCTGGCCCATACAGAGCATGGACATTCTATTCACAGTTTGGCTCGGTATTCTGGTGTTCACCCGTCAACAGTGTCGCGCTCTGTCCGCAGGATTGAGACATTGCGTGGTGATCCTCTTATCGATCGCGCGGTCCAAGAATTGGGCAAATACTGCTTGGAATCAGCGCCCCGGCGCTGGGAGGATAAACCAATGAGCTTTCACAACCCTGACCCCAATCCGCTGTGCTACCCCGCTTCGCTGGACGCGCCGAGCATCACCGCCTTGCGATATTTGGCCCGAAAAATACCGTCTTGGCATTGGCGCAGGGACTTGAACTGGCGGTCATAGTCCACGAGGCAGTCGCGGGACAGGTCGAGAAATTGAGCACGTTGGACCGGGCGCAGGTCATGGCTATGACCATGCAAGATTGGCTCAAATGTGACGATCCACAAGCAAGGATCATGGGCTTTCACCTCACAGAGGCCGGTCCAAAACTTCTCGCAAGACTAGAAGATACTGACTCAAACAAGATTGAAAGCGGCGTGGGCCGCCCGTCTGATCCCGTCAGCCGCGGGCGATTGCGCTACGGCCAAGTGATCAGCCCGGTGCACGCTTTGGCACGTCGTCGCAAAAAAGATGGAGAGCCATATATTTCGCGCAGGCTTGTAAAACAGGCAGAGCGGCTGCGCGAGGATTATGAATTTGCGCTGCTTGAAAGCAATGCGCCCGTTGATTGACTGGGTGCCATTCACTCAGGCTTACAGCGGCAGCCGCAGGCGCCCGCGACCTCAGCCCTGTATCGTGCACGCGCGGCTTTGGTGGATCTGGGCCCAGGTCTTGGCGATGTGGCGCTGCGGTGTTGTTGCCGGCTCGAGGGGCTTGAGGCGGTGGAGCAGACTATGGGCTGCTCAGCGCGCTCTGGTAAAATCGTATTGCGCATCGCTTTGCAAAGGCTGGCGCGCCATTACGAAGACACACAAGCCTTGGAGCCTTTGGTCGGGTAACGCATCAGCGCATATCGGATATTCCCAACTCGGGGGTGGCTGTTTACGCCGGTTGTGTTAGTTTGTGACAACCAAGGACCTCTTATATGCGCGATTTAAAAATTCCTGAGCAACGCCATCCTGAAAAAGCCAAACGGCCGGACAATCCGCAGCCGAAAAAACCGGCTTGGATTCGCGTTAAAGCCCCTGTTGGACAAGGCTATCAAGAGACACACAAAATTATGCGTGCGCATAAGCTTGTGACCGTCTGTGAGGAGGCCGGCTGCCCCAATGTGGGGGAATGCTGGAACCAAGGCCATGCGACGATGATGATCATGGGGGAAGTGTGCACAAGGGCGTGTACTTTTTGCAATATTGCCACCGGAAAACCGCCAGAAGATTTAGATGTGTTCGAACCGGGCCGGGTGGCAGATGCCGTTAAAAAGTTGGGGCTAAACCATGTTGTTGTGACCTCAGTGGATCGGGATGATATCGAAGATGGCGGCGCTGCGCATTTTGCCCAAACCATTCGCGCAATTCGCAGGCAATCGCCCAGCACAACCATTGAGATTTTGACGCCTGATTTTATCCGTTGCGCCCCTGACGCCCTGGAGGAGGTGGTTGCCGCGAAACCCGATGTGTTTAACCACAATCTGGAAACCGTTCCGGGTCTTTATCCCGAAGTGCGGCCCGGCGCGCGGTATTTTCATTCGCTGAGTTTGCTGCAACGGGTCAAAGAGCTTGATCCCACGATGTTTACAAAATCAGGCATTATGGTCGGTTTGGGCGAGGATCGTCAAGCGGTGCATCAGGTGATGGATGATATGCGCGCGGCCAATGTGGATTTTATCACCATCGGCCAATATCTCCAACCAACGCTCAAACACCACCGGGTTGACCGATTTGTCACACCGGAGGAATTCGCCAGCTATGAAAAAGCGGCCAAGGGCAAGGGATTCTTGATGGTCTCAGCCACACCGTTGACCCGCAGTTCTTATCACGCGGGTGATGATTTTGCGAAAATGCAAAAGGCTCGGCAAGCGGCGCAGGGATAGACCCGCTCGGATATGTTAAAACGCGATACCTCCGCGATGGGAATTTACAGTCAGCCAATCTAGCCAGCCGATCAATCGCTCGATGCCAAATAGAATTAAAGCGACCGTCACGACGGTGATCCACAATAAAATAGTTTTCTTCGATAACGGTCGGTGTGCGATCAGCGCCATTTTCAAAAAAATCTTGGGTTCATGTAAAGCGGACTTTTCCAATAAAAGGGAGGTTGCGGTTGCGTTGGGCAAAATCAATACCATAGCCTACCACAAACTCATCAGGAATTTCAAAGCCTAAGAAGTCTGTCTTGATGTTAACTTCTCGTCGTGAGGGCTTGTCGAGTAAGGCGATGGTGCGCATGCGTTTGGGTTGACGGCGTAAAATATGCTCGGTGACATTCTTCATCGTGTAACCGGTGTCGACGATGTCCTCGACGATCAGGACATCACGATTTTCGATGGTGCCACGCAGATCCTTCAAAATACGCACTTCGCGCGAGCTTTCCATGGCGTCGCCATAGCTGCTGACCTCTAGAAAATCGACCTCAATCGGCAGGTTAATCTCACGCACCAAATCTGCGATGAAAACAAACGAGCCCCGCAAAAGCCCGACCACCACAAGTTTATCGGTATGTGCGAATTCTCGTTCAATTTCTTCGGCCAATTGCTCTATTCTGGCCGCGATAGACTTGGCAGAAATCATATTGTCGATGACATAAGGTTTTTGCGACATAGTACCCTCTTGAACTTTCCCTGGGTTTCTAGGACATCTTGCGCTGAGAGTCAGCGAGAAACACAATGCCAACGCATAATGAAACAAAAATTTTGCCATATTCGGCACAGCGCATGTATGATTTGGTTGCAGATGTGGCCGCATACCCGGAGTTTTTGCCTTGGTGCGCCGCGGCGCGGGTGAAATCTGTGACCGAAGAGGGATCGCGGCAGATCATGGCCGCGGATTTGGTAATTTCGTTTAAAGTGTTTCGCGAGCGTTTCGGCAGTCAGGTAATCTTGCATCCCGATGAAAGATTTATCGACACCCAATATCTTGACGGGCCATTCAAATATATGAAATCAACCTGGAAGTTTGAAGACGCGCCCGACGGCTGTGCTGTGACATTCTTTGTAGATTTTGAGTTCAAAAACGCCATATTACAGGGTGTTATTGGTTTGGTCTTTAACGAGGCCATGCTGCGGATCGTGCGGGCGTTTGAGGCCCGAGCGGATGCGCTTTACGGCCAAACGACGCCTTAAAAAAGGCCCCCTCATGGGCGCCTTTTCAACAGGTTACCTTTGTTTTTAGGACGTGTGATCATAAGCGCGCTCGCCGTGGGCCGACAGATCCAGCCCGGTGTATTCGTCCTCTTCGCTGACGCGCAGCGGAGTGACGAGCGACACCAACTTAATCAAGACAACGGTCACAACAATCGTAAAGATACCAACAATCACAAGGCTGCCTATTTGCGCGGCCCATGTGCCGGCTCCAAAGACTGCGATCATAATGGTTCCAAAAATTCCACCAATGCCGTGCACGGCGAAAACATCCAATGTGTCGTCAATTTTCAGGCTGTTGCGCACCAGATTTACCGCTTCTTGGCACAGAACGCCTGCGACAGAACCGATGACGAGCGCTTCAACCGGACTAACAAATCCAGATGCCGGTGTGATCGAGGCCAGCCCTGCAATCGTGCCAGTGACCATGCCGACGAGCGAGGCTTTGCCATATTTAATCCGCTCCCATAGAGCCCATGTGAGCGAGGCTGCTGCCGCAGAAATATGCGTCACTGTCAATGCCATCGCAGCGCCGCCATCTGCCGCCAGTTGTGATCCGCCATTGAAACCGAACCATCCAACCCACAGCATCGCAGCTCCGAGCATCACAAAGCCCGGATTGTGCGGCGGGGTGGTGGTATTACGTCTTGCGCCAAGCATCACTGCAATGACCAATGCCGCCAGCCCTGCTGTTTCATGCACCACGACACCGCCGGCAAAGTCTTTTAATCCGGTGGCTCCGAACAGACCGCCATCGGCCAAGAACCCTCCGCCCCAGACCCAATGGACAACAGGGGCGTAGCATAAGAGCATCCAAAGGCCGGAAAATGTCATCACAAAACCAAAGCCAATCCGCTCCACATAGGCGCCGACGATCAAGGCAGGTGTGATGATGGCGAAGGTCATTTGAAAGGCAAAGAAAAGCACTTCCGGCAAGGTCGTGCCATCGCGCAGTGTGGTGGTATCAACACCGCTTAGAAACACATGGCCCAGACCGCCCCAATAGCCAGTCGTGCTTGTGCCAAAGGCGATGGAATAGCCAAAGGCAAGCCACAGGACACTCATTAGACATGCAATGCCGAAACATTGCATAAACACGCTGAGCACATTGCGCGCGCGCACCAGCCCGCCGTAAAACAGAGCCAGTCCCGGCAGTGTCATGAAAAGCACCAAAGCTGTGGCAACGATAATCCAAGCGGTATCTGCAGCGTTCATAGTCTTCTCCTAAATCACTTTGAGGCCTTCTCAACCAAAAGCGCCGGTGATTAAAAGCGTGATGCCGAGCTGCCCGACGAATTTCCGGGAATTTTCAGGGTTTGCATAAATATTAGGCGAAAATTAAGCGCCCGGTTCAATCAATGGGCTGAATTGAGATGCGCACGGATTAAGTTTAAGGCATAATCTAAAGCTGCTTGGCGAACGGCGGGGCGGCCCAAGGCGCCAAACTCCTGAGTTTCGCTCTGGGTGCCTTGCGCGCAGGCCAGGGCAAAACATACGCGGCCTTCGGGCTTGAATTCAGAGCCCCCTGGCCCAGCGATTCCGCTGACGGAGATGGCAAGATCAGCCTGTGCCTGACGGAGGGCGCCTTCGGCCATTTCACGCGCCACCGGTTCGGAGACGGCTCCGTAATCGGCAAGGGTCTTATGGCTCACCCCAAGCATCTTTTGCTTTGCCCCATTGGAATAGGTGACAAAGCCATTTTCGAAAATGGCTGAACTGCCCACAACATCGGTTAAAGCGGCGCTAATCATCCCGCCGGTGCAGCTTTCCGCACAAGTGATTTTTAGCCCAAAAGCCTTGGCCCTGCGCAAGATTTCTTCGGCGACACGGCTCACTGCAACGCCATAACAAGACCCATTGCCGCCGCGGCCATCAATCCGGCAATCACATCGTCGAGCATCACCCCCAAGGGGCCGATGAGACGATCGGCCCATCCGATCAGACCGGGTTTTGTGATATCAAACACGCGAAAGGCAGTAAAGCCGAACAGATAGTAGAAAACCGCGCTGTCAAAGGGCAGGGGCCAAATCGCCAGTGGCAGCAAAGCAATCCATTGCCCGGCCACCTCGTCAATGACAATTTCCGAAGGATCATGGTCGCTGTTGCCAGCGGTCTCGTGCGCCGTGGCCCAGTAGCCCAGAAAGCAGGCGAGGAAGATTCCAGCGCAAAGCCCAATCAGCCCCGCGCCATAGATCAAACCCACACCGCAAATCAAAGCTGCCAAGCTGCCCCAGCTGCCCGGAGCCGGGCGCAAATGCCCGATGTAAAAAAAGGTAGCGATTGCATGGCTCATGGGCTCACCAATGCCGCAGTGGCCATCGCAGCAATGCCCTCTTCGCGCCCTGTAAACCCAAGGGTTTCTGATGTGGTGGCTTTGATGGATATTTGATCGCGGTCTAGATCCATGATCTGCGCCATCCGCGCCCGCATCCTCTGTGCATGAGGGCCAATTTTGGGAAACTCGCAAATTAAGGTGCAATCGACGTTTTCAATTCGAAAGCCGAGCTCTTTGGCCAGCTGTACCGCATGCTTCAGGAAAATATCTGATGGCGCGCCTTTCCATTGCGGATCGGAGGGAGGGAAATGTTGACCGATATCCCCTTGTGCCAAGGCGCCATAAATGGCGTCAGTGACCGCATGCATTCCAACATCTGCATCGGAATGGCCAAGCAGACCAAATTTATGGGGCAGGGTGATACCGCACAGTTTGATCTGTGTCCCCGGTCCAAATCTATGGACGTCAAACCCGTTGCCCAAGCGTAGTTTCATGCGGCCTCGCAAAATTCGTTCCGCCCGACCGAAGTCATCGGGCAATGTTACTTTCAGATTATCGGCATCTCCAGGGACAATGGCAACCGAATGTTCCATTGCGCGAATAATTTGCACATCATCCGTCGCCTGAGCTGTTGCGGCTGCATGGGCCGCACAAATGAGTGGATAGGAAAAACATTGGGGCGTTTGCGCCCGCCACAGACCGCTGCGATCGACGATCGTCTCCACTGTGTCGCCACATCGCCAAAGCGTGTCTTGCACCGCCACAGCTGGCGCGGCCGCGCCATGGGTTCGCATGGCTTCGATACAGCTGGAGATCAAAGATTGGGTCAGGCATGGGCGGGCTGCGTCATGGATCAATACATAATCCGGTGCCTGATCTTTGAGCGCCTCAAGAGCGCACCGCACAGAATCATCGCGGTTCGCGCCGCCCTCTACGCAGCGCGCCGCCACTGGCAATTGCGAGATTAGGTCTTGATCTTGGGGGTGATGCACCACCACAACCGCGTCAATGTCATCATGCGACATGAAGGCTTCAACAGACCAAGCCAAAAGTGGCTTGCCCAGAAGAAGCTGCCATTGCTTCGGCTGGGTGCCGCCAGCCCGCGTGCCGCGACCGGCCGCCAGCACAATCGCGATGATTTTGGATGCGTCTGTCATAGGCTGTGCTTATATCTTTTGATATTCTGCATGCAATCCTTGGTTTTGGCTGGAGTTTTGCTCATTTTTTGTGCAAATGTATAAAAATGCGGATGTAAC
The DNA here is from genome assembly GCA_002683685.1 of Paracoccaceae bacterium. GTDB lineage: Bacteria > Pseudomonadota > Alphaproteobacteria > Rhodobacterales > Rhodobacteraceae > Planktomarina. The sequence goes on from NYTV01000147.1 coordinate 8,805, forward strand.
GCAATGAAGGGCTTGTGGCCCGCGGGTCAGATCGTGTGGGTTAAGATCACTTGTGGAGTAAAAACCGTGACCTTCGTTTTGGGAAATCAAATCATCTTTCCGCCGGTGCTATTGGCCCCTTTAGCCGGGATCACCGATGTGCCGTTTCGCAATTTGGTTCAATCTTTTGGGGCCGGGCTTGTCGTGTCTGAAATGGTGGCAAGCCATGAGATGGTGCAAAAAAAGCCCGGTGTGCGCGAGCGGGCGGAGCTGGGTTTTGGCATTGACAGCACCTCGGTGCAAATCGCCGGGTGTGACGCTTATTGGATGGCGGAAGCGGCCCGGATGATTGAGGCCAATGGCGCAAAAATCATCGACATCAACATGGGTTGCCCTGCAAAAAAAGTCACCAGCGGCCAATCGGGCTCGGCGCTCATGCGCACGCCAGATTTTGCATTGCAGTTGGTCGAGGCGGTCGTGCAGGCCACATCGCTGGATGTCACTTTGAAGATGCGCCTGGGTTGGGATGACACTAGTCTCAACGCCCCTTTGATTGCCAAACGGGCTGAGGCTGTGGGTGTGAGAATGGTTACGGTACATGGGCGCACGCGCTGCCAATTTTACAAAGGCGCAGCTGACTGGCAGGCGATTGGACGGGTGAAACGCGCTGTTTCCATTCCCGTGATCGCCAATGGCGATATTGCGGATGTGACCTCGGCGCGCCAAGCGTTGCAACAATCGGGGGCTGATGGGGTCATGGTGGGACGCGGAGCCCAGGGCGTGCCTTGGCGATTGGCGGAAATTTCCTCTGCGCTTTACGGCACTCCGGCCCCTAAGATACCCAAGGGCGCTGCGCTCGCCTACTTAATTTTGCAGCATCACCAGGACATTGTCGATTTCTACGGAGGCACCCTCGGGCTCAAAAATGCGCGCAAGCATTTGGGTTGGTATTTAGATGGTTTGAACGTGGCCCCTGAGCTGCGCCAATCGCTGTTGAGATCTTTTGATCTGTCTGAAATTCATGAGCTGATCTGGCGCGCTGTCGAGGCTCCTTCCACAGCAGGTGTGGCGGCGTGAGCCTCTACCAAGATCTCTGGTCACAGCTGCCGATCCCCGCCTTGCTGGTGACGGGGGATGATAATGTCCAAGAATTGAACCTGGCCGCCGAACAGTTTCTGGGGATTTCAGCGAAGGTTATTTTAGGTCAACCCATTTGGAATTACCTGCGGGGCGAAGAGCTTTTACCAGCAGGCTTGGAGCGCGCCCGCGCCACCGCGCGCCCCATTGTGATTTCGCAGATCACAACTCATGGCCGCGCAACGGAGCCACGCACCTGTGCGGTCCATCTTTGTCCGATGATAGGGGCAGAGGAGCAGATCATGATTTTGCTGATTGCACATGAAACCCTCGGCGGTGCTTTTGCCGAAAGCGCGCCGCTTTCTGCAGCGCACTCAGCCATTGGTATGGCCGAAATGCTGGCTCATGAGCTCAAAAACCCCCTAGCTGGCATCACGGGCGCAGCGCAATTTTTATCGCTGTCCTTGGCTGCTGAAGATCTTGAAATGACCGATCTGATTGTTGAGGAAAGCAAACGTATCGTCAGCCTTCTCGACCAGGTGGAGCAATTTGGCGATGTCACACCGCCAAATTGTGCTTTTGTAAATATCCATGACGTGCTGGATCGCGCTGCACGTTCGGCCGTCTTCGGATTTGCCGGTGAGATCCAAATTCAAAAGACCTATGACCCGTCTCTGCCGGAGGTTTGGGCTGATGCGGATCAAATGGTTCAGGTCTTCCTAAACTTGGTCAAAAATGCCTGTGAAGCTCTGGGTTCAGAGGGCAAAGTGACCATTCGAACCTTTTATGATCCCAGCTTGCGGCTGCCGTTGCCGGATGGTGCGGGACGGCGCTTGCCGCTGCATGTGGAGATTATAGACAACGGTCCGGGCCTGCCGACGGCGCTCGCAAACCATGTTTTTGAACCGTTTGTCACCACCAAAAACAATGGCAAGGGGCTCGGATTGGCCCTGGTGTCTAAAATCATCGCTCAGCATCGCGCTTGGATCAGCGTCGCATCACAGCCAGGCCATACGAATTTCAGAGTATCATTGTCGGTACAAAACGAGAGTAGGAGTTAACGCTATGGATGGAACGGTTCTAATCGCCGATGACGACCGAACGATTCGAACGGTCTTAACTCAGGCCTTCACACGCGCTGGATGTAAAGTGCACGCGACTTCCTCGCTGATCACCTTGATGCGCTGGGTCGAGGATGGCAAAGGTGATTTGGTGGTATCCGATGTGGTCATGCCGGATGGCAACGGCCTTGAGAACCTGCCGAAAATCACAAAGATGCGCCCCAAACTTCCGGTCATTATTATCTCTGCTCAAAATACAATTGTGACCGCGATACGCGCCAATGAGGCCAAAGCCTTTGACTACCTGCCCAAACCCTTTGACTTGCCCGAATTGATGCATCGTGCGGCCAAAGCATTGGAGCGCCGCCACCCGCCGCAAGCCATAGCGCAGATGACCGAAGCGCAGGATGCGGATATTCCGCTGGTGGGTCAATCGGCGGCGATGCAAACGCTTTATCGGTTGATCGCCCGCGCAATGAATGCGCCTGCGCCTGTTCTTGTGTTAGGTGAGGCTGGTACGGGAAAATCCTTGATTGCCTCAAGTTTGCATAAGTTTTCAAAACGCGCAGATCAACCGATGGTGGTTTTGCATCCTGAGATGATGGAAAGCCAATCGACCGTTCGCGATGCGCTCATGCGCTGCGGCTCTGGGACGTTGATTTTGGATGGGGTGAGCGACCTGAGCCCTGTGGCACAATTGAGATTGCTACATATTTTGGGGGAACCGGGGGATCAGAACTTGCGTTTGGTTTCTACGGCTGCCCCCAATATTTTGGCAGATGTACAGAATGGAAATTTCCGTAATGATTTGTTTTTTCGCCTGTCGAGCCTTCAGCTGACCGTGCCAGCCCTGCGTGAGCGGGTTGAGGATATTTCAGTCCTGGCACAGCATTTCATTGCGATGCTGCAGTCGGATATCAAGTTTGAGCTCAGCCCGGCCGGCGTGGCGGCGCTGCGCGATTACAACTGGCCGGGCAACGTACGGCAATTGCAAAATGTCGTCGGTCAACTGATGATGGAATCGCCAAACAGCTTGCTCGATGGCAATGCTGTAAAAGAGGTTTTGAAAAAAGCAGGGCCAAGCAATGCGATGAGCGCATTGTTACCCTCAGAAAGTCTGGCCGAATCTGTCGGACTGCATGTGCAGCGCTATTTTGACCTTCACGGCGCCAACCTGCCGCCGGACGGGGTGTATCAAAGAATTTTGCGCGAAATTGAAGTGCCTTTGATTGAGATTTCACTAACGGCAACCTCTGGCAATCAGGCCAAATGCGCCGATTTGCTCGGCATCAATCGCAATACCCTGCGCAAAAAGATCAGTGACCTTGAAATTGTCGTGACACGCCGGCGCAAAATGATGTAAAAGCGCAACAGGCGTGGTATTTTGGCACTTGTCCGAAGTGCGTGCAGCGCATGGTCATTAAAAGGGTCGGCTGAAATGCGCCAAGGGCTTGTCAGTTCTCTATTAGATAAAATTGCGGATCTGCGCGCAAACCCGCAGGTCAACTCGAACTTGACCTTTGTATTGGTGGTTACCGGGCCGTTGTTGGTGTTTCTCACCTTCTATGCCATGCAGCCGATCAAAGGCGGGCGGGCTTCGCTGCGGTTTATTTTGACCGCAGATTTTGTTTATATTTTGTTCATTACAACCCTGCTCATCCGCCGAATTGTCCAGCTGGCCGCGGCCCGCCGGGCGCAATCGGCAGGCTCACGGTTGCATTTCCGCCTCACGACAGCCTTCGGTGTGATTGCCTTATTCCCCACTATTTTGGTTGCGATATTTGCGGTGCTTTCGGTCAATCAAGCCTTGGAAGGGTGGTTTTCTGAAAGGGTGCGCAATGCGGTGGGAGCCTCTTTAAGCGCTGCGCAGGCCTATGAGACCCAGACTCGCAATGGGGTCATTTCGGATGCGCAAATTTTTGCGCAACGTCTGAATTCGATGAACCAAAACGAATTTTTCTCTCGTAGCATGGATATGGACAGCCAGCTCAGCCCTTTGCTGACCCATCTTCAGACCCAATTTGAGCGAGGCTTCAAAGAAATTTACATCATCAATAATCTGGGAGAGTTGCGGCTACGCGGCCCGTCCTCCTATTTGTTTGATTACGAACAGCCAAGCGAAGCGCAAATTATAGCTGCCGATGGTCTAGAGCCGGTTATTATCACGGATTGGGCAAGCAATGAGATGCGCGCGCTCATCCGATTGCAAAGTTACACCAATCACTACCTATATCTCACTCGCAGTGTTGAGGGGTCTCTTTTGGCTTTGCTCGAAGAGACTACAGAAACCGCGCGCTACTATAATCAGCTTGAATCGGAGCGTGGGCGGCTCTTGTTTGACTTTGGCCTGCTGTACCTTGCCTTTGCGGTGATTTTGATTTTGACAGCGACCTGGCTCGGGCTTTGGTTCGCTGAAAGATTGGCCAGTCCCGTGGGGCGGATGGCGGCAGCCGCGCAGAAGGTGGGTGCCGGAGACTTGGATGCGCAGATTGAAAATATCAAGGGCGATGATGAAATCGCGATGCTGGCGCGTTACTTCAATCAAATGACGCATCGTTTGAAAGGTCAGCGTGACACTTTAATCAAGAGCGCAGATCAAGCAGAGCGCCGCCGAAGGCTTTTTGATTCTGTTCTGGCCTCTGTGACCTCGGGCGTTATTGGACTAGATCAATGTGGCAATATTACGTTTTTGAACAAATCTGCCCAACGGGTATTGGATCTGCCAGAGTCTGCCGAGCCGCGCGCCTTGGCGGAGGCGGTGCCAGAGTTGGCAGGCATGTTTACAGATTTTTGCTCCAGCCTTTCGGATGTGGCACAGCGTGAAGTGCGGGTGGTGCGCCGGGGCAAGCTAGAGAGCCTTTTGGTGCGCATTGCCCGCCGGTCCGATGAATTGTCCGATGCGGAGGGCTATGTGATCGCTCTGGAAGATGTCACAGACCTGGTCAGTGCGCAACGCATGGCGGCTTGGGGAGATGTTGCCCGGCGCATTGCCCATGAGATTAAGAATCCCTTGACGCCTATCCGCCTGTCTGCGGAACGCATAAAACGCAAATTTGCACCACAAGTTGGTGGAGGTTCAGACCAGCTGGAACGTATGACGGATGTCATTGTGCGCCAAACCGATGAGCTGAGCCGAATTGTTGATGAGTTTTCGCAATTCGCGCGCATGCCAGAACCAGATTGCCGCCCAACAGATTTTGGTGACTTTCTTCGGGGGACGGTTTTGTTGCAAGAAAGCGGGCAACCAGATGTGAAATTCATATTGGATTTGCCCGATGAAACGCTTTGGATCGATGCGGATGCCTCGATGATTGGCCGGGCCATCACCAATTTGTTAAAGAATGCCGGCGAATCTATCGGTGATCGCAAAGCGCAGCAGCCAGATCACCGGGGTGAAGTTCGTATTTCAGCGACGCAGACAGATCGGTCGGTTGTTGTGGAAATATCAGACAATGGCACCGGATTGCCCGAAGATCGCGCGCGTCTTTTAGAGCCCTATGTGACCAATCGGGTCTCCGGGACGGGCCTTGGCCTTTCGATTGTTGTGAAAACCATAGAAGAACACGGCGGCACATTTGCGCTTACCGATGCGGAGGCCTTTGACGAAGAGGCCCGGCCCGGCGCCAAAGCTGTCATTAAACTACCGCGTCTAGCCAATAGCGCTGCACAGAAAATTGATCTAGGAATACCAGCATGACAGATATTTTGATTATTGATGACGAGCGCGATATCCGCGAGTTGATCTCCGAAATATTGATTGATGAAGGCTATAATACGCGGCTCGCAGGCACCTCGGATGCGGCCATGCGTCTGATCGTGGATCAGCGCCCGGCCATGTTGATCCTCGACATCTGGCTAAAAGACAGCGCGATGGACGGGATCGATATTTTAAAGTCAGTGAAATCAAATTATCCCGACATCCCGGTGGTGATTATTTCCGGTCATGGGAACATCGAAATTGCGGTTGCGGCCATCAAGCAGGGCGCCTTCGACTTCATCGAAAAACCCTTTAACATTGATCAATTGATTGTCGTTATTCGCCGGGCGATGGAAGTGGCCAATTTGCGAAGCGAAAACACAGCGCTTCGCAGCCAATATCAGCACCCGTTGGAGCTTATTGGGCAAAGTGCAGTTTTCAAGACTTTGAAGAGCAATCTCGACAAGGTGACAAAGTCAAATGGGCGGGTTTTGTTGACGGGTCCATCGGGCGTCGGCAAGGAGACAGCGGCGCGCTATATTCACGTCAATTCCAACAGGTGCACGACGCCGATGGTCGTGGTCAACTGTGCGACTTTGGATGCTGAGACGGCAGATGCAAAACTTTTTGGCGTCGAGGTGAACGGTCGGTTGCACCAAATCGGCCTATTGGAATCGGCACATAACGGCATCTTATTTTTTGACGAAGTCGCAGATTTACCGCTGGCGGTGCAAGCGCGGCTTTTGCGGGTTTTGGTGGACCAAAGCTTCACGCGCGTGGATGGCACCGCCCCACAGAAGGTCGACATCCGCGTAATTTCAGCCACGGCGAAAGATTTGCCTTATGAGATTGAGCGCGGCGCATTTCGCGAAGAATTATATCACCGCCTGAAAGTGGTGCCCATTGCCGTGCCCAGCCTAGAGGAACGTCGCGAAGATATTTCCGTTCTGGCGGAATATTTTTTGGTCGAATTTCATGAAAAGCTTGGCCTGCCAAGTCGTCGCTTGAGCGAAGACGCCGCCACGACTTTAGAAAGTATGATTTGGCCCGGAAATATTCGACAGCTTAAGAACCTGATGGAGCGCGTTTTGATTATGGGTACGCCCTCGGGAGATATTGAGCTCGAAGAGTTGCCCAGCGACACAGGTGTGGGCGACAGCCGGGATGGCCAGATTGTGATTTCGGGCAATGTTGCGACCTATTCGTTACGTGAGGCGCGCGAGCTGTTTGAGCGGGAATATCTTTTGACCCAAATCAACCGCTTTGGCGGCAATATCAGCCGCACGGCCAGTTTTGTCGGTATGGAGCGTTCCGCGCTACACCGTAAGCTAAAATCACTCGGCGTGGTGACCTCAAATCGCAGCGGCGGGCGGCTTGCGCAGCTTGAGGCGGAGTGAATGAAAGAATTGACCTTCTGCACGCGGTCTGACACACCCGCGTGCAGAGTTCGTCTGATTTCAAGGGGGCACCACCCATGAAAGTGATTATATGCGGAGCCGGTCAGGTTGGCTGGCAAATCGCGCGTCATCTCGCCAATGAAAAAAACGACGTGACAGTTGTTGATCGCAACTCTGATCTCGTGCGCCGTGCGACTGACACTTTGGATGTGCAGGGCATTGTTGGATTTGCCAGCTATCCAGATGTTTTGGCGCGTGCCGGCGCAGAGGATGCCGATATGGTTATCGCGGCCACCCATTCTGATGAGGTCAATATGGTGACCTGCCAGGTGGCCCATTCGGTCTTTAATATCCCGCGCAAAATTGCGCGTCTGCGGTCGCAGAGCTATTTAGATGCAATTTATGCTGATCTATATCGCCGCGATCACCTGCCGATTGATGTGGTCATCAGCCCCGAGAAGGAGGTCTCCGAGGCTGCATTACGCCGTTTGCAAACGCCTGCTGCCTTCGAAACTGAATTCTTCTTTAACGGTGATGTGCAATTGCTTGGGATCACCTTGGATGACAGATGTCCCGTTCTCAACACGCCTTTGCGCCAATTGTCTGACCTCTTTTCAACTCTCTCGGCTGTGGTAGTGGCCATTCGGCGTGATGGCACCTTATTTGTTCCGAGCTCTGGTGACCAACTCTTTGCCGGAGATTCTTGCTATATCTTTGTGCAAAAACATGATGTGCAGCGGGCGTTGGAGGTTTTTGGAAAAACCGCCCATGTGCAAGATCGTGTCGTCATCGTGGGCGGTGGCAATGTCGGGCATGCGGTTGCTAAGAATCTGGAAAACCGCAGCAGCCGCATTCGGGCAAAGGTGATTGAGAAAGATCGGTTTACTGCCGAACAAGCGGCAGAACTGTTAGAAAAAACTATCGTGCTTCATGGGGATGGCTTGGATGCAGATATGCTATCTGAGGCCAATATTGAGCGCAGCGATGCGATCTTGGCAGTGACCGATGATGACAAAACCAATCTTCTCGCAGCCATTCGAGCCAAATCCATGGGCTGTCCGCTGGCGATCTGTTTGATTAACGATCCATCGATGGAGCCTTTGCTGCGCGCGATGGGAATTGATGCGCATGTGAACCCTCGGGCGACAACCGTATCCTCTATTTTGCGTCATATTCGTCATGGGCGGGTGCGGGGTGTTTATTCCATCGGTGATGCGGAAGCGGAAGTCATTGAAGCGCAGGTCTTATCGACCTCTTCCATCGCGGGTCAGAATATTCGAGATATTGAATTTCCCGAGGGCGTGCTGGTCGGCGCGGTACGCAAGGGAGATAAAATTCTAAAGCCTTCTGGCATGCTGCGTGTTGATGAGGGCGACCATGTGGTCTTATTCGCCCTTTCTGCGGATGTGAGCGAAGTGGAACGTTTGCTGCAAGTTACTATAGATTTCTTTTAATCATGTGGACGCGTTTTCAGAAATTGCCGCTGGCAATCTCAATTCCAACACTCTTAATTGTGATGCTGATGATCCCATCTGTGCATGGGTTTATATCTGGCGATTCCCACAAGGGGCGCAGCTTTTTTTATGCGGTACTCTTGGGACTCTTTGGCCTCACTTTCTTGAGGTTTTCGCTGCAAGGCACTGTTTTTCCTATGCATCTACATGCACAACTGTGGTCTTTAATTGCCTTTTTCCTGGGTTTTCCAGCCCTTTTGGCCATTCCGCTTTATGAAGTCAGCGGGACAGGGCAGTTCATTGATGCCTATCTCGATATCGTCAGCACGGTGACGACAAC
>NYTV01000148.1 GCA_002683685.1 Paracoccaceae bacterium
ATCGGGGTTAACATTTCCTACATTCGCATCGTGATCTTTGCCATTTCTAGCTTTTTTGGGGGACTTGGTGGAGCCATGTTTGGATCAATCGCGCAGTCGGTTTACCCGTCCAGCTTTCAAGTGGCGGACTCTGTCAACTTTATGCTGAACTGTTTCCTTGGCGGCCTTGGGTATGTGTTTGGCCCAATGCTGGGTACGCTGGTCCTCTACTTCGGATGGGACTTGTTGTTTGAATTCGGAAAATATCAGATGCTCATCTATTCTACCATTCTGATTGTCATCATTCGCTTCTTACCCAACGGCTTGCTGAGCATCCGTTTCAGCAAAGGAGGTGACAGATGAGCCCGCTTCTCCAAGTCAAGAACGTTACCAAGAAATATGGTGGCTTGACCGCGAACAACGCGATTAGCTTTGATGTGGCCGAGAATGAAATACTATCGGTCATCGGGCCAAATGGCGCGGGCAAATCCACATTGTTCAAGATGATTGCGTCTTTTACGCCAACCACTTCTGGCGAGGTCATCTATCAGGGAGAGCGTATTTCAAACCTAAAGCCACATATAGTTGCGCGCAAAGGGGTCGTGCGAACCTTCCAGGAAACTACGATTTTCAAAAGCATGACAGTGCGAGAAAGTGTTGTGGTGGCGCAGCATTTGCGCGCTAAGGCTTCGCTTGCGGGATATTTTTGGGGCTCGAAGACCGCCAAGGAGGATGTGGCCGTCTTCGGGAAATATGCCGACGAGTTGCTGGAATTTCTTGGCATGTGGGATATCCGCAATGAACAGGCCAGCAATTTACCGCAGGGTAGTCTGCGCGCATTAGGCATTGCGATTGGCCTTGCGACAGACCCGAAAGTGTTGCTGCTAGATGAGCCGTTTGCGGGGATGAACCACGATGAGACTATGAACATGGTCAATTTGGTGCGCTCAGTGCGAGATGAACGTGATGTGACGGTCATGCTGGTCGAGCACGATATGCCCGCAGTCATGAATATATCGGATCGGATTGTGGTGCTGAACTTTGGTGAAAAGATCGCCGAGGGTACGCCTTCTGAGATTCAAAATAATGAAAAAGTCATCGAGGCCTATCTAGGTAGCGTCGACGATGAGATCGGGATGTAGTCATGACAACCATGTTGGATTTCAAAGATGTCGAACTTTACTATGACCATGTTTACGCACTGAAGGGCGTGTCACTCAGCGTGAGCCAAGGTGAAACCGTAGCCTTGATCGGGGCCAATGGAGCAGGCAAGTCATCAATTTTGCGCACCATAACCGGTTTGGCCACTCCCAAAACTGGCTCCGTGACCTTTGAAGGATCGCGCGTGGACTGCACTGATCCGTCATCGATCGTTAGGCGCGGCATCGCAATGGTTCCCGAAGGACGCCGCGTGTTTCCCTTCATGTCTGTCAAGGACAATCTGATGATGGGGGCCTTCACGCGCGAGGACAAAGCGGACATCCAGAACACTCTGGAAAGCATTCTGACGCGCTTCCCTCGTCTGAAAGAGCGCTATAATCAAGCGGCCGGAACACTTTCGGGAGGCGAGCAACAGATGATGGTGATTGGCCGCGCTTTGATGGCAAAACCCAAGCTGTTGTTGCTGGATGAACCAAGCCTTGGGATCGCACCAAAGCTGGTCCAAGATATTGCCCGCTCAATCGTTGCAATCAACCGCGATGAAGGCGTGTCGGTCTTGCTGGTCGAGCAAAATTCACGCATGGCGCTGAGCATTTCGCATCGGGCTTACGCAATGGCGACAGGGAATATTGTGATCGAAGGGAATTCGAAAGAGCTATTGCACGATGACCGGATTAAAGCTGCCTATCTAGGTGGGGAGGTGTGAGCTGACATGAAAATCCTCGTGATCAACCCCAATACGACTACCTCCATGACCGATAAAATCGCGGCAGCGGCGCGGGATATTGCCCGTCCAGATACCGAGATCATTGCCGCTAGTTCGCAAGAAGGACCAGCGAGCATTCAGGGTTTTTTGGATGTAGCCACCTGTATCCCCGGCCTGCTGGCCGAAGTTTCGCGGCATCCGGATGTTGATGCGATCGTTATTGCCTGTTTCGATGACACCGGTGTCGATGCGGTGCGGACACTTGTCAGGGTGCCCGTCTTGGGGATCGGCGAGGCCGCTTATCATATGGCAAGTATGATCGCCAATAAGTTCAGCGTTATAACAACTCTCGCGCGTTCCATACCGGGTTTGGAAAGCAATCTAACGCGATATGGCCTTGACCGAAAATGCGCACGGGTTCGTGCAACAGATATCCCAGTCTTAAAATTAGAAGAGGGCGATCCGGCAACATTGTGTAAAATTAGATCTGAAATTCGCGACTCAATTGAGCACGATAATACAGAGGCAATTGTCCTTGGCTGTGCCGGGATGGCGGATCTTATGGCACAGCTCAGCGAAGAGTTTGGACTGCCGGTGATTGACGGTGTTTCTGCCGGTATCACCCTTGCTGAGGCGCTGGTCAACAACCGGTTAACGACCTCAAAAATTGGCGCCTATTCGGCCGATTGATTGCTCCTAAGCATGCAATGGCGGATCGCGGTACAAGCGCGGGGAAGGATCCTTGTCAGTGGCGCTGACAGAAAAACGTTCGATATGGGCGGTACTGTCAGACAAAACTAAGTTGAGACGGGGCGGGCGGTCTCGTAGCCTCGCCGTATGATAAAACACTCTACATTCAGGTACTTTAAAACGAGCCCTGAGATCATCGTTTGGCTGTTATAGAGATTATCCGTCTGTCTGTTATGCTGTAGGTCCGGTTTCCACTTTCTCGCCGTAATTCTGGTGCTTGCAATCATTAGTCTTACAGCACCTTCTGAACTTATGTCATATTTTTTGGACCTTATCTCGTGATGCCACGACCCCCATTTTTAGACGTTAACTCATGCATAAAATTCCGTTTGATCATCACGCATATGCAGAAATGGGTCCAACGAGATCAGAGGTGATCAAACGCTGCTAAAGTTGCGGCCGCACTATCAATGATTGGGCAGCCCACCTCGTCAGACATACTCTTCGCCAAAGCTGCTCCGGCAACGTTGGTACACATGATGATGATTGCATGGGGACCCGCAGCAGCCACGGTTCGGATCATCGTTGCGATGGTGTCTTGGGAGATACTGGCAAAATCATTGCTCAAATCGCCGCCATCATGGACAGAAGCAGTAACCTCGAACCCCATGGCCTCGTAGTTGCGATTGATTTGCTCGGCCACGTCCGATTTATAGGGCGTTATCATTCCCAATCTTTTGGCGCCTAGGGCGCGAAGTTGTCGGTTAATCTCCAACACGCAACTGCCCGTCGGCACGCCCGTTTGCTGCTGCATCAAGTTAACAAAGCTAATGTCATGCTCCAGCCCAAGCCAACTTGCCGACGTCCCCCCCCAAACGATAGCTTCGACTTTTGCGTCGCACAAAAGTTTGGCGGCAGCGAGCTGTGTTTTTTGTTCAAATTGCGCGCGCGATGCCGCGTCGAGTTTTACATCCAGAACGCCAAGCCGAGAGACATGGATTGTTGAAACAGCCGAAGCCTGTTTGATTAGAGGTTCAAGCACCACGTTGGAGGACGGAATAAGTAGTCCTAACCGCATCATACGATTGACGTTCGCGCAGAGATGCCACCATCAACCGTAAAGACGGTGCCGGTCGTATAACCCGCGCGATAGGATGCAAGGAACGCCACAAGGTCCGAGATTTCGTGGCAATGTGCGGGGCGGCCCAGCGGATAGCCGTCAGCAAGTTCTTGATATCTGTCCGCGTCGCCCAAATCCTTTTCAGCCCATTTCTTCAACATAGTAAAGATGCGGTCCGTGTTCACGGGCCCCGGATTGATTCCAACAACGCGCATATTGTCATCCAAAGCATAGCCGCCAAGTGCTCGGGTGAACCCCATCAGGCTGATATTGCCAGACGCGCCTGCAATATAGTCCCGGTCCAGAACTTCACCGCCATTCCCAATAATGTTGATAATGACGCCACCACCTGCGTCCTTCATCTTTTTATAAAACCGCCGACACATATTGATATAGCCAAACACCTTGAGGTCAAATCCTTTGCGCCAGGCGGCTTCGTCAACATCCCACAAATCACCACTGGGAATTGCGCCTGCGTTGTTGACCAGAATGTCGATTCCTTTAGTCGCATTGGCAAGCTGATCAGCGGCCCCGTCTGCGGTCAAATCCAAAGGGTGAAGCGTGACCGACACATTTGATGTCTCAGCGATACGCGCCTTCAGAGCTTCAAGCTTGCCCACGCTGCGTGCTGTGAGGTGCAAATGCACCCCCTCGGCGGCAAGGGTTCTGGAAATATGTTCGCCAATACCCATGGATGCCCCGGTGATTAGCGCCGTTTTACCGTCTAGTTTCAGGTCCATCAGCTGTCTCCTGCAGTCATGGTCAGGACGGTGCGCCCCTCAACGCGTCCTTCGATCAACGACGTGAGCGCGTTGTTGATATCATCAAAGGGAACCGCATTGATGACGCCTTTGACGTTGCCGTTGGCCGCCAGTGCCAAAAGCTCATTCATTTCCTGCCGGTTAGAGGCAGAGCTGCCAACCACGCTGAGGCCGCGTTCAACCACCTGATAGGTGTAAAACGACATCTCTTTGGCGGGCACCCCGGTCAAAACGATCCGCGCGCGTGGGTTGCAGGCGCTCAGCATTATGGGCCATGTCGCGATCACGGGTGCAAAATTTACACATCCGTGCGCACCGCCCAAAGCGATGATGTGTTCTGTTGCCCGTTCATCGGCCACAACTGTTTCATCTGCGCCAAGTTCTTTAGCTGTAATCAGCTTGCTGGCAGAGATATCAACAGCAATCACGCGCAGGCCCTTCAGCTTGGCGATCTGCACAGCATATTGACCAAGCCCACCCATGCCAAAAATTGCAACTGTGTCCCCTGCCTGCACTTCGGTTTTCTTTATCGACGCATAGGCAGCCGCGCCTGCACACATCAAGGGGGCCACTTCAACAGGGTTAATTCCATCCGGGATAATGTTGGCCCATTGATCTCGCAGGCAGATATATTCTGCAAAACACCCTTGGATCGAAAACCCTGTTGCATCAAAATCGGGGCAATAATTTTCGCCCCCCGTCAAACAATCACGACAGTGCCCACACGCCCCATAGACATAACCTATGCCAACGCGGTCCCCGACCTTTAGCCGTTTGGCATTTGGTCCTAGTGCAACAACACGGCCCACGCCTTCGTGGCCCATGATCAATGGCAATGCCGGCGGGGCATGTTCCCCTTTCCAGATGTGAACATCGGTAAAGCACAGCCCGCTGGCTTCGATCCGCACGAGCACCTCGTCCTCTTTTGGTTGTGGCGTGGATACTTCTGCCAACGCGAGAGGTTGATGGTACTCTCGCAAGACGGCGGCTTTCATCGTTGATGGGATAGGCATAGTCGCATCCTTCATTTTGTTTGGTATACCAAAATGTGATGGGCGCCATTTGTCAAGTCTGCGCCTAGTATATATTTTTTTGGCTAATATTAGAGAAATTTGTTGATTTTCAGGCTAATTATCGTCATATCTTGGTATACCAATTCATAGAGGCGAAGATGATGAACATCGTTGATGAATACCTGAAGCCCGGTGTAAACAAGGGTCTTTTCTATGGCGGCACCTTTCAGCCTCCAGCCAATGACGACATCATAGAGGTTTACAATCCGGCCACCGCAGAGGTCTTTACAACTGTTCCGTGCGCCAATGAAAGCGACGTTGCGTGGGCGGTAAGTGCTGCGCGGGCCGGATTTGATGAATGGTCCCAGTTGGATCCAATTGATCGCGCTCGTCACTTGCGCAGGTTTGCTGATATTATTGGGGAAAATATCCCGAAACTGGCTTTGCTGGAAACGGCTGTGACAGGGCGCTCCATCAGGGAGATGCGTGCGCAAATGGCACGTATCCCAGAGTGGATCGAATACTTCGCGGGTATTGCCATGGGGCTGGAAGGCGAAAGCAACGTAGTAAAAGGCGGCTACGTCACGATGACCCATTATGAACCCCTTGGTCCGGTGGCATTGCTGACCCCCTGGAACCATCCGATCCTAATTTTAGTCAAGAAAATGGCTGCAGCCTTGGCCGCTGGGAATACCTGTGTGATCAAGCCGTCCGAGCTTGCGCCGGTTTCTCCCATAGTGCTTGCAGCCCTCGCAACCGAAGCAGGTTTGCCTGATGGTGCAGTGAACGTAGTCACGGGCGGTCCACAGACGGGTGCAGCACTGTGCGGCGCAGAGGACATTCATTATATCGACCTGACAGGTGGCACAGCCACAGGACGCAAAGTGGCGGCGCAGGCCGGCGAACGCCTGATCCGCACCACGATGGAGCTTGGAGGGAAAACCCCAATTGTTGTTTGCGAAGATGCAGACCTTGAGGCCGCAATTGCGGGTACTTTGTTTGCAGCTTTCGTCGCCTCTGGGCAGACCTGCGTTTCTGGTGCGCGTTTCATTGTTCACGCGTCTATTTACGACCGCTTCACAAAAGGTCTTGCCGCCCGTGCAGATGCCATCACGATAGGCGATCCAATGGCTGACGAGACCCAGATGGGACCAGTAATTTCAAAAGCCAGCCAAGACCGTTGCGCCCACTTGATCGCCCGGGCCAAGGCAGATGGGGCGGTTCAGATCGCGGGTCACTCCGATCCAGACCTAAAAGCCCCCTTTGACAAAGGCTTTTACGTGCGCCCAACCGTGTTCAAAGACGTTACGCCAGATCAGGAATTGTTCCTTGAAGAGGTTTTTGGCCCGGTGATTTCTA
>NYTV01000149.1 GCA_002683685.1 Paracoccaceae bacterium
AAGCCCCTCCAAATCCAAGCTGGGTTGCAGCGCTGTGCCAACATGGTCGATCCAAGTGTCCAGCTGATCTATTTCTCCGGCTTGAACCAAGCCCAAATGCCGTTCCGGCAGGGCAAAGGTATCGGAGCGCATCAAATGTCCGAATATTTTGATATTCTGCTGGTCTAAGGCCTGCGTCAGCATGTCAAGGTGGCGTGGGCTGCTGACACGGTTGAGAATTACACCGGCCAATGTCACCCTCGGATCAAAATCCCTGAACCCGGTCACCAGCGCTGCAATCGAATGGGCGGTTTTGGCGGCGTCTAAAACCAAGAGCACCGGGATTTTTAAAATGTGAGCCAAATCTGCAGCCGAACCTTGACCGGCCTTGCCAGCGCCATCAAACAACCCCATGGCGGCCTCGACCACCAAGCCGCCCGACCCGGCCAGGCTGTGGATCAGATCGGCAGGCATGGCCCAGGCATCGAGGTTCACAGAAGTCCTGCCAGCGGCCACGGAATGAAAGCCAGGATCAATATAATCAGGGCCCGATTTTGCTGGCTGAAACCCTATCTGCGCGCGCTGCAAAAGCCGCATAACCGCAAGCGTAACTGTGGTTTTACCTGCGCCCGAACTTGGCGCGGCAATCATAAAGCGGCTCATGCGCTTTCCGCAGGGCGTCCACGACCCAAAGGATCCAGATTGCGCGGTGCGGCACCGGCCTCTAAAGAGCGCCAATCCAAGACTTGCCGCATAAGCACGGAACGTCCGATACAGATGATAGCGGGCGGCTCAACCCCAGCGGCTTTGGCATCTTCCACAGCTGTGCCGAGCGTGCTTTCTACGACATTTTGGTGATCAAAAGTGGCAGAAGTGACAAAGGCCAAAGGCTCCGATGGGCTGCGGCCAGCGGCTATCAATCGTTGTACGATTTGGGCGATATGTTTCATGCCCATGTAGATCACGATGACTTGGCTGCCCTGTGCAATGGCACTCCAATCGAGGGATCCGGGCGCGTCACCGTTTTGATCATGGCCGGTCACAAATGTGACCGATTGGTTGACGTCTCGGTGGGTCACGGGAATGCCCGCATAGGCCAATCCGCCGATACCGGCTGATATACCGGGAATTATGCGGATGGGCACCCCATGCTGCACCAGAGTTTGCGCTTCCTCTCCACCGCGGCCAAAGACGAAGGGATCGCCCCCTTTGAGTCGCAGCACGCGTTTGCCCGCGCGGGCCAGCTCCACCAAATGCAAAGAGATATCGCGCTGTTTTGTCGACGGCTTGCCGCCCCGTTTGCCCGCATAGATCAGCTCGGCATCACCCGCCCAGGATAAAATATTTTCGCCAACCAAAGCGTCATAGACCACCACATCGGCCTGGCGCAACGCGTTGAGCCCATGCAGCGTGAGAAGACCTGGATCGCCGGGTCCCGCACCACAGAGCCAAACCCAGCCGGGTTGCAGCTCGGGCCATGCGTTTTGCGGTAGGGGAAGTGAATCGCTCATGGGGGTCATTATGGCGGAAATTCCTTAGAAGGAATAGAGTACAAGCGACACGCGCTTTGTGATTGGCGGCATGAATTGCCCTGTTATAGTAGTGAAATGGAGACCACGGAATCCCCCCCTTTGCGTCGCGGCTGGACGACCGGCGCCTGTGCCACCGCTGCCGTGCGGGCTGGGTTATGCGCCCTATGGGGCGGCGAGCAATTGACCGAGGTGCAAATCACCCTTCCAAAAGGCGAGACGCCGGTCTTCAAAATCGCGCATCGCGAGGTGACGCGCGATTGGGTTGAAATTGGCATTACCAAAGACGCCGGTGATGACCCGGACGTCACCCATGGCGCTTTGATTATTGCAAAGGTGGCGCGCTCCTCTGGGGGGGTGCGCTTTCATGCGGGCGAGGGCGTCGGCAAGATCACCAAAGCTGGATTGCCGATCGCTGTGGGCGAGCCTGCGATCAATCCCGTGCCTCGACAAATGATGCAGGCTGAGGTAAACGATTTGGCACTCCGCTACGGCCAAGCGCCCGATGTCGACATCACCATTCGAATTCCAGGGGGTAGGGCTCTGGCTTTGAAAACCTGGAACCCAAGGCTAGGCATCGTTGATGGTCTTTCGGTGCTCGGCACGACAGGGATCGTGCGTCCTTTTTCTTGCGCCGCCTGGATTGCCTCTATTCACCGCGGCATTGATGTGGCGCGGGCGGGCGGGGCACCACACGTGGCTGGTTGCACAGGTGCCACCTCCGAACGTGCGGTGCAGGCGCTGCATGGTTTGCCCGATACATCGATGCTGGACATGGGAGATTTTGCCGGTGGGTTGATGAAATATCTGCGGCGTCATCCGGTGCCAAGGCTGACCATCGGCGGGGGCATTGGCAAGATGACCAAATTGGCGCAGGGCGCCCGTGATTTGCATTCCGCCCGATCTCAGGTGGATTTCACGGCGCTGGCGCAGATTCTTGACCGACCAGACCTGGCCAAGGCTAATACTGCGCTTGAGGCCCATGAACTGGCCGGTTCCGACATGGCCCAATGGGTCGCACATTCTGCTGTGGCCAATTGCCGATCCATTCTGCAAACTGGCGATTTCACAGTGGATTGTGTAGTTATTGATCGCACAGGCCGGATATTGGCCCGGTCATGATGGTTTTGATGTCATGACCATGTTGATCCTCGCAGGGACGGGCGATGCCCGGCAATTGGCTCAATTTTGCGCAGAAAATAATATTGCCGCCTGTGCCAGCTTGGCTGGAGCGACGCGCCAACCCAAGCAGTTGGCTGTTCCGACCTATCATGGTGGGTTCGGCGGCAGTGACGGTTTTCGATCTTTTTTGCAGCGCCATGCCATCCGGGCTGTGTTGGATGCGACCCATCCTTTCGCCCAGAAAATTACCCAGCGCAGCTATGACATCACCCGCGATATCGGGCTGCCCTATATGCGTTTTGAGCGGCCGGCGTGGCAGCCTGGAGCGGGTGATCATTGGATTTCTTTGCCCGATGAGACAGAGGCTGCGGGGCATATCGCACCGGGTGCAGTGGTGTTTTTGGCCACTGGCCGGCAAAGCCTGCCAAAGTTCGCCAATCTTGCACATGCGCAGTTGATCTGCCGGCAAATTGATCCGCCCGAATGCGCATTTCCCTGGCCCAATGGCGAATATCTGATTGGACGGCCCCCATTTTCCTTGGCCGATGAGGAGGCATTGTTTCGTCGCCTTAAGGTGGATGTGCTTGTGGTCAAAAATGCCGGCGGTGCAGCCAGCCGCAAGAAATTGGATGCGGCGCGGATTTTGGGAATCAAAGTATTGATGATTGCACGACCTGCGTGCAGGGTCTCGCCATGCCTATCGGAACGGTCATTGGCGGAGGCTTGGTTGGCGCAATGGACATCGTAACAATCTCCACTCCGCGCGATATTGATCGCGCAGTCGCGCAGCTCAACATCCCTCAATTTAGCGCCATTCATGAAAAATGCAGCCCCATCCCCCTACGGCGCAAACCTCCCGGTTTTGCCAGTTTGCTCCAGGCGATCATCGGTCAACAAGTTTCGGTGGCTTCTGCGGCTGCGATTTGGGACCGAATTCAGGCGGCCGGCCTATGCAATGAGACCGCGATGGCGCAGGTCACTGTGGCGCAGTTGGCGCGCTTGGGCCTGTCTCGCCCCAAAAATCGCTATGCGCAGGCCTTGGCGATGAGCGGGCTTGATTATGAGGTTTTGACAGATTTGCCATATGCGGAAGTGCTGTCCCATCTGACCGCTATTACAGGCATCGGGCGGTGGACTGCGGAGGTCTATGCGTTGCAATGCCTCGGCCGGGCGGATGTCTTTCCACATGGGGATCTGGCCTTGCAAGAGGCGGCCAGGCAGGCGTTCCAATTGCCGAAACGTCCAAGCGAGGCGGAAATGCGCGTGCTGGCTGAAGATTGGGCGCCGTTTAGGGCCGTTGCTGCGCGACTGTTATGGGCCTACTACAAAGATTACAAATCGCGAGAGGGGATAGGATGACACGGGTTTTGAAATCAATGAGCCAGTTGCCACAGGATCAAGATGGCGCTGTCACCTCAGCAGTTATCTTTTTACATGGCTACGGCGCGAATGGGGCGGATCTTATGGGTCTAGCGGAGGTGTTGGCGGAACATATGCACGGCACGTTATTTATTGCGCCCGACGCACCAGAAACGACAATTATGGCACCTATGGGTCTGCAATGGTTTCCGATCCCTTGGATTGATGGATCTTCAGAAGAAGATGCCGCCAAGGGTATGCAAGCGGCGTCAGAGGACCTAAACGCCTATCTGGATGGTGTGATGGTGGACTATGACCTTCTGCCGGAGCAGGTGGTGATTTTTGGCTTCTCGCAAGGCACTATGATGGCGCTGAATGTGGCACCGCGGCGCGAAGACCCGGTGGCCGGGGTGGTGGCTTTTTCAGGCCGTTTGCTTCAAGCCGATGCATTGCAAGAAGAAGTGCAGTCCAAAATGCCGATCCTTCTTGTGCATGGTGATGAAGATGAGGTTGTGCCCATTGACGCATTACCCCATGCGGCAGAGGCTTTGGAGGCCGCGGGTTTCAAAGAGGTTTATGCCCATATCATGAAAGGCACAGGCCACGGCATCGGACCAGATGGGCTTCAGGTGGCTTTGGCCTTCATGCGAAAACAACTGGGTATGGAGTGATCGGCAAACACCAGATACGGGGGTTGCCTGTTTAATTTCACCAGATATAGTGACGTTATGGATCGAACGGGGCGCCACTTATGACTGGAGACTTTAGAACGCAATTTGTGAAAGAGGCGGCCACGCCCGCGCAACGGCCGGCCCTGGTGCTCAACGCAGACTATCGTCCATTATCCTATTACCCGCTGTCGCTTTGGAGCTGGCAAGATGCGGTGAAGGCTGCCTGGCTTGATCGGGTACAAATTGTTGCCGAATACGACGAAATAGTGCGCTCGCCCACAACAGAAATTCGCATTCCGTCGGTCGTTGTATTGCGCGATTACGTCAAACCGCAAAGCACTGTGGCCTTTACACGCTTCAACTTATTCCTGCGTGATGAGTTTTCGTGCCAATATTGCGGCGCGCACGGGGATTTGACCTTTGATCATGTGGTGCCGCGCACGCGCGGGGGGCGCACCAGTTGGGAGAATGTGGTCGCGGCCTGTTCGAAATGTAATTTGAAAAAAGGCTCTCGCAGTCTGAAGCAATCAGGCCTGCACCTGCGCAAGCCAATCCGCAAGCCACAGGCAGAAGAAATGCGCAATCTTGGGCGAAAATTCCCTCCGGGCCATCTGCATGAGAGCTGGGTAGATTTTCTGTATTGGGATGCAGAGCTTGAGGCCTAAGCCGAGCAGCTGGCACCGCCGAGCACACAAAATTTCGCACAATGCGGATGGTTGAGCGCAACCTCTTGCTCCGCCTCTTTCAAACTGGTGCCCAATTCGAATTCTGGCGCATAGGCCAAAAGCGTACAGGCCACAACTGCGGGGCGCGGGGCACCCTTGCGTTTGACCACCATGCGTGAGGAAGCGCACATTAAACTGTTGGGATTTTTGTCTAAAATTGACCAGCACGCTGTCGTGATCTCAGGCACTTCAGCAGCTTCGTCCAGCTCCGGAAATAAAACCGTGACGCCGGGGTCATTGGCGTCAATATCATATCCGTGTTTTTCGAAAAGCGCATGATAGCCGGCACGGCTGGCGACTTCGCTATCGCCCCAGACGGTGCGGCCAGCAACATGCATCCGGATGCCTACATCGCGCAACCAATTCATGCCCTGGAGCGTTTTGTCAAAGGCGCCCGCGCCACGCTCTGTATCATGGTTGGTGCGATCAAAATGATCAAGCGAAATTCGCAGCGTAAGTTTGCCAGGGTAGGCGGCATTAAGATCTAAAAGCCCCTGTTTGATCCGCTTGCGCATCATAGGCAGCATGGCATTGGTTAAGATAAGAACCGCGTAGCCGGCGGCGAGGCTGCATTCGGCCATTTCAATGATTTCTGGGTTCATGAAAGGTTCACCACCGGTGAAAGCTATCTCGCGCACGAGCCAGTTTCGGCTGACCAATTGTTGCAGATAATCTCGCACCTCATCGGCAGTGATATAGACCAGCGCATCATTGGTGGGGCTGCTGTCGATATAACAATTGACGCATTCAATATTGCAAAGAGTGCCAGTGTTGAACCACAAGGTCTCAGGATGGGTCAGGGCCACCCGCGCGCGCGCCTCACCTTTTGCGGTCACATTCGGGTCGGAGAATTTTTCGAGATGGGACATCGGCTGTCGCTCCTTGAGATCACATGTGGCACCGCTTGCGACCTCCATAATACGGTGTGGCACGAAAAAAAAGCATTGATGAAACATGCTGACAGAGAATTGATCGCGCCCTATAAGGTGGACAGGCGCATCGCGTCGTTGTAAGGCACCGTTAGCGCAAACATTTCAGAGGATCCATCCATGGTCTCCCGAGTAATTCCCGTTGATCCTTTCGATCTTGTCATCTTTGGTGGAACTGGTGATTTGGCCCGCCGAAAGATACTGCCTGGGCTGTTTCGTAGGTTTTGTGCCGGGCAAATGCCTGTGGACGCGCGCATTATAGGGGCGGCACGCGGAGATATCGGCCGCGAAGGCTATCAAGATATGATCCGCGAGGCTATCAACGAATTTGGTGCGCCTTTCGCCGAGAGCCAGTTACACCTCGACGCCTTCATTGCGCAGTTGCATTATGTTGCGGTCGATATTTGCGGTGACGGCGGTTGGGACGAATTCGCAAAATTGATCCGAAAAGACTTGGTGAATGCGTATTATTTCTCCGTAGCCCCAAGTTTATTTGGCGATATCGCGGCGCGTTTGAACTCATGGAATATCGCCACCCCCGAGGCGCGGATTGTGGTTGAAAAGCCTTTTGGCCGCGATTTGCAAAGTGCCAAAGCTCTCAACAAAGTTCTGTCGCAGCAGTTTGATGAAAGCCAGATTTACCGGATTGATCATTATTTGGGCAAAGAAACTGTTCAAAACCTCATGGCCGTGCGCTTTGGCAATCTCTTGTTTGAGCCATTGTGGAACGCGCAATATATCGACCACATTCAGATCACTGTGGCAGAAACCGTGGGCGTCGGAGGGCGCGGGGCATATTATGACACATCGGGTGCGATGCGCGATATGGTGCAGAACCATTTGATGCAGCTGTTATGCTTGATCGCAATGGAGCCGCCGTCGCATTTCGATCCTGATGCGGTACGCGACGAAAAATTGAAAGTTATTCGAAGCCTGGCGCCTGTGGCCGGACATCACGCTGTGCGCGGCCAATATGA
>NYTV01000062.1 GCA_002683685.1 Paracoccaceae bacterium
CCTCGTCGATAGGCCAGAGGTGTAAGCGTGGTAACACGTTCAGCTGACTGGTACTAATGGTCCGATAGGCTTGATTTGATCCAGTAGAAGGCAGACTTGCCGCGAAAGATCCAAAAGCCATACACAATTGCCGCATAATATACTTAACTTGGAACACAAAGTTTGATTGAAATAACAATCAATATTATTCTGTCTTGGTTTGGTGATCATAGCGCCAATGAAACACCCGATCCCATCCCGAACTCGGAAGTTAAGCATGGTCGCGCCGATGGTACTGCAGCTCAAGCTGTGGGAGAGTAGGTCATCGCCAATCCTGGATAGAATAATAAATATCTCTCAATACGATAACAAAAAATAAACAAAACAAAAATTGAACTCGCGCTGATTGCGCCAGCAATTGCTTGCCTTGAGGCTGAAATATATTAGACATAGCAATTATGGAGAACATCATGTTTGCACGAATCTACCAGCCCGCCAAAACTGCCATGTCGTCAGGCACGGCCAAAACCAAACATTGGGTGTTGGAGTTTGCGCAATCGGACGCGCGTCACATTGATCCCTTGATGGGCTGGACCTCTAGTGATGATACGCAGACGCAGGTTCGTCTCCAGTTTGATACCAGGGATGCGGCTGTGGATTATGCGGATCGCCATGGTATTCAAGCAACGGTTGTGGAGCCGCAAAAGCGTGCAGCGAATATACGTTCTGGCGGGTATGGCGAGAATTTTGCCACCAATCGTCGGGGTGTTTGGACCCATTAGGCTGTCGTCATATTCGGTCAGAGATGGCGCTTTTATCGCCTTGGAACCGGCATTTCAAAAGCATAGTTTCATAACTCATAATTGATCAAATCTCATTGATTTTCACCTTTACAGGTAAGTTCTTATTTAGTTTAAATACAGCGGGTTAGGTAGGCAGTAGTTTTAGGAATTCGCATGGATTCGCCCAGTAAATTACATTTTGGTGCCGCAAAGCTATCACATTTTTGGAATGAAAATATTTCGGCTCATGTCTCTTTGCGGTCGATTGTACCCGAGTTAAAGTCCGGGGTGCGTGAGTTTTGTGATCTACCCCACCAACTCTTTGCACAAGACCTTCCTCTTTATGAAGTTGAGGCGATGTCTCTTATTCATGGGTTGATTGCGCGTTTGGCTTGGCCAAGCATCATGGCTGCCAGTCGCGGAAAGGTCGTGACGCTTGATGTGCGTCGTCCAGGCCATTTCGCTTGGGGGCCGCTCTTGGTCTCAGCCGGAGCACCTGAAGGCATAGGTTTCGTTTTAAGACGGATCCTCCGGCTGAAATCGGCGCGGGATGTCTTTCTCAATATGTCTATCGAGGGGGGTGGGTTGTCCTTATCTCAGAATGGGGCTCTGCGAATTTGGAAGAATGTATTTGGGATCCCAGTGACCCGGAGGCACAGCAGGATTGCATGTTGATGCGCGAATATCTCAACCCCACGCCCAAAAAACCCATGGCAAAAGCGCATCAGAACGTCATCAACTTCATGGCTTGGGCTCAGACGGATCCAGAAATGTTGCGCGAGACTGTGCGCGGTTCTTTGCAGTGTTTTTTATATTTTTGAATCTTGCGCGCTGTTCCGTCCCGCATCAAAATCTTGTGATAAGATCGCATGTGTCATTTGCAGATGCTTTGTTGCGGCGTGTGCTGTCGGCTAGTGCTCTTACGCGGTTGGCTGCGTCGAAAACCCACGCCGGACTCGGCGAATTGGCACAGCATCTAGCGTGGGCAGATAGGTCCGAACCCGATTTTGCCGTGTTTCAATCATGCCTCGATCGGCTGACGGAAGATGGTGTTTTTTTTGACGCTGCGACGGAAAGGTTTTAATCGTTTGCGACCGTGGATGACATCAGGTGGATGACATCATGTCGGCCAATTTTTTCCGTTGAATTTTTCCCGAAGGGCCTTTGGGCAGATCCTCGAGTATATATACCGTATCGGGAGCTTTAAACGCACCCAAGCGGCGGGTACAGATGTCGATCAAATCAGGAGCGGTGACCGAACTGCCAACACAGAGAGTTACCGCGGCAACCACGCGTTCACCGTAGGTGGTGCAGGGCTGTGCGAAGGCCGCAGCTTCGACAACATCCGCATGGGCGTAAAGCGCTTCGTCCACTTCGCGTGGCGCAATATTCTCACCGCCCTTAATGATCAATTCCTTCAGACGGCCTGTCACAAACACATATCCCTCTTCGTCCTTATGCCCGAGGTCACCTGAGCGTAACCAGCCATCGGGCGTGAAGCTCGCGCGTGTCTCATCAGGGTTCTTGAGATACTCTTTCATGACATTCGGACCGCGAATAGCGATCTCGCCCTGTTCATTGTGGCTAGCCTCCGAGAGGCCTGAACGTAGGATCGTTACCTGATTGCCGATCGCAATGCCGGGTGAGCCGATCTTTCGCGTTGCGGGGGGCAGCGGGTTCGAAAGCATCTGCGCCGCGGTCTCTGTCATGCCCATCGTCTCAACGATTGGCACACCAAATCGGGTTTCAAAGGCGGTTTGCACTTCTGGCGCCAAAGCTGAGCTGGCCGATCTGCCGAAGCGTAGTTTCGCTTTGGCCGCATCGCTGGGATCCTGAGTGGAATGCAGCACATGCGAGATGATGGTGGGAACAACCGAAAACCACGTGACGGCTCCCGCCTCAATGTCACTCCAAAACCGGCTGTTGGAAAACTTAGGAGCCAGTAATAATTGCCCGCCTGAGATGAGGCATCCCATGACACTAACGCATAGCCCATTGATGTGACAGATCGGCAGCACGCAATATCCGCAGTCATGCTCACTCAGCGCATGGGCGCGGGCTGCGGTCCAGCCGCCTGCGAGAAGGCTACTATGGCTGTGCACCACGCCTTTGGGCCGCCCGGTGGTGCCGGATGTGTACATCAGCAAAGCGTCATCCCCAGAGCTAAGGGGGTGCAGTGGCACTTGCGCATCAAGGTCCAGATCATCGGGCATTGGCCGCAGACCATCGGGGCAGGTCGCGGCAAATTGCGCCTGCTGTTCTGCGCCGACACAGGCAAAGCGCGCCTCGCAATGCTCAAATGCATAGGTAATGGCATCGTTACCCGCCGCCAGATTAATCATGGTGACGCGAAACCCGCCATAGAGCCCGGCAAAAAGCGTCTCTAACGCTGCGCGCCCATTGGGCATCATCACAGCGAGGCTTTCACCTTTAGCCATACCGAGGGCTGTTAGGCCCTGCGCACGGGCGCGGGCGATATCGCGCAAATTTGCCCAAGAGAGGTCGGCGTCGCCATCGGTGAAGCGATAGGCGATGCGTTCTCCCCTTGCTTCAGCCTGCTGGTCCAGCCAGTCGCGTACGGTGCCTTGTGGTGGGGTTTCGTTAAATGCAATCATTTTCCGGCTCGTGCCCAGTAATTTGCAAAGATATCTTCGAGCGCCGGTTCACGGGCAGGAATTTCACGGGTCACTTTGGTTGTTTGCACAAAGTGGCGCCAATTGAGATTGCCATCAATCGAATTGCCGCCCCAACTGCCGCATCCCATTGAGAGCGAAAAGGGCAAGCCGTTGTTGAAAGCGCCACCCGTGGCGAAGCAATGAGCTTGGTTCACGATCACCCGACAGGTTGGCACTTCGCGTCCCAATTCCAAAGCGCGTGCCTCAAGGGCTGAGTGAATTCCGATGGAATGGCCCGCGCCTTGATGGGTCAGGATACGGCTGGCAATGGCCTTTGCATCCGCAAAATCTCGCGCACGATAAAGGGCCATGACCCGCGAAAGCTTTTCGCCCGAGAGGGGATGATCTGCACCGATACCGGAGGTCTCAACGGCAAGGAACTTCGTCGTAGCAGGGACCGTGCCCACCATACCCAGCGCTTCAAGCATCTTGTCGGCATCTTGGGCAATGACCGAGCGGTTCAAATGTCCATCTGGCCAGAGTTTGGCAATGATGGGCGCTTCATCAGTCACGAGAGCGCCGCCCTCTTGCGCCATGGCTTGCACAAAGGCGTCATAAATTTCATCCACCACCACAAGCGCGTTTTCCGACGAGCAAGAGGTGGCATTGTCAAAGGTTTTTGAGGCGGTGATTTTCGCGGCGGCCTCGGCAAGATTGGCCGTTTCATCGACGATTACGGTCACATTGCCCGCTCCCACCCCTATCGCCGGGGTACCGCAAGTATAGGCGCGGCGCACATTGTTTTGACTGCCGGTGACAACAACCAAGTCACTCATTTCAAGCATGCGTTGGGTCTTGGCCTTTGATCCCGGCGCGGGCAGCATCTGCACCAGGTCGCGATTAATTCCGATCTTGTCAAATTCGGCATATATATAGTCCAGCAACAGCTCACAGGAGGCGATCCCTTTTGGAGATGGCGAAAGAACGATGGCGTTTCCAGATTTTACTGCATTGATGATATTATTCGCCGGGGTGGCCGCCGGGTTGGTTGAGGGCACAACTGCGCCCACGACACCGAGTGGGCGGGCGATTTCTGTTATCCCCGTGGCAGGATCATCAGAAATTATTCCGTATGTTTTTGCATCCGCGATGTCCCGCAACAGGCCCAGCGTTTTACGGTGGTTTTTCGTGATTTTGTCGGCGACGTTACCGAGGCCAGTGGTCTGGACCGCCAGTTCCGCCAATGAACGATTGCGTGTGGGCTCCATTATGGCCCATCCAACCGCCTGAGCGGCTTGATCGTATCGGTCTT
Organism: Paracoccaceae bacterium; assembly: GCA_002683685.1. Classification (GTDB taxonomy): domain Bacteria; phylum Pseudomonadota; class Alphaproteobacteria; order Rhodobacterales; family Rhodobacteraceae; genus Planktomarina. The sequence continues at coordinate 4,689 of NYTV01000062.1, forward strand.
GTGAACCGCTCACTTCGAAAGCCAACTGAGCTTTACGGGCACCGGCAATCACGCGGTCAACGATCGCAATTTCATCTGGAGCAGTCATGGGGAATTCCGTTCTTGATAGAGTGGTGGGAACCCGCAAAGGCTCCCACCGATTGTGGTTACGTTACAGGCCTGCAAGCAGATCCTTTAGGGTCACCTCGCGGGCAGCCCACATCTCAAGGACCTCATCTCGGGTCATGATATGCATTGGAGATCCGCCAGCTTTCATTTTGCCGGCAACGCGGCGATTGGCGAACATGGCTGGCACGGTTTCGGCCAGCTTGTCGATGATGGCCTGTGGTGTGCCTTTGGGGACCATAACGCCGCGGAAATTAACCGAAGCATTGTCCACATCAAGGCCCTGCTCCCGCATGGTCGGTACATCTTCCATAAAGGAATTGCGCTCCAGATCTGCGACGCCGAGGATCTTGATTGTGCCCGCTTCACGGGCGCGGAAGGCGTCGGACAGGTTGTTCACACCGGCCATTACCTCACCGGCGATAACCGCTTTCATTGCGCCAGAGCCGCCAGATTTATTTGGGATATAGGCCATTTTCACGCCGGCTGCTTTTTCAATTTGCAGCGCCGCGATATGGTGACCCACAAAGAGGCCCGCACCAGAGAAGGTGAGCTTGCCTGGATTGGCTTTGGCCCAATCAATGACATCCGCCATGGAGTTAAATTCACTGTCCGCTGCGACAACAAATACTGCCGGATCGGCGCCCCAGTTGGCAATAGGCTCGAAGCTATCGGCTGAATATTCCACGCCGCCCTGAATGGATTGGGCGATGAAATGGGGGATGTTGTATGCGCCAAGGGTATAGCCATCGGCATCGGCAGCTGTGGCCAGCCAATTCCAGCCAACGCGGCCCCCGGCACCGGGTTTGTTGATAATTGCAACAGGCATGCCTAAGGCATCGTCATTGCCAGCGGTCATGGTGACAATACGCGCTTGGAAATCAGTAGCGCCGCCGGCACCATAGCTGACCATCAGCATAATTGGACGTTCAGGGTAAGTTGCATGGCCATCGGCCTGCGCGGAGCTGGCCAAAGCGGCAAGGGCAATGGCTGCACCTGCGAGTAGTTTCTTCATTTTCTAGTCCTCCCTAGTGGTGATGATGCCCTGCCGCGTCTACGGTTCAGGACCAAATCTCTCGCGGTGTGTATACGTTCAAGATAAGTGCGAAGAGACAATACATTACGGCGATAAAGCCGGCCGTGATGATGGCGCGCATGACCCAAGACCGGAGCTGCCGGTGATCTGCGGGGTCATACCAAGTTAGCAGAATAAAGAAAGCGAGGGCGGTTCCGGTGTAAAACCCGAAGAAATTTGCGCCCCAAAAAACATAGACCACGGCCAAAGCGAGACCCGGCGCGATATTGACAATCTCTTGGCGGTTGAAACCGCCGTCCTGGGCGGCACCGTCTCTGAGGACTTTGAAAAACGTCCAGAGGGCCAGCACAACAAAGACTGTTGAGATGAGGCGGGGAAAGGCGAATGCGGCCGCCGGGGTTTGTGTGTAGCTTACAAAGCAGACCCACAGCCCGACAAAGGCGATGAGCCCCGCGGGGATGGCGTGTTGAAACCGGTGCATCACAAAGCCCTCCCTTGGTTGCGATTTTTCAGCTCAAGCCAGACTGAGTAGACAATTGAACCCAAGACGATGGCAATCAGGACCAAATTCAACGTCCCGGTAAAGAAATACGGCAACACCCCATTTTGTGCCGCTGCGATCATCGCGCCTTCGACAAAGTTGCCTTCCGCAATTGGCCCTAAGATTAGGCCTAAAACCAACGGGGCTGCGGAGTAGCCGTAGCGTGCCAGAAAATACATTCCTGCCCCGAGGATGAGCATGACAAAAACGTCATCCATAGACAGCTGCACTGAGTAACTTCCGAATACAGCAAGGGCCAGGACCACAGCGGCCATGACTGCGCGTGGCACCCGTGCCACATTGGCGGCCAGACCTGCGATCATCAGGCCGAAGACGCACATCAAGATTTGCCCGATCAGCATAGAGTTGATGAAGGGCCAAACAACCTCTGGATAGTCCCGGAAAATATTTGGGCCGGGGAAAATACCGTGGATAATTAACCCGCCGAGCAATACGGCTGCCGTCGGACTGCCGGGGATTGAGAGAGTGAGTAATGGAACCAATGAGGGTCCGACCATGGAGTTATTGGCCGATTCCGCGGCGATGATGCCCTCGGAGTGGCCTGTGCCGAATTTTTCGCGGTCTGGGCTGAAATTGCGGGTTTGATCATAGGCCACCAGCCCGGCGATTTGCCCACCCACGCCAGGGATCAGGCCAATGATTGCGCCGACCGAGGTTCCGATGCCAAGCGCGCGCGTGCGGCGGCCCACTTCTGTAATCGCTTTGCGCAGCGGATGGGGCTTTATGCTCAGGACTTCAAGATCGTCGCGCGTGCGGCCTTTGGCAAACATTGAGATCACCTGCGGAATGGCAAAAAGACCAATTAGTGCAGGGATGATGTTGATGCCTCCCGCAAGTGAGGAATGGAAAATAAAGCGCTGTGTGCCCAAGATGTCGTCGAAACCGATGGTGGAAATCCAAAGGCCAATACATCCGGCCAGTAATCCCTTGATGACAGAATTGCTGCCTAAAGTGCCAATGACAGTAACACCAAGGATCGCGATCCAGAAACTTTCACTCGGGCCAAAGACCAAGGCCCATTTGGCGAGGATCGGTGTGGCGAAGATCAGCAGGAGTACCCCGGCGACACCGCCAAAGAGCGAGGCTAAAAATGACAATTGCAAGGCACGTTTGCCGTCCCCATTACGCGCCATCGCATGGCCATCCAATGTGGTGGCAATATTGGCTGGCGCTCCCGGAATTTTCAGCAAAATAGCACTGACTGCGCCCCCCGCGACCGTCGAGGTGTACAGCGCTCCGAGCAAAATTAGCCCATGAGCGGGCTCCATCTTAAAGGTGAAAGGAATAGCCAAGGCCACCGCCATGGTGGGCGAAAGCCCCGGTGTGGCGCCAAGTATCAACCCAAAGATTGTGCCCAGCAACAGCATGCCAAAGGCCCAAAGGGTGAAGACATCGTCAAAGTAGTAAAGGAACTCCATCGGTGATCCACATTTCAGTGTTGTGCTTGACTTATTAAGTTAAGCAATGAAAATAGTAATGCAAACGTTTTCATAAAATTTATCAAAATGAGGTTTTTATGACTTCAAAACAGAGTAATAAGGCTGATATTGTGGATGTTGCACGCCGTGCAGGCGTCTCAATTTCGACGGTTTCTCGCAGCTTTAACCACCCGAATTTGGTGAATCTTACGACTCGCAAAAAGATTGAAAAATCCGTGAAGGCCCTGGGTTATATCCGCAATCGTGCGGCCCAGGCGATGCATGGGCGGCGCAGTGGTACGATTGGTTTGATCGTCCCAACCATTGATCATGCAATCTTTGCAGAGGTTATCCAAAGTTTTTCAGACGCGGTAGATCAGGCCGGCTTTACCTTGTTGATTGCCAGCCATGGGTTCGATCTGGAGCGCGAGTATGCCGTGTTGCGAAAATTTCTTGAGCACCGGGTGGATGGGGTGGCATTGATTGGGCTGGATCACTCCGAACCGACCTTCCAGCTTTTAGACCAACAGGCCGTTCCGGTGATTTCTATCTGGAATTATGAAGAGGATAGCCGCATTTCCTGTGTTGGCGCTGCCAATAATGAAGCGGGGGAGATGGCCGCAAGACATGTGCTCGATTTAGGGCACAGGCGCATTGCCTTGGTGTTTCCTAAGACTGTCGGCAATGATCGCGCGCGGGGAAGATTGGAGGGAGCTTTGACGCAATTGCGGCGCCAACAGGCTGAGCCGCCAGAAGCCTGGACCATACAGGCCCCTTATAATATCGCCGAAGCTAAGGAAGCCTGTGGCGCATTGTTTGATCTGCCGGAACGCCCCACCGCGCTTCTTTGCGGCAACGATGTAATCGCGCAGGGGGCAATTTACGCCGCTGTCCAGCGGGGTGTGCAGGTGCCAGAAGAGCTGTCTGTTTTGGGAATAGGAGATTTCAAAGGCAGTAAAGAGATGGAGCCGCCCCTGACCACGATCCATTTTCCGGCCGAAGAGATTGGCGGTTTGGCCGGGCGCGAAATGTGCGATTTAATTGCGCAGTCGGAAGACTTGAAATCTACGGGGCAGCTGGTGCGCAAAAAATGTCAGATCAGCTTGGCGGAGCGCGCAACCTGCCTGCCAGTGCGTCGTCTGCGCAGATCTGATCGGTGAAGTATTGTGTAAAGTAAAATGGAATTTTCCGCAAAAAAGCTGAGCTGCCCCTTCCAATAAGGGCCGGTTGCGTTATCGTCCATTGGAAGCCAAATGAATTTCGGCTCATTATCTGGGAGGATACTATGAAGAATCTAGGAATGAAGACGGCGATTGCTGCATTGACAGTTACCTTTGCTGGCGAAGCGATCGCGACAGAGTGGAATGTTTCTGTATGGGGCAAGCGTCGGGCGTTTACCGAGCATGTTGAGAAGTTGGCGGAACTGGTCGCAGCGAAAACCAATGGCGAATTCACGATGAATGTCAGCTATGGGGGTCTGTCAAAAAACCGCGAGAACCTCGATGGGATTTCTATCGGGGCCTTTGAAATGGCGCAATTCTGTGCTGGCTACCATCCTGATAAAAACCGCGTTGTGACAGTGTTAGAATTGCCGTTCTTGGGCGTTGCAAATCTTGAAGAAGAAGTCGCGGTCAGCCATGCTGTCTATGCTCACCCAGCAGCGACAGAAGAGATGGCGCAATGGAATGCGCGTCTGCTTATGACTTCGCCCATGCCGCAATATAACATCGTTGGTACTGGCGATCCGCGCTCGACCCTCGCTGACTTCGAAGGCATGCGCGTACGGGCCACAGGCGGTCTTGGCAAGGCATTTGCGGCTGTTGGCAGTGTGCCCACATCCGTGACAGCAACCGAAGCCTATCAGGCGATGGAATCGGGTGTTGTAGATACCGTGGCCTTTGCGCAGCATGCGCATCTGTCCTACGGCACAATTAACCGTGCGGATTGGTGGACAGAGAACCTGAACCCGGGCACTGTAAATTGCCCGGTCGTGGTCAATATCGATGCCTATGAAAGCTTGTCTGACGCGCACCGCGCTGTATTGGATTCGTCTGTTGATGAGGCGATCGAATATTATCTCGAAAACTATGGCGCATTGCTGCAGCGTTGGGATGGTGTTCTGGCTGAAAAAGGCGTTGAAAAAGTCACCATCAGCGATGCCGAATTGGCAGCGTTTCGCGCCAAAGCCGCCGATCCAATCCGCGCGGCTTGGATTGCTGATATGGAAGCTCAGGGCATTCCGGGTCAAGAATTGTTTGACCTTGTCATGACCACTTTGGAAAATACCCGTAAGGGCAACTGATCCATGCGCACCTGCCCCTTTTCGCGAGGGGCAGGTGTTTTTGACATTTTACGCCCTGTCAATTTACGCTCTGTCAATTCACCCTGAAGGCGACGCTATGGCTTCATCCTCATCTGTTCTGCAAGACGATTCCTGGCTTAGCCGCGCTGATCGGGTGCTGTTGCCTGTTGAACGTGTCTTTGCTCTGCTCAGTGGCTTGGCCGTATTTTCACTTATGTTTCTCGCAGCCTACTCTGTGTCTGGCCGCAAATTTTTAAATCAACCCTTGAATGGCTACGTTGACTATATCGAGGCGGCCATGCCGGTGATTGCCTTTATGGGAATTTCCTATGTGCAACGCTTTGGCGGTCATATTCGTATGGATATGATCATCGGCAAGATGCGTGGACGGGTGCTCTGGGCCTTGGAGTTTCTGACTGTGACGTTAATTTTGGTGGTCATTTTGGCGCTGATCTGGGGTTCTTGGGCGCATTTTGACCGCAGTTTTGATTTTAGCAAACCTATTTGGAGCCGTGACAGCTCGATCGACATCGGCATTCCAATGTGGCCGGCCAAACTCTTGGTGCCCGTTGCCTTCTCACTCTTGGCGGTGAGGCTTGTGCTGCAAATGATTGGCTATGGCCGGGCATTGGTGCTCGGACTGGAACGCCCGGTGGCCGTGCCCCTGATCTTAACAATTGAAGAGCAGGCCATGGCGGAAGCGGCCCATTTGGCGGAGCAGGAGTGATGGATCCTATTTCAATTGGCCTATGGACCACCGGCGGCATGCTGGTTTTGGTGTTTATCGGTATGAGGGTGGCTTTTGCCGCAGGTCTTGCTGGTTTTGTTGGCTTGTTTTGGTTGCGCTGGAACGGTTTTGATTATGATCCGGCAAAATTTGGAAAAGCCCTGACCATCAGCGTAAAAATTGCTGGCCAAGTGCCGCATTCCAAAATAGCTGCCCAGGCTTTGAGCCTTATTCCGACGTTTATTCTGATCGGCTATTTGGCCTATTACGCTAAGCTGACCACGGCTCTTTTTGAGGCTGCGAAACGTTGGATCGCTTGGGTGCCTGGCGGTCTCGCGGTCTCAACGGTCTTTGCTACGGCAGGTTTTGCGGCCGTTTCTGGCGCATCGGTGGCCACGGCGGCGGTCTTTGCGCGGATTGCGATCCCTGAGATGCTGAAGATTGGGTATAACAAACAATTTGCCGCTGGGGTTGTGGCAGCTGGCGGGACTTTAGCCTCGCTCATTCCGCCCTCCGCTATTTTGGTTATCTACGCAATTATCGTTGAGCAGGACGTGGGCAAACTGTTATTGGCGGGCTTTATTCCCGGTGCTTTTTCCGCTTTGGTCTATGCCGGACTGATCATCGGTATCGCAGTGATTTTCAAAAATGTCGGCCCACCGGTTTCAGGCTTCACCTGGCGTGAACGTTTTGCAGCCCTGCCACCAGCTTTGCCGATTGTCGCTGTGGTGGTGATTATCATCTTCTTTGTTTACAACCCCTTTGGCGATGCCTGGGGTACGCCGACCGAAGGTGGCGCCGTCGGCGCTTTCATCGTGTTTCTAATGGCCCTTTATCGTGGCATGCGCTGGGCGCAGTTGAAAGATGCATTGCTTGAAACCGCGAAGCTGACTGTGATGATCTTTTCAATTATTTGGGGCGTGCTGATCTATGTACGGTTTTTGGGATTTGCTGATCTTCCGGGTGTGTTTTCTGACTGGATTACCAGCTTGGATATGGTGCCTTTGGTTATTTTGATCTGCATTCTTTTGGCCTATGCGGTCCTTGGTATGTTCATGGATGCGATCGGCATGTTGCTGTTAACACTGCCTGTCGTCTATCCGGCCGTAATGGCGCTCAATGGCGGTGAATATGTGACTGCGGCCGATAGCGCCTTTGGTATGAATGGCACGATGTGTGCGATTTGGTTCGGGATATTGGTGGTGAAAATGGCGGAGTTCTGTCTCATAACTCCGCCTATTGGGCTCAATTGCTTTGTGGTTGCCGGGGTGCGCGATGATTTGACGGTGCAGGATGTCTTCAAAGGAGTCACCCCATTCTTCCTTGCGGATGGTGTCACAATTGCGCTTTTGGTTGCCTTTCCGGGAATTGTACTCTGGCTGCCCTCTTTGGTGGGTTAGCGCGTTGAATTTTCTCTTGCCTCTTGTGACGGGGCATGAAAGCGATTGCGTATGAGCGAGCAAGTTGCGGATAGGCCAATTGTTGGCGCATTGTGGATGGGGCTGTCGGGACTGTGTTTCATCGGCGTGTATGTCGGCGTGAAATTGGTCGGCACGCGTTTGCCCGCGGCAGAAAGTGCATTTCTTCGCTATTCTTTAGGGCTGGTGTTCTTGTTGCCGGTTCTGCGTGTTTTGTTGCGCGAGGGGCTCACTTGGCAGGTGACCAGGCTCGGTGCAGGGCGCGCGTTTTTGCACACCTTTGCTGTAACACTTTGGTTCTACGCTATGGCCCGCATTCCAATCGCGGAGGTCTCTGCCATGGGATATTTGACGCCAATTTTCGTGACATTGGGAGCGGTTGTAATTTTGGGCGAGCGCTTGGCGCTGCGCCGGGGGCTTGCGATTGTTGTGGCAATATTGGGCGTGATGATCATCTTGAGACCCGGCATTCGTGAGATTACACCGGGACATATCGCCATGCTGGGTACAACGTTATGTTTCGGGGTGAGTTACCTCATCGCCAAGCGCTTGACCGATTTAGCCAGCGCGGACATGGTGGTGGCCTTGTTGTCCGTGGGTGTGACCATTGGGCTTATCCCGCTGACAATTCCCGTCTGGATTCCGCCCACAGGTTTTGAAGTGGCCATGCTATTCGCGGTCGCCACTTTCGCTGTTGCTGGGCATTACTCCATGACCTTTGCCTTCCGGTCGGCCCCGCTGACGGTCACGCAACCTGTAGGTTTCTTGCAGTTGATTTGGTCTGTTGCCACTGGATATTTCTTATTTGGCGAGCATATCGATGCTTTGGTTATATTGGGCGGGATGATTATCATTGGTTCCGTTCTGTATCTCACTTTGCGCGAGGCGCAGTTGAAACGAAATCGAGAAAGAAAGACCCTCCTATGATTGATCCAAAACCCACCGCGAGCCACTTTATCAATGGTGCCTATGTTGAAGACAAGGCCGGCGCACCGATTGATGTGATTTACCCCGCAACGGGAGAGGTCATTGGTCGGGTGCATAGCGCGACACCGCAGATTGTGCAGGCGGCGCTTGCGGCGGCCAAAGCGGCCCAGCCAATCTGGGCGGCGATGACGGGTACAGAGCGCGGCCGGATATTGCGCAGGGCGGCAGATATGATGCGTGCGCGGAACCGTTCATTGTCCGAATTGGAAACCTATGATACCGGCAAGCCCTTGCAGGAAACTTTGGTGGCCGATGCCACCTCTGCGGCAGATGCTTTGGAATATTTTGGTGGCCTGGCTGGGAGTCTCACCGGGGAGCATGTGCAGTTTGGTGAGGATTTTATCTACACGATCCGGGAGCCGCTCGGAGTTTGCGTTGGCATTGGCGCTTGGAATTACCCCACGCAAATTGCCGCTTGGAAGGCAGCGCCAGCTTTGGCCTGTGGCAATGCAATGGTCTTTAAACCCTCCGAAACAACGCCGCTTTGCGCATTGCAGGTGGCGGAAATTTTGCATAAGGCCGGTTTGCCAGCCGGGCTGTATAATGTGGTGCAAGGATTGGGCGATGTCGGGGCGGCCTTGGTGAGCGATCCTTTGGTGAATAAGGTCTCGCTCACAGGCTCGCTGCCAACAGGCCGCAAAGTCTATGCTGCCGCTGCGGAGGGAATGCGCCATGTAACCATGGAACTAGGTGGGAAATCGCCGCTGATCATCTTTGATGATGCGGAGCTGGAAGCCGCGGTGAGCGGAGCCATCTTGGCCAATTTCTATTCCTCTGGCCAAATTTGCTCGAATGGCACGCGCGTCTTCGTACAAAAAGGCATCAAGCCGGCCTTTCTCAAGCGGCTCTCTGAGCGTTTGGCCACAGCGATCTTGGGGGATCCTATGGATGAGGCCAGTAATTTCGGTCCTATGGTTTCAGAGCGGCAACGCGATATTGTGGAGGGATTTATTGCCAAGGGTAAGGCGGAAGGGGCGCGACTGATCTGTGGCGGCACGCGGCTCGATCGCCCGGGCTTTTGGTTGACACCTGCGGTATTTGCGGATGTGACAGATGATATGACCATCGCAAAGCAAGAGATTTTTGGGCCAGTCTTATCGGTGCTGGAATTTGATGATGAGGCGGAGGTCTTGGCCCGTGCCAATCATACGGACTACGGGCTGGCGGCCGGAGTTTTTACCCAAAACCTGCCGCGGGCCCATCGGATGGTGAAGGCTTTGGAGGCCGGGACCTGCTATATCAACACCTATAACGACGCCCCAGTCGAAGCGCCGTTTGGCGGTGTAAAACTTTCTGGAGTGGGTCGGGAGAACTCAAAAGCTGCGATCAATCATTACTCGCAGCTTAAATCTGTCTATGTCCGTCTGAGCCCATTGGAAGCGCCCTATTAGGGGCAGCTGGGTGCCGCTGCTGGATGCGGGCGTTGTCTCATCCCACTTGATAGGGCAGGATGCCGCGCAGATCTGGGTTTACCTGCAAATTGCGCTCTAGGGGTGGTACGGAACGTTGGTGGCAGTTGTGACGCTCACAAATTCGGCACGATATGCCAATGGGTTCCACCTGTGCATTGGCGCTGGTGTCGAGCCCGTCGGCATAGACCAATGAGCCTGCGTGCCGCATTTCGCATCCCAACCCGATGGCATAACGCCTTACGGGTGCGCCCCATGCGCCGCCAGATTTGCTCACATCCCGCGCCAGGCAGAAATAGCGTTTCCCGTCGGGGGTTTCGGCCATTTGTCGCAAAAACTGTCCCGGGGTTTCAAAGGCGCGATGCACATTCCAAAGTGGGCATGCGCCACCAAAGCGGGCAAATTGTAATGAAGTGGCTGAATGGCGTTTGGTAATGGTGCCGGCCTGATCGACTCGGACGAAAAAGAAGGGCAAACCCTTTTGCCCGCTGCGTTGCAACGTAGAGAGGCGATGGGCGACCTGCTCGATGCTGGCGCCAAACTTCCCGGCCAATTGCTCAAGATCATGTCGCAGATCCTGTGCGGCAGTCAAAAAGGTGCCATAGGGCATGAGGCTAGCCCCTGCATAGTAATTGGCCAAACCCAATTTGGCGATGTCGCGGGCAGCAGGTGAATGGAATTTGGCAAAATCCAATGTAGCATCCAGCAGATCGTTTTGCGTCAGCAGGGCGAGTTGGATCAGGAGTTGAAAAGTCGCAGTGGGCTCAGGCAGATGCGTGGAAAGGGTTAGAATTTTGCTTTCTGGCTCATAGCTGCGTAGGGCCGGATCGCCGCTGCGCCGTAGCGTTACGCCATAGGCTTCAAGCCGCGCAATCGCATGGGCGTGGATCCTGCCCTTGGCGTCGCCTGCGAATCGTTCCGCGGCGCGGTCCACTGCATCAATATAGTTGTCGCAATAATGGAAAAAATCTCGAACCTCTTCCCAGGGGCTCGATTGCAGGCGGCTGTCGGCGCGGCCGAGAGCTTCATCTAAAGACGCCAGCCGCTCATGAGTTTCACGATAGGCCCGGTGGAGCTGCAAAAAAGCACGGGCCAATCCCGGGGCGTTGTTTGCGGCCATGCGGATATCGGCCAGATGCGGCGCGTCTGCGCCAAAAATTGGGTCCGTGGCCGCCTCGCGCATATCGCTGACCAGTCGCGCATTATCGCCTGATACAAGTTCTGTAACATCAAAACCAAAGACGTCAGCCAAAGCTAAAATCACCGCCGCAGACACAGGGCGGTTATTATTTTCCATTTGATTGAGATAGGGGAGTGAGACCTCAAGCCGCTCAGAAAATTCCCGTTGAGTGAGATCAACTTTGCGCCGCAATTCGCGCAGTTTTGTTCCGGCATAGAATTTTTGTTTGGCCATAGAAAGCCGCTAGCACAGTAAATTTGCAAACTCAACTTTGTGGATTTGCGGCTTCAAGACTGCTGGTGCGTTTTATCACATAGATGATGGTCAAAATGGACAGGCTGGTGGTGACCAGCATGATCAGCAGCAGGGGCAAAGCTCCGGTTCCGGGCACCAATATGGCCCCGGTGCCGATTGCGATCAAAGCGCCGCCACCGGTATTGATCGTGCCGCCAATGCCGGAGGCGGAGCCAGCTAAATGTGGTCGGACTGACATCATGCCCGCCGTGGCGTTTGGCAGAACCATACCATTGCCGAGGCCCATAAAGCAGACACAGCCAAAGAAAGAGATCGGTTGCGCCTCGGTGAAGAGAAACAAGCTGATGCTCAAGACCAATCCTAGGCAGGTCAAAATCGTGCCGATCAGCACCATACGGTTGACCCCAAGCGCGCTTGAGAAGCGCCCCGATATGCCGTTTCCGACGATATAGCCCAATGAGGGCGCGCCGAGGTAAAACCCCAAGGTGGCGGGCGATAGGCCGAATATTTCACGGCCAACATAGGCACCGCCGCCCAGATAGGCGAAATACGCGCCGGCACTGAAGCTGGCGGTTAGGCAATAGCCCCAAAAGCGACGCGACTTCAGTAGCTCTGGATAGGCGCGAAATTGTTCTGCCATCGAGCTGGTTTGATGAAGATTGGTTTCTCCCATGTCCAAATAGGTCAGGGCAAAGACGAAAATACCCACACCCAGCAGAAGCCAAAAACTTGCAACCCAGCCAAATTGTGCCTCCAAGCCGCCGCCCATTGCTGGTCCGATGAGCGGTAAGATGGCCATGCCCATTGTCACATATCCTAGCACTGAAGCTGCTTGATCTTGGCTGCATGTGTCGCGAATGGCCGCGCGCGACAGAACGAGGCCAGTGACCACAACCGCTTGCAGCAAGCGACAGATAAGAAAAACCTCAAAGAAGGGGGCGATGATGCAGCCCACTGAGGCGGCGCAAAAAATGGCTAAGGCGACCATCACCACAGGCCGGCGTCCGTAGCGGTCTGACAGCGGTCCGACAAAGAGCTGGAAGACCGCATTCATCGCTAAATACAGACTTACAGCGAGTGTCGCGCTGGCGTAACTGACATTGAAGGTTTGGGCCATCGAGGGCAGCGACGGCAGAAAGATGCTGAGGCCCAAGGCGCCGACCGCCGAGAGGCAAATTAGTGTGAAGATGCTCGGCGGAGTTGAATTGTCCAAGAACTTGGAGCGGGAATAGCTATTCATTATAAATCGCTATCGTCGGCTGATGGGCTTGTCCAGACTATTTGCAATTATTCAATTATTCAGATTGACGCCGCAAAATATTTGCAAATATTCGAAATTCACCTTCGCTTTGCCTGCATGGCAGGCTATGGTCGCACAAAGAGGATCTGCCATGATGAATATTTTGAACGAATTACAGAATCGGCGCGACATTGCCCGAATGGGCGGTGGTCAGCGCCGGATTGATGCGCAGCACGCAAAGGGAAAACTCACCGCGCGCGAACGGATTGATTTGCTGCTCGATGAGGGCAGCTTTGAAGAATTTGATATGTTTAAAGCCCACCGCTGTGTGGATTTTGGCATGCAAAAGCAAACCTACCCTGGTGATGGCGTGGTCACGGGTTGGGGCACGGTCAATGGGCGGATGGTCTATGTTTACAGCCAAGATTTCACCGTCTTTGGGGGTTCATTGTCAGAAACCCATGCGGAGAAAATCTGCAAAATCATGGATATGGCGATGCAAAATGGTGCACCAGTCATTGGATTGAACGATTCTGGCGGTGCGCGTATCCAAGAGGGCGTCGCCTCCTTGGCCGGTTACGCCGAGGTGTTTCAGCGCAATGTCATGGCTTCTGGTGTGGTGCCGCAGATCAGCGTGATCATGGGTCCCTGTGCCGGCGGTGCGGTCTATTCGCCCGCGATGACCGATTTCATCTTCATGGTTAAAGATAGCAGCTATATGTTTGTGACCGGTCCTGATGTGGTCAAAACTGTGACCAATGAGGTGGTGACGGCCGAAGAGCTGGGCGGAGCTGTGACACATACGCGGAAATCCTCGGTGGCGGACGGTGCCTTTGAGAATGACGTTGAGGCACTGACAGAAGTCCGGCGCTTGGTCGACTTTTTGCCGCTCAACAATCGAGAGAAATCACCCGTCCGGCCGTTTTTTGACGATCCACTGCGCGTGGATCACAGCTTGGACACATTGATTCCGGCCAATCCGAACCAGCCTTACGATATGAAAGAGCTGATCCATAAAATCGCTGATGAAAGTGACTTTTATGAGATCCAAGAGGAATTTGCCAAAAACATTCTTACCGGTTTTATCCGTATGGAAGGATCCACCGTTGGCGTTGTGGCCAATCAGCCGACAGTTTTGGCCGGTTGTTTGGATATTGACGCCAGCCGTAAGGCCGCGCGTTTTGTGCGGTTTTGTGATGCCTTCGAAATTCCAATTCTCACCCTCGTAGACGTGCCTGGGTTTCTTCCCGGAACAGGGCAGGAATATGGCGGCGTAATTAAGCACGGGGCCAAACTCTTGTTTGCCTATGGCGAAGCGACGGTGCCAAAAGTGACGGTCATAACGCGCAAAGCCTATGGCGGCGCCTATGACGTGATGGCCTCCAAACATCTGCGCGGGGATTTCAACTACGCTTGGCCGACAGCGGAGATCGCAGTGATGGGCGCCAAGGGGGCGACAGAAATTATCCATCGCGCCGATCTTGGTGATGCTGAGAAGATTGCGCAGCACACTAAAGATTATGAGGAACGCTTTGCCAATCCTTTCGTTGCAGCTGAAAAAGGTTTTATCGACGAGGTGATTATTCCCGCTTCGACCCGTCGCCGGGTGTGCAGAGCATTTGCCAGTTTGCGGGGTAAATCTCTGAAAAACCCGTGGAAAAAACATGATAATATTCCACTGTAAAGTCGAAGAGAGCCACTAATGAAAAAACATCGTGGGTTTCCCGGCCGTCTGCCTGGCACGGATGCGCAATTTACCATACGGCGCGCGAGCAAGAATGGGGCGACAAAAATCATCAGGCGCGAGCGCTATGCCGACCGCCGTCCCCCGGATCGCAGGGCGGATGAGGCATTTTTGCGGGCCTTGATTGAATATTTTGGTGAGGAGCCATTTGAGCGCGGCAATCTTGATGGGGGGCGTCTGTCCTGGTTGTTTGAGCGCGAAGTGGTTCCCGCACAGGATGATTTTGATCCCGAATCCTATGTGGCTTTGTTGCGTGTGGACCTGAAAAAAGCGCAAGTGAGCTTCCCGCAAATTTTCGTTGAAGGGTGGTCGGCGTGAACTTGCCGGGTCTCATAGGGTATTTTGCGCGGCTTTGTGCCCAGTGCGTGGCCAGAGCAGCTTCTGCCCTTGGCCCAGGGATCTGCGCGCGTCATAACTTAGGTGCGGACATTTCAAAATCCTCTGCATTGGTTTTGAAAACATATCGACCCTTTCTTTCCTTAACCGGTTCTGGCTTTGGCCAGCGCCGGTTCTTTTTTTCGCGCAGCTCCTATGCATTGAGTTGCGCGCGCCGAGAAGGACTCCTCAATGTTTGATAAGATATTAATTGCCAACCGGGGCGAGATTGCCTGCCGTGTGATCAAAACTGCCAAGGCGATGGGGATCAAAACCGTGGCGATATATTCCGATGCGGACGCCCAGGCGCTGCATGTGAAAATGGCCAATGAGGCGGTGCATATTGGTCCTTCGCCTGCGAATCAGTCTTACATCGTCATTGAAAAAGTCATGGATGCGATACGGCAAACTGGGGCACAGGCGGTGCATCCTGGTTATGGGTTTTTGTCGGAAAATCGACTGTTTGCTGAGGCCTTGGAAGCTGAAGGTGTCGCATTCATCGGCCCCCCTGCCTCTGCGATTGAAAGCATGGGAGATAAGATCACCTCAAAGAAGTTAGCCAAAGAAGCCGGCGTCAGCACAGTTCCGGGCTATATGGGTGTGATTGCAGATGCGGATGAAGCGGTGAAAATCGCACAAGAGGTTGGATATCCGGTGATGCTCAAGGCCAGCGCTGGCGGGGGTGGCAAGGGCATGCGCATAGCATGGAACAATGCGGAGGCGCGCGAGGGCTTCCAATCATCCAAGAATGAAGCTGCCAGCAGCTTTGGTGATGACCGAATTTTCATAGAAAAATTTGTCACACAACCCCGGCATATCGAAATTCAAGTTCTGGCGGATGGCCACGGCAATTGCATCTATTTGAATGAGCGCGAATGTTCCATTCAAAGGCGCAATCAAAAAGTGATTGAAGAGGCCCCGAGCCCTTTTCTCACGCCTGAAGTGCGCCAGGCGATGGGCGCGCAATCTTGTGCATTAGCGCAAGCGGTGGGCTATACCAGTGCAGGTACGGTGGAATTTATCGTCGACAGCGCGCAGAATTTTTATTTTCTTGAGATGAGCACCCGCTTGCAGGTCGAGCACCCTGTGACAGAGTTGGTCACTGGGGTGGATCTGGTGGAGCAGATGATC
>NYTV01000063.1 GCA_002683685.1 Paracoccaceae bacterium
GAGCCGATGGGCGCCACAATCGGCAACAGATTCGCCGAGGCGTTGACGTCGCGTTTGCGCTTGCGCTCGCGAATCGAGTTGGTTGCCGATGGCACGTCGTCGCGCTCG
Organism: Paracoccaceae bacterium; assembly: GCA_002683685.1. Lineage (GTDB taxonomy): Bacteria > Pseudomonadota > Alphaproteobacteria > Rhodobacterales > Rhodobacteraceae > Planktomarina. Next base: position 109 of record NYTV01000063.1, read on the forward strand.
TAGGAGACCACCACAAAGCCCATGATCAAAAACGAGTCGATGACGTCACGCGCAAAGGACGACCAGTGCGTGTCGAGATGTTGGCGGAACAACGGCGTCACGTCGACCGATTTGCCGTCTTTTTTGAGCAGCAACCCGCTCGAAAGCAGCTGTGAGTGGAGCACGTTGCGCGCCGCCAAGATGGCCGGGTTGCGCTCGAAGACGTTGCGTAGGTGTTGCATTTGCAACACCGAGATGCGCGTTTCACCCGGTCCGCTGGACGACGCACCCAGTCCCAACATTGCAGCGCTCATATTATTACCGCTCTTCGTACGATTCGGCATATCCCCTTTGGTCGTTTGTAAAAAGATTCGTTTATAGCGCATTTCAAAATGCATCCATGAGTTAATTCTTATCGCACATACCAACACATACCAACACCTACCAACACATACCAACACCTACCAACACCTACCAACAGAGACACGAATACACACAGGCTTCTCAGCACCCACCCGCAACCCGGGTTCTCCCTCTTTTTGTCTCGTGCCGCCGAGTGTGGATTCTCTGGGCCACGCATTCATTCCCCCCTTGCACAAATGTTCAGATTCCACCTTCAAAAGGGCGTGGGTCTGCAGAGTTGACGGTGATTTGTGGAATTGGAGCTTGGTTGAGCCCAAAAATGGCCGCTGCGTAAGCCAACGACGAGATGAGGTAAAAGATGCTTCCCACGAGCACCAAAATCGAGAAGACGTACATTGGGTTGGTCTGTTCGCCTTGTGGATCCAACACATTGCTATAGGGCGTGGCCATTTTGTTCGACGCGCAGCACCCCGACTCGAACGAGCCTCCATCGTAAAAGGTCTCGGGCCAAGTCTTTCCGCTCGTGTCGCACGAGTACTGTGCCGGGGAGTACCAGGTGTTCGAAAGCTGGTTGAGCGTTGGGCCCTTTCCGTTGTAATCGAGGTTGAATTTGAGGTTGGGTGTATAGAGACTACCAAAGTGCTGGGCCGTGGTAGGGTCGTTCGGGTTTGCAAAGTAGGAGCATGGTTGCCCTTGCGTCGTCATGTGGTTTGCGTAGCTGTAAGGAGATGCCTTCGAGGCCGCTTGATACGTTGCGTCATACGCCGCCTTGGGCATGTACGTGACGTCTTCGATGGGCGTGTTGGCGGCCCCTGCCAGGATGAAGAAGGCGATGATGTAAAACAGGTAGCCAACGTACTCGTGCATGCGCAGCGAGCCGAGGATGTTGTACCAAAACGGTTCGACCCAACCGCCGCAGGTCATCGAGTGGCTCAGCTCGGGCACCATGGCCGCTTGCATGCCTTCGGGGTCTTGGTCTTGCATGCCTTGCACCGGCACGACGGGCACTTGTGGGTTGACGAACGCGGCGGCGACGAGGCGCTGGTTGAGGGGCGCGGACGCGTCGGCCGCTTGTTCGATCGCCTTGCGTGCCGCGGCATCCGTAGTAGTTGCGTACTGCTTCTGAATGCGGGCGCCCATCTTTTTGCGTTGGCCGGCGCACGAGATCGGAAAGATGTAATAGGGACGGTCGGCGGCGAAGAAGCACCAGAGGCCAAACGTGTTGAGAACGAAGCGAAGCAGGAGCATCACCGCAATGACCACGAGGCACGTGTGATACGACGGACCACCCGGCGTTGCGGTGACGGTGCATGTGCCCGCTCCCATCTTGATCATGTTGTCACCGACAATGCCAGGCGCCGTTGTGGACATGGGCGTGTTGTCCATGAACATATCATGAGCGTTCGACGCGTCTGTATGACGCCGAACCCTGTAAAACCACGCCATCAAGGCGCGTTGCGCGGCAAACGAGCGACCACGCATCGTGTTATCGCGAAAATCTTGATAGTTGGCAACGTCAGAGTGTGTTGCGTCGGTGGCCGTAAACACAGACGGAACCGCTTCCATTCCCTTCAGTTGTTGGACAAAGCCCGCGTCCCACTCGATGGGCTCGCAATCGTTGAAAACGTTGTGAAGGTTCATCGCATCGGTCGCATAGATCAGAATCACAATCGAAGTGACCATTTGGACCATGTACCGGAAGATGTCGGCGTAGGACCCCATTTCGGCGTACAGCTTGATCAGGGTGTCTTTGGTGAGATACGAGTACATGCCCGTTTGGGCGTTGCTTGCAGGCAAGAACGAGGCGCCAAGGGCGCCAAGGGTGAGGATTGTGCTGTAAATCAGATCTAATAGGACGGCGACGAAGAACAGAACCCACGCTTGATGTCCGAGCAAGAGCGGGTTTCCGGAGACGGTCGGATCGCGCAGCTCGCCGGCCTCGCCCATCCAATAGCCGGCCGCGACCATGATGAGAATCGCCGAAACGACGCGATGCAGCACAATCACCAAACGAAACCCAATCGCGAAAACCGACTGCGATACGCCGTTGACGATTGGCGTTGCGATCTCAACGTCACCCCCCTTTGTCGACGTAAAGAGCCCATCTTTAAGATCCCACACACGATAGCCAATGGGCGCCGCGAAGGGCATCGGAAGAGTGTCAAGTGTGTCAAGTGTGTCCTTGATCTGACTGCACCTGACTGCAACCCTGCACTCGTCTGTTAATGTATAGGAAAGGCAAGCTCGATCTCTTTATTGCCCTTACAAAGATAACAATTCACGAGAGAGAAACGTCTATCAACAATTCGACACAGGTCTACAGCTCGTCAGACGATCGCTAAGCCCACCCCGAACATATTGCCACCGAAATGCCCAAAGAAACGACCAAATATATTCCAAGCGATGCACGCGTGTTTACAAGTGGAAGATGTGCTTTTTCGTGTCGCTTCGTTAGGCGGTCTGTGGGTCTCGGCGCCGATGCGCGGCGTGTGTCGTTCTTGGCATACGTTAGTCCGTTCGAGCAAAATTGCGATCGATTCTACAACCAATTCCATCACTTACACCGCAGAAGACCTCGTCCGCATGTTACGTCATGAAGTTTGTAACGAGACTTGCAAGCGTGAGTGTTGGCCGGTTGGCACGCGTTCCGATTTGAGCAAGCTTTTTGCGTTGCCAATCAGCAAATTCATGCAGCTGAATGTTAAACGGCATACGGTGCCGGCATATTTCAACACGGAAGACGCCCTACGACGGACGCTCAAACACACGGGCGGTTTGTGGGCGCTCTTGGCGCGTCACCATCGGCGCAAACGCGGGCAGCGCTTACAACCGATTACGTTCGATCTCGATGCCACGCGGCAGCACGTGGCGTCCGCGGTCGCCACGCTCTTACAACAAAACGGCTACGATCGCAAACTATCGAAGCGCATCTTGCGTTTGGTGCAGTATGCCTCTTGAGTCACTGGAGGGGATTTGAGGGATTTGGGAGGTAGTGAGTGGACACTTCGGCGGCTTTGATGAGTCCGGCGTTGTTCGTGGAGCAATAGCTCATTTGTCCAGCGAGGATGCGCTGCACGATGGTGTAACAGACTTGTTGCGTATCTCTGGAGTATTTAGATCGTAGGGCTCCTTGTTTCGGTCTATCCAAGACATCCCTGATTTGAAGCAGCGGTTGAATGGCCCGCGGATCGTCTGGAAACATTGTGTCAAGAATATTCTGAAATGAGATCCAGCCGAGGTCGAGCGTCTCTTGCTTTTTGCTTTCGTTTGTCATTGGAACGTACGCCGACAAGCCCATCAATGCACTAACGACCTCGATGGGTTGCGGCAATAGCAGCACCCACCGATCGCCCGAGTCATCCAGCCCATCTCCTTCGACCAAATACCATGAGACGCATTTTACGATCGACTCGTCTAAGATGGCTTGCCAAGGGAAGCCGGTCTCCTCTTTGAACTCGCGCTGCCCGGTGACAAACCGGTTGCGGTCGTCGTGATCTCGTTGGCCGCCGGGCGGTCCCCAGGACTGCTTGATGCCATCCGCCGTGTTGACCTTGTTTTTGTCGTAGCCTTCTTGCACGACCAAAAGCCACGGTTTCCCCGCTGCTACATTTGCGACGATGTAAAAGGTTGCCCCAGGAAGCTTTGCATGCCAACTGTCTGCCGAGCTGCGTCCAGAGCGACGACGAGAAGGTGGCATAGGTGGCATCCAAGGCTCCGATCGAGGCTCTGATCGTGACGAGGTGGCGCTGTCTGAAAAATCGGGTTGGCGGGTCGCCTTGGCGTGGCTCATCTGCGACAGATCAGGGTAAGGGCCGCTCGCCGCTCCGCGACTGGGAGAATTCCGAACAGGTCCATTTCCGCTCAATTTATCGTTCGATCGACGCGACCGTGAGGTTTGCCTGGAGCTTTCTCTCTCGCGCCAGTTAGGAACATCGGAACGTCTAGACATCTTTTTTGTATGGGTTTCCAAGCGCACGACCGCGCTTGATATACACAAAACAACTATCAAGACAACTATCAAGACAACCATCAAGACAACCTTCACACGCATGTATCACCGGTCTCTCAAGGACACAAACTGCGGCACGTTTCGGTCGTTTTGCGCGATCGACGCGTGTGCGAGCCTGGAAAGCTCGCTTCGTTGCGCAAAATGCCAACGGCTTGAGCAATCGTTCCGACCATTCGGAACACTTCGGCGATGAAGAGCAGCGTCGCCGCGCCGATCATACGTGTGGCGGCGTTATCGTCTTCGCTGAGGCCGTCCGGGTAGGGTGCGATGACGCCTCGATGCGAAGAAGCCAGGTTCATCAGGTTTTCCATGCACGTCTTAGGCGGGAAGACGTCCTTCATGGGCGCTGGTGGCGGTGGTGGCGGTGGTGGCGGTGGTGGCGGCGACGGTCCGGCGCCCGCGCCCAACATCGAAACTGGCGAAACGGGCGAAACGGGTGGCGGTGGCGGATAATAGCTTGGTAGCCGCACGATCAGGAAGGGTTGGTCAAGCGTGGCATTAAAGTCGCTCGCGGCGACGTAGACTGGCCACGTCATCTCGTTGTCGTGCGTTTGACTCGACAACAGGCCGTTCCAAATGCCGGTGGACGCATTGGCAAACACCCAGAAGAAGAGCAGCAGGCTGGCGACGTTGGTCCACATGCGCAGAGCCCCCCAGTAATTGTGCGAAAGCGTGGCGCATCCTCCACAAATGCGCGAGGCGCCAGGGCCACAGCAAGGCTGCCCTCCAAAAGCGCATTCTTGGCGCAATGCCACGCCGGAATACATCACCTTGGGTCCGCTGTAAAGGGCTGCAATCTGGATGCGGTCTGGGATCATGCGACCGATGCGCTGCAAACGAGGGGCCATCTGCTCCATCAGCTGCTTCGTTTGAATGTTCAAATCAGCGACAATCGCCTGACCTTGCGACGGCGCGATCTGTGCAGGCATGCCCATGGCGCCCTCATTCAAGGCCATTTTCAACGATTCGATCAGCTGCAAATCTTCGGGGGCGTTGTTCTCGTCGTCGCCAAAGAGTTGGCTCGATTGGGTGTGTAAGGTCTGGATCGATTCGGCCCACCGCATGAGCTCTCCATTGACTAGGTTGTACATCTCAGGGTCGACCGCTTGATCGTCGGGCAAGGCGGAAGAGGCTTCATACAGTTGGCATATGCTGCGATACGACGTTTGCAACGACGTGTACTCGACGGAAATCATCTTGTCTTGGTCCCATCGCACTTCGGAGTTGTCGGCCGGCGTCCGCTTGGCGAAGATCTCGGTATTGTACCTCGCCCAAGGCAAAATGTAGCACACGTTACAACCGCTCCAAACCAAGGCGTCGACGAGAATGGTGCACAGCCGGATGCCAACGCCAATCAGCATGAGATACTGCGAAACGCGCGTGTTCTTCATGCGCTCGCGGTAAAACCGATACATGCCCGGCCACCCAAACCTGCCGTCTTGGTCAAAGGCGTGCAGCGTCGGCGATCCGTCCGGATTGATATTCGTCGAGTCGAGGCACGTGTACGACGGATCGAGGTTGTAGGCTTCTTGTTGAAAGAGTTGCTCACGCGTCGCGTAGATGCCGATGCAAAGCACAAAATCGCCCAAGAAGAAGCCAATCTGACGCACGCCGAACGGCATAAATTCCAATTCGGGCGAAGCGGCGAACCAGTTGCGCACCTCGATGGGCACGCTGCCGCGCATGGCGCTGACGCCGCCCCAGACGAAGATCATGCCGATGCAGACCTCGACCAAGGAGACCAACGCCGTAAGCAAGTAGCTCGTTTGCAACCATGTCCAACCGTTGTAAGCGTATCCGAGGACGTCTCGCTCCATGGCGTCGACAGTGACGCCGTAATCACGAATCAGCGTGGCCTCGCCTTGTAACATGGTCGCCGCGTACAATCCGGCGCCCACGGCCGCGACTCGCACCAGGTACAAGAGGAGAATCGCCCACGTCTGTGGGCGTTGCCATCGCTTTCCCGAGCCCAAGATCTGGGCGCGTAACGACGAGGGCATTGGAGTGATGTCGACCGCGTCTTTCACATTGTAATAATTTTGCGCCAACCCCTCGTCCCCCTTGTCGCCCCCGTCGACTTCGGGCGTGGGCCAGCCGTTGCGCCAATCGGCGTCCCAAGCCGCGCAACGAAAGTAGCTCGCAAGACGGTAGATGCTGCCTCCACGTGTCAGGCCGACCAGCGCGGCGTCGGTAAGACGGGGGTTGCTCTTATCATCAAAGGCGCCACTCTTTCCAACTTTTGGTTGGTAGCGCTGCGTCGGATCGATGCCCGCTTGGTTTCGCAACATGACCGCTAACTACGCAGTAGCTGAGGTGATAGTTTGAGCTATAGTTCGAATGCTACCTAGAAAAGAACAGACACGATCTCTTATATAGTTCCATGGGACTCGGCTCCGGGGAACGTGGTGCCAAACGCGTCTGCATGCGCCTTTGTAACAACGCCTTCTCGCGGCACGAGCAGATGGTCGAGTTCTTGGAAGACGACGATCGAAGCAGAGTCGCCATGGTGCGTGATGGCAACGTCATGTTGATGGGACTGCCCAACAAGGTGCGAAAATTCGAAGAGATCGTCTCGTTCGTCGAAAGCAGCATCAGCCGCGCGCTGTCAACGACGCGCGTGCTCGTGGTGACCTTCGACAACCCCGCGTACGTGCCAAAC
>NYTV01000064.1 GCA_002683685.1 Paracoccaceae bacterium
CAAAACGCCAGAGGCACCGGGGCGCTTGGAAAACCTCAAAGAGCTGGTCAAGGCGTTGGAAGGGTTTGAGAACCTGCAAGGGTTTTTGGAACATGTCAGCCTAATCATGGACAATGAACAGCAATCAGATGGGGCAAAGGTCTCGATCATGACGCTACATGCGGCCAAGGGGCTGGAATTCCCGATGGTGTTTTTGCCGGGTTGGGAAGATGGTCTCTTTCCCTCGCAGCGCTCCATGGACGAAAGCGGCCTTAAGGGATTGGAGGAGGAGCGGCGCCTGGCCTATGTGGGCATTACCCGCGCCGAAGAAATTTGCACGATTTCTTTTGCGGCAAATCGCCGGGTCTATGGGCAATGGCAATCGGCGTTGCCAAGCCGGTTTATCGACGAGCTGCCGAGCGTGCATGTAGATGTACTCACCCCGCCTGGGCTTTATGGTGGCAGCTTTGGGGCCGCCGGTATGGCCTCCAGCGCCAACCCTGCGGTGCAGGAGGCGTCGGGCAGTGGTATTTTTGAACGGGCCAGCAAAGCGGATGTGTATAATTCACCGGGCTGGCGGCGCTTACAAGAGCGCAGCAGTCAACGCGGTATGCGCCAACCACAGCAAGCAACCCATATGACCATCGACATGACCGCGGTCTCAGCCTTTTGCGTTGGCGATCGCGTGTTTCACCAAAAATTTGGCTATGGCGAAGTTTTAACCATTGAGGGCGACAAGTTGGATATCGAATTTGACAAAGCGGGCTCAAAGAAGGTGGTCGCGCAATATATCCAAAGTGCCGATGCGGTTGGCGACCCGCCGTTTTAGGCTCCGGTTGGTGGATTTGTCTTGAGTGGATTGCGAACATGCGCCACAAAATTTGCATGTTCTTATCCTGAAGGCGCGCGGCCATGATTCCCAATGAAGAACCTGTAATTGCCAATTCACTTTGGTCGGCCACTGCGAGGCCGTCCGAGCCCTGTGCGGAGCTGCAGGCGGATGTGTCAGCGGATGTGGCGATTGTGGGCGCGGGGTTTACGGGCCTTTCGGCGGCGCTGCACCTGGCACAAATGGGTCGTTCTGTTGTGGTTTTGGAGGCGCAAACTCCGGGGTGGGGCGCGTCAGGGCGCAATGGCGGGCAGGTCAATCCGGGATTGATCGCGCCGCCCAATGACGCCATTGCGCGCTTCGGACCCGAGATGGGCCGGCGGATGATCCGGCTGTCAGGTGAGGCTGGGCAGCTGGTATTTGACTTGATCGCCCAGCACAAAATTCAATGCGACGCGCGCCCGGTGGGTTGGCTGCGTGCGGCTCATAACCGTGGCGGCATGACGTCTTTGGCGCAAAAAGCCGAACAATGGGCGCAACACGGGGCAGAGTTGGCGCTCTTATCGCAAACAGAAGTGGCGCAGGCCATTGGTACGAAGGCCTATATCGGTGGGCTCATCGACCCACGCGGCGGCAATCTGCATCCACTCAACTATGCTTTGGGCCTATGCGAGGCCGCCCGAGCTGCTGGGGTGCGGATCTTTTGGGGCTCTCGGGTCGAAAAATTGCAGCGCCGCGGTCAAGAGCATCTGCTGGTTACTAAACGCGGGCAGCTGCGCGCTGGGCGGGTGCTGCTGTGCACCAACGGCTACAGTGGTCCTTTACATCGGGGCTTGCAACAATCCGTGGTGCCGATCCGCTCGGTACAAGTGGCGACAGAGCCGCTCTCAAAAGAGCTGCGTGCCCATATCCTGCCGGGACGTCATGCACCTTCTGATACCCGCCGGCTCCTGTCCTATTTTCGGATGGATGCGGCCGGGCGTTTTGTGATGGGCGCGCGTGGTGGCTATACTGTTCAGGCCACACGGGCCCGTCTCGCCCAAGCGCGCGCATGGTCGATCAAGCTCTTTCCTCAATTGGCAGGGGTGCGTTGGGAGTTTGAGTGGGGCGGTTCCATTGCCGCCACCGCTGATCAATACCCGCATTTGCATGATTTCGGAAATGGCATGGCTGCGGGGCTTGGGTATAACGGGCGTGGGGTGGCCATGGCCACCGCCATGGGGAAGGTTTTGGCCGCTTGGGCTGTGGGCAGGCCCCACGCGGATCTGGATTTTCCGGTGACGCGCCTGCGGAAAATTCCTTTTCATCCATTCTATCCCTTGGGGGTCGAGGCCAGGGTTGCCTATTATCGCCTTTGCGATGGATTGGGGCTTTAGCGGCCTGACCGTTTGCCGCTCAGTTTAACGTTGCAATCGGCGCGAGAGACAGAAGCAAAAGTCCCGCCATCGTCCAGTTAAAGCCGCGCAGCCGTGCTGGCGTTGTCAAAAACCGTCGCATTTTCAGCCCGAGCACCAGCCAGACGCTGATGCAGGGCAGGTTAATGGTGCCGAAAATAAGGGCAACAGTGATGACGTCTGTATTGGTCACGGGCTGGGGCGCATAAACCGTCACTGCAGCCAGGGCCATGGTCCAGGCCTTTGGGTTTACCCATTGAAAGGCCGCGGCTTGCCAGAATGTAATGGGCTTGCCCGTAGGTTCTGGGCTGTCTAGGTTTGTGCTGGCCATTGCTGTTTTATAGGCCAAATAAATCAAATAGATGACCGAAATACCGCCAAGCAGCTGATGCGCCACAGGATAGGCTTCAAAGAGCTGCGCCACACCCAATCCGATGGCGATAATCATGAAGGTAAATCCCAAAACAATCCCGGAAGCATGGGGCAGTGCGCGCTGCGCACCGAAATTGGCTCCAGTGGCCATAAGCATCAAGTTGTTGGGCCCGGGCGTGATCGAAGAAACAAAGCAAAAGAGCACGAGACCGGTCAGCAAAGAATAAGTCATAGGCTGGAGGTATTACCGCAGCCGGCAAAACTCAACAACCCGTAGGATCGAATATCGGACAAAAAACGGCGCCATCCGGGAGAAAGATGGCGCCGTTTTATGCAGGCTTCAGGGAGGAGAAAGCCTCGTTCACAGATCCAAGGCTTAGGCGCTGGATCTGCAAAACTTATGTCTGACTTATTTGCCGAATGCGGCTTCCAGAGCGATGCCTTTGATCGCGGAGCGATGAATGCCAAGATCCGCCAGCTCGCGGCCAGTCAAGGATTGCAATTCGGAAATTGTTTTGCGGCACAGGGCACGTTTGGCCATTTGCTCACGCAAAGCGGTCCAGCGCGCTATGATCGCAGCCTTGAAAGAAGGGGCGGTTACATTGAAATCTGCTACTATTGTCATCGTTCTATCCTCTATATCAACCGGAGTGCTGATGCGCTCTATGTGGAGCGCGTCGCCAAGTTTCGCAACGCATGTTTGGGAATTGCCGCTATGCAGCATTTGCATGGCTCTCGCGGCATAGCGCGCCTGGGCTTGCATCAGAGGATTTGCGCGGGCATAGCTGCGCAAAGGATTGAGGAGAGCTTGGATGTCAATCGACCGTTCTGATGTTTTGGCCGCTTTGGCCCGTCTGCAATTGCCCGATGGGGGGGATCTGGTGAGCCGCGATTTCATTCGCGCGGTTGTCGTGGAGGGGGAGGCGGTGCGCTTCGTCATTGAAGCGCCAACGCCAGAGATCGCCGGCAAGCTGGCGGACATTCGCGCCGCTGCGGAGCAAATTGTGATGCAGCTCGACGGAGTGTCCAGCGTCACCGCTGTGGTCACGGCACATGAGCAAAAGCCTGCGCCGCCCAATTTGAAAGTGGGGGGCCATCCCAAACCGCAAGACGGGCCGCTCAAAGTGCCGGGTGTGGATCGCGTGGTGGCGATTGCCTCAGGCAAGGGCGGTGTTGGTAAGTCTACGGTATCTTCCAATTTGGCAGTGGCCTTGGCGAAACAAGGCCGAAGGGTCGGGCTGCTTGATGCAGATATTTATGGCCCGAGCCAGCCGCGTATGATGGGCGTGAGCAAACGCCCGGCCAGTCCCGATGGTAAGGTTATTATTCCGCTCCAGGCCCATGGCGTTACGATGATGTCGATCGGTCTGATGGTCGATCCGAATAAGGCGGTTGTCTGGCGCGGTCCGATGCTGATGGGCGCATTGCAGCAGATGCTCAATCAGGTGCAATGGGGGGAATTGGACGTCTTGATCATCGACTTGCCGCCCGGCACCGGGGATGTTCAGCTGACACTGTGCCAGAAGACTGAGCTGACTGGCGCCATTGTGGTCTCTACCCCGCAGGATGTCGCGCTGTTGGATGCGCGCAAGGCTTTGGATATGTTCGCCACGTTGCACACGCCCATTTTGGGCATGATTGAGAATATGAGCCAATATATCTGCCCCAAATGCGGCCATGAAGCACATATATTCGGGCATGGGGGCGTGGCCTTGGAGGCGCAGAAGTTGGGAGTGCCGCTCCTGGGCTCTTTGCCATTGGATCTGGACGTGCGTCTTGCAGGTGACAGTGGCACCCCAGCCGCCGCGGGCGATGGGCCGATGGCTCAGGCATATGCGGAGCTGGCGCGTGGGCTGATTGCTTCGGATATTGCCTAAACTGCCGGCGGGGCTGGATGCGCAGAGCGGCCTCGGGATCTCTGGGCCTTGCGCTCATTTTTGGGCAAGCCTGCGATGGAAAGCCTGCGATCTGGGAAACCATGGGAGGTATTCGCGCGGCCCTCGTTCTCAGGTGACCGACCAGCGATTCCGCGGCTGCGCGCCGCCTTTTTGCATATTTTGATGCAAAATATGACATACTTTTCCCAAATACTTCCATTTTTTCAAAAAAATGGGAAATCATGTCCCATGAGTAATTCCACTACATTTGGTGGTCTGTTGATTATGACACAGCTTTATGTGGTGCCTCACCTTCCAAACCTTATGATTTTCCCATAAAATTAAAGCGGTCTTGAGGGTGACTGCAAAAATTTCCTATTGATTACCATGAATTCCCATGTAAATATTCATGCATGGAAGCGGCCAAAGATCAAAGCCCCACTAAAAGAAGGGCAAAGGCGAGCGCAGGATGCATACAGGCACCCATTTCCAAACGAAGAGATCCGGCGCGTTAGCGAGCAGACATCCCCCCAGGTGGCACGCGCAGCTGGACATCCCGTAAGGGAAACGTCGGCGGATTGAACAACAGCAGCAGTTCAATCCGCCGTTTTTAGTTTCGGGGCAGCGCCCCAATTTAAGAGCGAGGCAGGCCCAAGTGGCACGCAGGTTTAGAGGTGAAAGCCACCACAAGGTGGACAATAAGGGCCGGGTGTCTATTCCCGCTCTTTTTCGCCGCGTGCTGGAGCAGGGTGACCCCAATTATACCGAAGGTTTGAATCCGGAATTGGTGATCGTCTACGGAGATCACCGCCGCAATTATCTGGAATGTTACACAATTTCCGCCATAGAAGAGGTGGATGCCAAGATTGACGCCTTGCCGCGCGGATCTATGGAACGTCGGATGTTGCAACGGCTCTTTCATGGGCAATCTTTCCCCACCATCGTAGATGATACGGGCAGGTTGGTGCTCCCGGCCAAACTGCGTCGGAAGATTGATCTGGATGCTGAGGCCTTCTTTATCGCGGCCGGTGACACGTTCCAAATCTGGAAACCTGAGACTTATGAAACAGAAGAATTAGCCAAAACTGAGGCTTGGTTGGATGAGTTGCCTGAGGATTTTGATCCGATGTCCTATTTGGACAGGGCGGGGCCAGATTAGATATGCAGCCTGCCTCCTCACCATCTGCGCCGCATGTCCCTGTTCTCATTGTACCATTGATTGAAGCGGCTGCACCCATTGAGGGCACCTGGATCGATGGCACCTTTGGGGCCGGTGGCTATAGCAAATATTTGCTCGAGGCCGGCGCGGGTCGGGTGATCGGAATAGACCGCGATCCCAGTGTTTTTGAGATGGCCGCCGATTGGGCACCGCAGTTTGGCGATCGCTTGCAGCTGGTACAAGACACGTTTTCTAATTTGGATCAAACCGCCGATGTGGTAGATGGCGTGGTGCTGGATATTGGTGTATCTTCTATGCAGATTGACCAAGCTGAGCGCGGGTTTTCGTTTCAAAAAGACGGGCCGCTTGATATGCGCATGGGCGATAACGGCCCGACGGCGGCGGATATCGTCAACAGCGCCAGCGCGGAGCAGATTGCCGA
>NYTV01000050.1 GCA_002683685.1 Paracoccaceae bacterium
GCGATCATCCGCATTTTTATTGGGAAGACAGCGCCGAGTTGGTGGATGCCCCGGCAGAGCAATTAAAAATTGCGGTACTGCCCGATGCGCCCGATGGGGCGGAGATTGCCAAAGTAGATGTGGTTATTCGCCTGCGGCGCAAGTCTTAGCGCCTTGCTCAGAACCACTGACCCGGTTCCATAAACCCCAGAGCCATCAAGTGCCGTGAATGCCATTTAAATTGCTCCGATCCGAGCCATTGAAAACTGGAAATGGCATTGCGGCTGCCCGGATTGCGGCGCAAAGATTTGGCGGCCCAAAATGAGCCGACAGCTGCGATTATATTGTGATGCCATGGGCAAGAAATTGTGTTGAATTCTGGCAGGTTGACGGTGAAATCAGGTTGGAAATTCAACCACGAACGGCCTGAAACAGGGCCTGCGATCAAGCCGCCGTTTTTTCCCACGGAACGTGGTCCTCAAAGCGCCGCCGTAAGCCGCCAAAGATATTGACCTCCCGCTCGAGCGGGACGTTTTGGGCGTCTTGCCGTATCTGTGCGTAATACCCAAGCCGATCCAAATAGGCGTTTGTCACATCCACCCCATCTGGGCTTTGCCGCAAATTTCCCGCATCGAGGTCGACCACGGTGGCGGAGATCGTCATGCGGCGCTCTTCGGTGGTGAAGGCGATGATTTCTCCGATGCTGCGGGGTTCGCAAAACGGGTAAAATAAATATTCGCCATTGTAGCAGCAATAATTCATTGTCGGGGCAGGGCAGAGATGATGGCATTCATCTCTTGGCTGATATCCGCGGAGGATTTTGCGGCGCGCTGGACGAAGGCGGTTTCGGCAGGCAGATCTGCCGGCCGGGCAAGTTGAGGATCGGCCAAGACCACCGTCTGAGGAAACCCTAATTTTATATGATGGGCGACCGCGTGGTTCAGCTCGATATCATCCTGCGCGAAAATAAAGGCAAACGGTCCTTTGGGTGCATGGCCTTTGGCCCAGTTTAAATAGCTTGTAAGCGTTGGGAACTGCATGAAATTGCCTAAATGAAATTCTGCGATAAAACCCCTGAAATTCACACGCATTGCAAGGGAGGAATTCACGCGGTATCAGCGCCGCACGCATGCCTTGCCGAAAAGGAATTGACCATGGCCGATACGAAAAAGCTGTATATCAAGACATATGGCTGTCAGATGAATGTCTATGACAGTGAACGGATGGCCGAAACCCTTGGCGCGGAGGGCTATGTGCAGACCGATACGGCGGATGATGCAGATATGATCTTGCTCAATACCTGCCATATTCGTGAAAAAGCCGCCGAGAAGATCTATTCGGAATTGGGTAAGTTTCGCGGGCTGAAAGCCGCAAAGCCAAGTCTGAAAATTGGTGTTGCCGGCTGCGTGGCTCAGGCGGAGGGGGCCGAAATTATTCGGCGGCAGCCGATGGTTGATTTGGTGGTTGGCCCGCAATCCTATCACAAATTGCCTCAGATGGAGAGCCGGGTTCAGAGCGGTAAGCGTGCGCTGGATACTGATTTTCCCGAGGAAGATAAATTTGACCATCTCGCCAGCAGGCCCAAGGCCAAACGCGGCCCCACCGCCTTTTTAACGGTGCAGGAAGGCTGTGATAAATTTTGCGCGTTTTGCGTTGTGCCATATACGCGCGGTGCCGAGGTGAGCCGCCCAGCAGAGCGCGTCATGGCAGAGGCCACGGATTTGGTGGCGCGCGGTGTGCGCGAAATTACACTTTTGGGTCAGAATGTGAATGCCTATCACGGGCATGCGGGCGGCTTGGCCGGCTTGATCTGGCAGTTGTCAGAGATTGACCAGCTAGAGCGCATTCGGTTTACCACCAGCCATCCCAATGACATGGATGACGGGCTGATTGAAGCCCATGGCACCTGTGACAAGCTGATGCCTTATCTGCATCTTCCGGTGCAATCTGGCAGTGATCGCATTTTGAAAGCCATGAACCGAAAGCATACGCGTGAGAGCTATTTTGCCTTGGTCGAGCGTATTCGCAGCGCCCGACCCGATTTGCTTTTGTCGGGAGATTTCATTGTTGGCTTCCCGGATGAAACGGACCAGGACTTTAACGACACTTTAGATCTTGTGCGCCGCGTCGGCTACGGGCAGGCCTATTCCTTCAAATATTCTGCGCGCCCGGGAACGCCTGCGGCCGAACGCGCTGAAGTGCCGCCCGAAGTGGCCTCTGCTCGGCTGCAAGAGCTGCAAGCGCTTTTGACCGAACAGCAACGCGCCGCCCAAGCCGCCATGGTGGGGCGCGAGGTGAAGGTGCTGTTTGAGAAGAAAGGCCGCCGTGAGGGGCAGTTGATTGGGAAATCCGAGTATCTCCACGCGGTCCATGCCGAGGCGCCTGATCATATGATTGGGCAAGTTATCTCGGTGCGGATTCTCAAGGATATGACCAACTCGCTGACAGGGCAGGTTGTGGACGCGGGCCTGCTTGGGGGCGCATAATCTGTTGCTTTGCGGATTTTGTTTGCTGTGGGCCTTCCTCTTGCGAGAATCGCGCTATAGTCTAAAAAAGTCACGTTAGACCTATTTAGGGGACCTCCTTGGCAGAAGACGCCGTAACAGCCACCGCTGAACAAAACGAATCTCGGATTGAATTTCCCAATAATCGCCTCTTGGCGGTGCTCTGCGGAGAATTTGATCGTAATCTCACTACGATAGAGACGCATCACGCCATTCAAATTGTGCGTCGGGGCAATCAATTGCTTTTGGTTGGCGATGCGGATGGAGCGGCACAGGCATCTGCGATTTTGCAATCGCTCTATACACGGCTCGAGCAGGGGCGGCCTGTGACACCCGCTGATGTGACCGCAGAGCTCAGGATGAATATGGCCGGTGGTGACGCCGGCGGCACCGATCAACAGATGGAGATGTTCCGCAGCGGAGCGGTAGAGATTAAAACCCGTAAGAAATTAGTCGAACCGCGCACGGAGGCTCAGAAGGCCTATGTCGAGGCCTTGTTCAAAAACGAGCTCTCTTTCGGCATTGGGCCTGCGGGCACAGGTAAGACCTATCTGGCCGTGGCCGTGGGTGTGTCAATGTTCATCACCGGACGGGTCGATAGGATTATTCTGTCTCGTCCCGCTGTGGAAGCCGGGGAGCGTTTGGGATTTTTGCCGGGTGATATGAAGGAAAAAGTTGATCCTTACATGCAGCCACTTTATGATGCGCTAAATGATTTTCTACCGGCCAAGCAAATGGCGAAATTGATGGAAGATAAGGCAATTGAGATTGCCCCTCTGGCCTTTATGCGCGGCAGAACCTTGGCGAATGCCTTTGTGGTATTGGATGAGGCGCAAAACGCAACGTCAATGCAGATGAAGATGTTCTTGACCCGTTTGGGAGAGGGAAGCCGCATGGTGATCACCGGCGACCGCACGCAGATTGATCTGCCGCGCGGTGTCCAATCGGGGCTGGCTGATGCGGAGCGTTTGTTATCGGATATTCCGAAAATTAGCTTCAATTACTTCACCTCAAAAGACGTGGTGCGTCATCCCTTGGTGGCGGCGATTATTGAAGCCTACGACGCGGATGGCACATGAGCCTGACCTTTGAGTTTATTTTGGAAGATGCCCGCTGGCAGGCGCATGAACTGGCGGCGATTGGTGCGAAACTGGGCGATGTCATACCCCAATACCTGCCGCTTCCGGCGCAATGCAGCGCGGTTGTGATGGCCTGTGATGACGCTCAGATTGCCCAGCTAAACCAAGATTTCCGCGGCAAGCCTCAGCCGACCAATGTGCTGTCCTGGCCGGCTGCTGACTTGTCTGTGCATAAGCCCGGCGCGAAGCCCAAACGGGCGGCGGATCTTGAATTGGGTGATATTGCAATCGCCTATGAGACTTGTTTGCGCGAATCGCAGGCGGCTGGGCTTGCAATTCTCGATCACCTGACCCATCTTTTGCTTCATGGGACATTGCATCTTCTAGGCTATGATCACATAGAGGATGCAGATGCGGACGTGATGGAGGCTCTTGAAATCAGAATGCTTGCAAGCCTCGGCATTTCCAACCCTTATGTAATGAAGAACGAAACCCAATGATTGGTGATATGCCACAAAGTGATGACACAGCCGGCGGCTCTGAGACCGCCGAAGACCCCTCGAGTAGACAGACACAGGCGCTGGGCTTTTGGGATCGTTTGAAATGGGCCTTCTCTGGCGGTCGTTTGCCACAGAAGCATAGCTTTGAATTTTCCAAGCCCGAGGGGGAAGAGATTATTCCCGGCATCTGGAACCTGCGGCAATTGCGGGTGGAAGATGTGATGGTGCCTAAGGCAGATATTAAATCTGTGCCTGTGACCATCACCAAAGAAGATTTGGTTCATGTGTTTCGCAACACCGGTCTAACGCGTTTGCCCGTCTACAATCGAACCCTGGATACACCTCTTGGGTTTGTGCATTTGAAAGATCTGGCCCTCAAACACGGGTTTAACGGCTCTGGTGGACGTTTGGTGCTCAAATCTATGCTGCGCCCCTTATTGTTTGTACCGCCCTCTATGCCGATTGGCATATTGCTCACCAAAATGCAGGCTGACCGTATTCATATGGCTTTGGTGATTGATGAATATGGTGGCACGGATGGGCTGGTGACCATTGAAGATTTGATCGAACAGGTGATTGGCGAGATTGAGGATGAGCACGATCCGGCAGAGGGTGACTTTTGGGTGGTTGAAAAACCGGGCAGTTACCTGGCGCAGGCCAAAACACCCTTGGATGAGTTTCAGCAGGAAATTGGCCGAGATCTGTCGGAGGTCGCAGAGGTGGATCCCGAAGAGGTCGACACGCTGGGTGGGTTGGTCTTTATGTTACTGGGCCGAGTGCCCGCGCGGGGCGAGGTCATCAAACACCCTGCTGGGGTCGAGTTTGAAATCGTCGACGCAGATCCGAGACGGATCAAGAGGCTGAGAGCCCATGTTAGAGCCATCAGTAGCTCATAGGCTTTGGGCGCGAGCGCCAGCATGGGGACAAGGGGCCTTGATGGTCGCGGCTGGCGGGCTTGCTGGGGTGGGGCAGGCCCCTGTGGATCAGCCAGCGCTTACGCTTGTCGGATTGGCCTTTGGATTTTGGATCATCCGCCCGCAGACCCGCCTGCCGCATTTCTGGCGCGGTTGGGGCCTCGGGTTTGGCTATTTTTTGGTCGCCTTGGCTTGGATTGTTGAGCCCTTCTTAGTAGCGGGCCGCGGCACTGCCTGGGTTGCACCCTTCGCCTTGCTGGCTATGGCGGGGGGATTGGCCCTGTTTTGGGGCGGCGCTTTTGCACTGGCAGGCGGGCGTATGCGGCTTTGGGTCTGTCTCGCGCTTTTGGCCGCTGAGCTCGCCCGTTCCTACCTGTTCACCGGGTTTCCTTGGGCCTTGCTGGGCTATGTGTGGATTGACACAATCGCTTACCAAATCGCGGCTATTATTGGACCTCATGGCATGAGTCTTTTGACCCTGATCCTGGCGGCGCTGATCGCCCGGGGGCGGGCGATGCCGCGATTGGTTGTTTTGACCCTGAGCCTCGCCTTGCCCTTCGTGCCTGTGCAGGGGCCAGGCAGCGGCCCGGCAGATGAGAACCGGCCAATTGTGCGTTTGATACATCCTAACGTGGCACAAGAAAATAAATGGGATCCGGACAAGACGCAGGCAATCTATCAAAGGCATCTATCTCTTACCCATGCGGGGCCTGCCGTTGATCTCATCATTTGGCCTGAAACTTCGGTCTATCTGCCCATAGAGTTGGCCCGGCGCGAGATTGCCGGCGCGGCGCGGGGCGCGCATGTGGTGGTTGGCTACCAGAGCCGCAACCCGGCGGGCCAGTATTTCAACACTCTGGGCGTGGTGGCACCAGAAGGGGAGATTCAGGGCGAATATCACAAGAGCCGCTTGGTGCCCTTCGGGGAATATCTGCCCCTTAGCCATTTGGCTCGGGCCTTCGGGTATGATTTCCCTGAATTTTCAGCCGGCAGTGGTCCGGCTCATATTGATATCGAAGGTATCGGTTTGCTCCAGCCGTTGATCTGCTATGAAGGGATTTTCCCGCAGTTTGTCGGACGCGGCGACACCCGCCCTGATCTGTTGGTGTTGATTACCAATGATGGCTGGTTCGGCGAGGGGCAGGGCCCGGCTCAGCATTTTGCCCAGGCGCGCGCCCGCGCCATTGAACTGGGGCTGCCGATGCTGCGGGTGGCCAATCGCGGCGTCACTGCTGTGATTGATCCTTGGGGGCGGTCGCGCGATCGGTTGGATCTTCACGAGCGCGGGGCGCTAGATGCGCCGATTCCCAGACCCCGCCTAGCAACATTTTATGAAAAAAATCCTTGGCTTGGCCTATTGGCCCTTGTTGGAGTCCTGATCCTGGGGCATTTTTACAGGCGCGGGCGAGATTATCATTGACGCCTCGCGATGGGACTTTTAGGAAGCCTTAGCTGCAACGGCTTCCTGGCGCAGCTTACATTTTATTGGAGCGCTCCCCATGACAAGATCAAATTATATTTTTACTTCAGAGTCTGTTTCTGAAGGGCATCCGGATAAACTATGCGACCGAATTTCTGACGCTGTGCTTGATACTTTTTTAACCGAAGAACCGGAGGCGCGGGTGGCCGCCGAAACATTCGCCACGACAAACCGCATTGTTATTGGCGGCGAAGTTGGCTTGAGTGACAAAGAAAAACTGTCGCACCATATGGGGAAAATTGAACAAATCGCTCGGGATTGCATCAAAGACATCGGCTATGAGCAAGACAAGTTTCACTGGCAAACCGTTGAAGTCACCAATCTTTTGCATGAGCAATCAGCACATATCGCCCAAGGGGTGGATGCCGGTGCAAATAAAGATGAGGGAGCGGGCGATCAAGGGATTATGTTTGGCTATGCCACCACTGAGACCCCTGAGCTTATGCCCGCGCCCATCCAATATTCTCATGCGATTTTACGGCGGTTGGCCCAGGCGCGCAAAGACGGCAGCGCGCCGGACCTTGGACCGGATGCCAAGTCGCAATTGTCGTTGCGCTATGAGAATGGCAAGCCTGTTGAGATCATGTCGATTGTCTTGTCGACGCAACACCGTTCCGCAGATCAGGACAGTGCCTATATCCGCAGCATTGTCGAGCCCTATATCTGCGAGGTCGTGCCTGCCGATTGGATCACAGGCAAAACCGAATGGTGGGTCAATCCAACTGGTACTTTTGTGATTGGTGGCCCGGACGGCGATGCCGGTTTGACGGGGCGCAAGATTATTGTCGATACCTATGGCGGTGCCGCGCCACATGGCGGCGGCGCGTTTTCGGGCAAGGATCCCACCAAAGTGGACCGTTCGGCGGCCTATGCGGCGCGCTATTTGGCCAAAAATATCGTGGCGGCGGGTATGGCAGAGCGTTGTTGCCTGCAATTGTCCTATGCCATTGGCGTCTCTAAGCCCTTGTCAATTTATGTGGATACCTATGGCACCGCAGAACTGTCCGAAGAGTCGATCGAACGGGCAGTGGCGCAGTCTATGGATCTCACGCCGCGCGGCATTCGCGAACATTTGGGCTTGAACAAGCCGATCTATCAACGGACCGCAGCCTATGGGCACTTTGGCCGCGCGCCTGAGGCCGATGGCGGCTTTAGTTGGGAAAAGACTGACTTGGTTGAAGCGCTTAAAAAAGCCGTGTAGGCGCAGGGGTGCGTGAGTGGGCCCAGATCAGTGACCAATTGGCTGCGCGCAGGCGCATCCTTTTTGTGAGAGACAGGCCATGGAACATCGAAATTTTTATGGGCGCATCAAAGGCAAGGCTCTCAACGCCGCGCAAAAACGTTACCTGACAGAAGATTTGCCCAAGCTCAGCGTCGGCGGCATCTCGCTCGAGGACAACCCCGAGCGGCGCCTGCTCGATATGCAGCAGGTCGCGTCGGGCAAGCCGCTGTGGTTGGAAATTGGGTTTGGCGGTGGCGAGCATTTGGTGCATCAAGCCTTGGCCAATCCTGAAGTTCAATTTCTTGGGGTGGAACCCTATGTCAACGGTGTGGCGATGTTGCTGGGAAAAATGCGCAAGGCGGGCGTCGAGAATATCAAGCTACACATGGGGGACGCGCGCGACCTTATGGATGTCTTACCGGAGCAAAGTGTCAGCAAGGCATTTTTGCTCTACCCCGATCCTTGGCCAAAACTGCGCCACCATCGCCGGCGCTTTGTCACGCAGGAGCATCTGGAGCCACTCAGTCGCTGCTTAATGGCGGGTGCTGAGTTTCGCGTTGCAACAGATATTGAGGATTATGTGCGTCAAACTTTGCAGGAAGTTCCAAAGGCCGGCTTTGACTGGCTGGCAGATGGACCGGAAGATTGGCGCATGGCTTGGGGAGATTGGATCTCAACACGATATGAGCAAAAAGCCCTGCGGGAAGGCCGCCGTCCGCATTATTTAACCTTCCAAAAATCCTAACCACAACAGCGCTCAGCGGTGGACCTTGCGTGGCTGGGACGCTATCACTTTGTCAACTTATGAGGGGACGAATATGTCAGGCCATGGCGCAGCACTTCCAATGACATCGCATAAATCTGGCCCGTTGCGGGGCCAAGCGGATGTGCCGGGGGATAAATCTATCTCGCATCGTTCATTGATCTTGGGGGCGCTTAGCCTTGGGGAGACCCGCATCCAAGGGCTGCTGGAAGGCGATGATGTGCTGGATACTGGCAAGGCGATGCAGGCCTTCGGCGCTGAGGTCATCAATCACGGTGGCGGCTCCTGGTCGGTGCATGGGGTGGGGGTTGGCGGATTTGCCGAGCCGGATCAGGTGATTGACTGTGGCAACTCCGGCACCGGAGTTCGGCTGATCATGGGGGCGATGGCCACCTCTCCGATCGCGGCCACGTTTACCGGTGATGGTAGTTTGAACAAGCGCCCAATGGGCCGGGTGACGGATCCTTTGGCGCTCTTTGGTGCGCAGTCCCATGGCCGCTCTGAGGGTCGCTTACCGCTCACACTTATCGGGGCTGCGCAGCCTTTGCCGGTGCGTTATGAGGTGCCGATGCCCTCGGCACAGGTGAAATCCGCGGTACTTCTGGCGGGTCTGAACGCGCCGGGTCAGACAGTTGTCATCGAAAAAGAAGCTACGCGTGACCACACCGAACGGATGCTGGTGGGCTTTGGCGCCGAATTGACGGTGGAGCAGACCGACGCGGGCCGGGTCATCACCCTCACAGGCCAGCCAGAATTGCGCCCTCAGGATATCATTGTGCCGCGTGATCCCTCGTCGGCGGCCTTCCCGGTCTGTGCCGCGTTGATTGTGGAGGGCTCTGATGTGTTAGTGTCCAATATTGGCCTCAATCCGACCCGTGCCGGCCTGTTCTACACCTTGCAAGAGATGGGTGCGGATTTGACATTTGAAAATATGCGCGAGGAAGGCGGCGAGCCCGTGGCCGATCTGCGCGCGAAATATTCCCCTAATATGCTGGGAATTGCGGTGCCGCCGGAGCGGGCGGCCTCTATGATTGACGAATATCCAATCCTTTCCGTGGTGGCCAGTTTTGCACAGGGTGTGACCCGGATGCACGGTGTCAAAGAGCTGCGTGTTAAAGAAAGTGACCGGATAGAAGCCATGGCGGCGGGGCTGCGCGCGGCGGGGGTCACGGTGCAGGATGGTCCCGATTGGTGGCATGTGCACGGGCAGGGTGGCCAGGTAAAAGGCGGCGCTTTGGCCGCAACGCATCTCGATCACCGCATCGCCATGTCATTTTTGATCCTCGGGATGGGCGCCCGGGAAGGTATGTCGATTGATGATGGCGGGCCGGTGGCAACATCTTTTCCAATTTTTGAGCCTCTGATGGCAGCTTTGGGTGCTTCTGTTGTGCGGACCTGTTCATGAAAGCAGAGCAGGCCAATAGAAATGACCGCAAGCCATTGGGCTCCGGCCCGGCTTTCACCATCGCCATTGATGGACCGGCCGCCGCTGGAAAAGGCTCTATCAGCCGTGCAATTGCGGCCCATTATGGCTTGGCGCATCTAGACACGGGGCTTTTGTACCGGGCTGTTGGGGCGCAGGTATTGAGCGGTTCCGATCCTTTGCGCGCGGCAGAAAATCTCACGGTGGATGATTTGCAAGCAGATGGGCTGCGCAGTGCAGAGGTGTCACAGGCAGCTGCCTACGTGGCAGTGATGCCCGAGGTTCGGGCGGAAATGCTGGAGTTTCAGCGCCGCTTTGCGCGCCGGGAGGGCGGTGCAGTGTTGGACGGACGCGATATTGGCACGGTGATTGTGCCGCAAGCCGAGGTGAAACTCTTTGTCACTGCCAATGCAGATGTGCGGGCTGACCGGCGCTTTAAGGAGCTTGTGGCCAGCGGTGCCGAAACTACGTTTGAACAGGTTTTACAGGATGTAATTGCGCGTGACGCCCGCGACAGCTCCCGTGCCACAGCTCCGATGGTAGCCGCACAGGACGCGGTTCTGATTGATACATCTGAGCTGAGTTTAAGTGCCGCGATTGCCCAGGCCATTGCGGCCATTGATAAGGATTTTCACAATGAAAAATCGTAGTTTCCCCCATAGTGGCGCAAGGACGTCACGGCTGGGCATCGGTGCGATGTCCTTTTCTAATTTCTACGGGGAGGTGAGCCGCGAAGAGGTGTTTGCCATTTTGGATGCCGCGAGAGACCTGGGCGTGAGCCATATTGATACGGCCAGCGTCTATGGCATGGGCGGTTCAGAGCGTCACATCGGTGCCTATCTGGCAGAAAATCCGCAGGCGCGATCCTTCTTTCACATCGCCAGCAAGGGCGGCATAACAGACCGCCAAGATCCAAACCGCTTGTTCAACAATGAAGCGGCCTATCTGACAGAGCAATTGGACAATAGTCTCGAGCGGCTTGGGCTGGAGTATATTGATCTGTATTATGTCCACCGCCGCGATCCCTCTGTCCCTATAGAAGAGGTTACGGAAACTCTTGCGGGCTTCATAAAATCGGGCAAAATCGGTGGTTTTGGATATTCTGAAATTTCTCCAACCTCTCTTAGAGCGGCCCACGCGGTACATCCCGTAGCGGCGCTTCAATCGGAATATTCCCTTTCTACGCGCACGCCGGAATTAGGTGTCTTGCAAACCTGCGCCGATCTCGGCACGACCTTTGTGGCCTTCTCCCCGGTTGGCCGAAGCCTATTGACCGATACACCGCATCGGCGCGAGGCGGCACAATTCATGCCGTTTTTGGCTCATAATCCCCGTTTCATGGAGCCAAACCTGAGCATGAATATCGAGGCGGCCGCAAGTTTTCGCGCCCTCGCCGCACAGATGGGTTTGACAGCGGCCGGCCTCGCGATTGCCTGGTGTTTGGCCAAAGGGGACCATATCCTGCCCATTCCGGGCACGCGCAACCTAGACCATTTCAAAGCCCTTGTGGCGGGGACAAATTATGGCCTGAGCGCCCAGGAGCTGGCGGCGGTGGAAGCGGCGCTCCCCATGGGCTGGATCAATGGGGATCGCTATTCGGAGGCGCAATGGTCCGGGCCTGAGCGCTATGCGTAGGGCGAAAGGCGCTTAGGCTTTTTTGCGCGCGTAGAGCGCTGTTAGCGCGGCGTTGAACTCTTGTACGGGCATCTCATTGGCCAAGGCCCGGCGGCACAATGCTGCGGGAGTTTCTGGGGCTAGACCGCCGATGGGTGGATCTGTGTCGAGATTGGTCGGAAAAGAGTAGCCCTCCGCACAGGTGGAAATTGCTGCATCGACCTGCGGCTCTGACAGGCCATGGTCCCCGCTGGCCAGAACCTCATAGAGGTGATGGGTCATGCTCTGGCGGTCCAGATTTTCCAAAGAGCGCCCGTAGGCGGAAGAAACCTGCAGCAGATTGGCCATGCGCTGAATATCTTGGCTCACATTGGCACCACCGGCGTGGAAGAGGGCTGGATTGAAAAACAAAATATCGCCCTTTTGCAGCGGCACTTGGACGAAGTTTTCTTCAAAGAAGGCGCGAAATTTTGGCAAGGTAAAGGCCAGATAGCCGTGGCGATACCTTTGGCTGAAGGGCAGCAGCTTGGTCGGTCCGCTTTCAATCGGCATGTCCACATGCGCAACCGCCCCTTGCAGCGTCAACACAGGCGAGAGGTCATGCACATGAGCCGGATAGCGTGCGGCGACGTCGCGCGGTTGAAACCCAAGGTGATAATCGCGATGTGGGCTTTGCGCCGCGCCGCCGGGGCGCACCAGATTAACCTGCGCGGTCATCTGGTAATTTGGCCCAAGCCAAGCCTCGCAGGCCGCATCAATCGCTAAATTTCCAAAATACTGCGCAAAGACCTTTGGGTCATGGTGGCAAAGTTTTTGTGCAGAATTCCAGATGCGGTCATTGGCGCCAGAGGCCGCAAAGTGATCGGCCTTCCCCCCGTGAGCGGCTTTTTCATCTGCGATGATGCGTTCATAAATAGTGCTGGCTGTATCAATGCAATTGGTGTCTGGAAAGGCATTTTTGAGCAGCAACACCCCAGCGGATTTAAGGAATACATGCGCCCATTCGGCCTTTAGGGCGCGGGTGTCGCCGGTGAGATCTAACTGTGTCACATCGTAGACCGGAATGTTGTTTTGAATATCATGGGACTGCGGCACCTCTTGCGGGGTGAGGTTTCGGGTCACTTGCTGGATGAACTCTTCGAGATTGCACTCGTCTGGGGAAAGATAGGCTTGCATTTCGCGCTCCTGTTTGGTGGCTGTTCGCAGCTTAGCCAGAAATGGCTTGTGAAACTCCTCAATATACCCCAAAAACACCTCAATGAAACATCCTTTTCCTCTTAAAGAGATTGCTTTGCAATCGGGCCTTAGTTTGGCCACGGTCGATCGCGCGTTGCATGGGCGCGCGCATGTCAGTGCCCAGACTGCACGGCGTGTGCAGGCGGCGATTGTGGAGTTGACACGGCAGGAGGGACAATTGGCTGCGCGGGGGCGGCGGATGTTCATAGATATCGTGGTCGAAGCGCCGCGGAGGTTTTCCGACGAGCTGCGCCGGGCCACTACCCAAGTTTTGCCGCAATTTACGCCTGCCGTCATTCGGCCAAGGTTCCACTTTGCGGAAGATATCGGACCGGCCAAAACCGTGGCGATTCTGTCCAAGATTGCCAAGCGGGGCAGTCAGGGCATTGTGCTCAAGGCGCAGAATGTGGCACCAATTCGCGCTGAGATTGATCGGCTGCTTGATCTTAAAATCCCGGTGGTGACCGTATTTACCGATTGCCCTGACTGCACGCGGTTGGCCTATGTCGGGTTGAACAATGCAAATGCGGGACGCACAGCGGCATATCTCTTTGCGCAACGGCTGCAAGGCCGCAGCGGTTCAGTTTTGACCACGACATCGCGCCGGCAGTTTCAAGGCGAAGAGGCACGGGCGCGGGCCTTTGCGGAGGAAATGGCCCGGCTGTGCCCGCAGGTAAGTCTGCGTGAGGCCAGTGGCGGGGCAGGGCTGGCGCTCGGAACGGCAGAGCGAATCCGCCAAGCAGTGGCTGGATTGGATCACCTGCTTGGTGTCTATTCGATGGGCGGGGCCAATGCGGCCATCTTGTCTACGCTGGCCAATGAAGAGCTCGAACCGGAATTCTTCATCGCCCATGACTTGGATCGCGAAAACCGCAGTTTGCTGCGGCGGGGCCGGTTGGCATTCGTGCTACATCATGATCTCCGCGCAGATCTCGACCAAGCGTTCCAGCAGATTACAGCCTATCACAAGCTGCGCCCACCGGTCTCAGCTCAGGGACCGGCCGATGTGCAAATCATCACACCCGCGAATTGTCCGCGCGATTGATCTCTGCACGCATGCGACAGGCTTGCAGGCGCAGTTTCGTCAGATTGCTGTGCCATTGTTCCAGTAGGTCAGGTCTGCTCGGAGTTTGATCAAATATCGTGCCGGTCTGTGAGATACATGGCGTCTGAATATGTGATGGCGAGCGATATATAGCAGCTTTGTTTCAGGTGACATTTGACTGCGGCTGCGATGGCGTCGCGCATCCTGAGCGTAAATGCCTCATCTCGATGCGGTTTGCTCAGCATTGAAATCTCAATCAGCAGATGGGTGTGGTTGCTAGCCTCCGCTGGATAGCTGCGACATTTACAATCGCCGGAGCCGGAATCATGGGCCAAAATGGTGTGTTCAATGGTTGTGAACATAGCCTGCGGATCGAAGGAAAGATCTGGGGAATATTTGAGATCGGCGTGTGGCATAGGCGCCTCCTTTCGGCGAGCATGACATCGGTGATCGGCCCTTGCAAGATAGGAAATTTGCCCCTATACGCGGCCCTGTCCAAACGGCGACAACAGTCGTGGATTATGGGTATTGTAGCAGGGTCGGCTATCACCGGCCCTTCTTGGTGTTCTCAATCCGCGGTGCTTTGTTGGACCAATGCAACTCAAGACCGGCGGAGACAACCGCACGGCCAGAAACATAAACGTAAGGAATTAACGCCACATGGCAAGCGTAACAATGGAAGAATTCGAAGCCCTTTTGCAAGAAAGCTTCGAGATTGACACGCCCGAAGAGGGCACAGTGGTTAAAGGCAAAGTCATCGCAATCGAAGCGGGACAGGCCATCATCGACGTCGGCTACAAAATGGAAGGCCGCGTAGATATCAAAGAATTTGCAGATCCCGGCGAAGCTCCCGTCATCTCCGTCGGGGATATGGTCGAAGTTTTCTTGCGTGCTGCAGAAAACGCAAAGGGCGAGGCTGTCATCAGCCGTGAAATGGCCCGCCGTGAAGAGGCCTGGGATCGTCTCGAAAAAGCCTATGCAGACGAAGTGCGCGTGGATGGCGCGATCTTTGGTCGTGTGAAGGGTGGCTTTACAGTGGATCTTGGCGGCGCTGTGGCCTTCTTGCCGGGCAGTCAAGTTGATGTGCGTCCCGTGCGTGATGCCGGCCCATTGATGGGTTTGAAGCAGCCGTTCCAGATTTTGAAAATGGACCGTCGCCGTGGCAACATAGTTGTATCGCGCCGCGCGATCTTGGAAGAATCACGTGCCGAACAGCGCGCTGAAGTGATCGGCAAACTGGCCGAAGGTGACAGTGTGGACGGTGTGGTGAAAAACATCACAGAATACGGTGCCTTTGTGGATCTGGGCGGTGTTGACGGTCTGTTGCACGTCACTGACATGGCCTGGCGCCGGGTCAACCACCCGTCGGAAATCCTGACAATTGGTGAGACTGTGAAAGTCCAAGTTGTCAAAATCAACAAAGAGACCCATCGCATCAGCTTGGGCATGAAACAGTTGATGGATGATCCATGGGACATCGTCAGCGTGAAATACCCACTGGCGTCACAGCACAAAGGCCGCGTGACAAATATCACTGATTACGGTGCGTTTGTTGAGCTGGAAGCTGGCGTTGAAGGTTTGGTGCATGTGTCTGAGATGTCTTGGACGAAGAAAAATGTGCATCCAGGTAAAATCGTATCAACATCGCAAGAGGTTGATGTGATGGTTCTGGAAATTGATGGCGTGAAGCGTCGCGTATCCTTGGGCCTGAAGCAAACACAGCGCAACCCATGGGAAGTCTTTGCAGAGCAACATCCTGAAGGCAGCCAAGTGGAAGGTGAAGTCAAAAACATCACCGAATTTGGTTTGTTCATCGGGCTTGAAGGCGATATTGATGGTATGGTTCACCTGTCGGATCTGACATGGGAAGGCCGCGGCGAAGATGTAATTGGCGATTACCGCAAAGGTGACATGGTTCAGGCCGTGGTCTCTGAAGTGGATGTCGAAAAAGAGCGCATCAGCCTGTCTGTCAAAGCCTTGGGTGGTGACAAATTCGCAGATGCGGTTGGCGGCGTGAAACGCGGCTCGATCATCACTGTTGAAGTTACGGCGATCGAAGATGGTGGCATTGAAGTCGAATATGAAGGCATGAAGTCGTTTATTCGTCGTTCTGATCTGTCACGCGATCGTGCAGAGCAGCGTCCAGATCGTTTTGGTATCGGTGATAAAGTGGATGTGCGCGTTACAAATATTGATGCGAAAACACGTCGTCTTGGCCTGTCTATCAAAGCGCGTGAGATTGCAGAAGAGAAAGAAGCGGTTGAGCAGTATGGGTCTTCCGACTCAGGTGCGTCTTTGGGCGATATCTTGGGCGCCGCGCTTAAATCTGACGAATAGCCGATCGGTTATCGAACAAAAATCTGAAAAATCCCGCTATGGCGGGATTTTTTTGGCCTCAAGGTCTTGATTTGAGTTAAAAATAGAACCAGGGTTTTTGTGATTACTAAACTTATTGATTATTTCTCGCCTGAATTGTTAATTTTTTTGTTTTTTTCACATATTGACAAAACAATAGGTTCACATTTGGCATGGTTTTCCTGTAGCCTATTATCAGGGCTTGGGTGGCTCATGACTTTTACAGTTTCGAGGGGGATACTATGATTCGTTCAGAATTGGTTCAAAAATTAGTGGATGAAAATCCGCATCTTCATCAGCGTGATGTTGAGAAAATCGTGAGCACTATTTTTGAAGAAATAATAAATACGATGGCTGAGGGCGATCGCGTGGAATTGCGCGGCTTTGGGGCTTTTTCTGTGAAAAAACGCGACCCTCGTATTGGCCGCAATCCGCGGACAGGCGAGTCTGTATCTGTTGAAGAAAAGCATGTGCCTTTTTTCAAGACAGGCAAGCTGTTGAGAGACCGTCTAAACGGGAAATAAAATGCGTTATCTGCGGCACTTGGTTTTGGGCATTATCACGGTCAGTTTGATTGTCGTGGCCCTGGCTAATCGTGGTGCTGTGAGCTTAACGCTCTTGCCCGAAGCGCTCGGTACGCTGGTCGGATTTAACCTGCAACTGCAAGTTCCGCTCTTTGTCGTGATTTTCCTTGGCGTGACCATGGGCTTGTTGATTGGTTTCGTGTGGGAGTGGCTGCGCGAGATGAAACACCGAAACGCAGCGCGAAGCGAACATATGCAGGTCGTGCGTTTGGAGCGTGAAGTGAGCAAATTGAAAGCCAGCTCAGCTGATACCGACAAAGATGAAATTTTAGCACTTTTGGATGAGGTGTCATGAAGGTGCGCGCCAAGCTTTGCGGCTTGACCACCGAAGGTGATATAGATGCCGCGGCTGCGGCAGGGGCGGCCTATATCGGTATGGTTTTTTTTGAAAAATCACCCCGTAATGTGACGATCGAGACGGCCCGCAGCCTGGCTCTGCGCGCGCCCGTGGGCTTGGCTAAGGTTGCTTTGGTGGTAAATGCTGATGATGCTGCCCTTGATCACATTACCGCCTCTGTTCCGCTGGATATGCTGCAACTTCACGGCGAGGAAACTCCAGAGCGCGTGGCAGCGGTAAAAGTGCGCTACGGCTTGCCGGTGATGAAGGCTCTGGGTATTGCGTCGCGCGCCGATGTCGCCCGCGCGCAGCTCTATTCGGGCGTGGCGGATCAATTGCTTTTGGACGCCAAACCGGCGGCGGGCGAGGCTCTGCCGGGAGGCAATGGCTTATCTTTTGACTGGCGCTTGCTTGAAGGAGAAAGCTGGTCAATGCCTTGGATGCTCGCGGGTGGTCTCACGCCGAACAATGTGGCCGAGGCGGTGCGCTATTCGGGTGCGCGACAAGTTGATGTAAGTTCTGGCATCGAAACTGCGCCTGGCCAAAAGAGCGCCGAGCTTATGGCGAAATTTGTCTCTGAAGCCAACACGTAAAGCATCGAAAAATCATGGCCGGGTCTTTACCTTAGAGGGGCAGGGCGCTACCTCTTATCGCGAAAGCGCAAGGGAGAAAACAATGGCCGATGATCTGCTCAACAGCTTTACCTCAGGACCGGATGAACAGGGTCGTTTTGGCGATTTCGGGGGGCGATTTGTCTCAGAAACTCTGATGCCGCTGATCTTGGATCTTGAAACGCAATATGAATATGCCAAGACTGATGATAGCTTTTGGGCAGAGATGAATGATCTTTGGACCCACTACGTCGGTCGTCCCAGCCCATTATACTTTGCCGAGCGTTTGACCGAGCACCTGGGCGGCGCGAAAGTCTATCTTAAGCGTGACGAGCTCAACCACACGGGCGCGCATAAAATTAACAATGTCTTGGGCCAGATTATCTTGGCCCGCCGAATGGGGAAAAACCGGATCATCGCGGAAACTGGCGCAGGTCAGCATGGGGTGGCCACCGCCACGGTATGTGCCAAATTCGGTTTGAAATGCGTGGTCTATATGGGGGCGCATGATGTTGAGCGCCAAGCGCCGAATGTGTTTCGCATGAAGCTTTTGGGAGCCGAAGTCGTGCCGGTTACCTCTGGCCGTGGTACATTAAAAGACGCTATGAATGATGCGTTGCGCGATTGGGTGACCAACGTAGAGGATACATTTTACTGCATCGGCACCGTCGCAGGCCCGCATCCCTATCCGGCGATGGTGCGGGACTTTCAAGCCATCATCGGCAAGGAAGCGCGCGCGCAGATGTTAAAGCAAGAAGGGCGCCTGCCGGACACATTGATTGCGGCCATTGGTGGCGGTTCGAATGCTATGGGGCTGTTCTACCCTTTCCTTGATGACAAAGAGGTTGGAATCATCGGTGTCGAGGCTGGGGGCAAAGGAGTGAATGCCAAAATGGAGCATTGCGCTTCTCTGACCGGCGGTCGTCCTGGTGTGCTGCATGGCAATCGCACCTACCTATTGCAGGATGATGATGGGCAAATTCTAGAGGGATTCTCGATTTCCGCCGGGCTTGATTACCCTGGGATCGGCCCGGAACATGCGTGGCTGCATGATATTGGTAGGGCACAATATGTTTCGATCACCGATGTAGAAGCGCTGGAAGCCTTTCAGCTGTGCTGTGAACTTGAAGGCATTATTCCAGCTCTTGAGCCGAGCCACGCTATGGCCCATGTGATGAAAATCGCCCCAGAATTGCCAGCCGATCACCTGATCTGCATGAATATGTGCGGCCGTGGGGACAAGGATATATTCACCGTGGCAGCAGCTTTTGGAATTGAGATGAACACTGGAGCCTAACTGGGGCGGCAATCGGCCCGAGCCCCGGATCTTTTTGCGGGGCTATTTGGGCGCCGCATAAAGTTGCAGGATTTCAATCGGCACGATGTCCAACGCCTTTTGGTGGGTCGACTCCAGTTGCACCTGCGGTGCGCAGCCCTCTTGGTGGGCTTGCAAAAACCGTCCAGCGCAGAGGCACCAGCGGTCCCCGGTTTTGAGGCCCGCAAAGCCAAACTCTGGCCGCGGGGTGGTGAGATCATTTCCGAGATATTTAGAAAAGGCGAGAAACTCAGAGGTCATCACCGCGCAGACCGTATGGCTGCCTGTGTCCTGCGTGCAGGTATTGCAGGAGCCATCGCGGAAAAAGCCAGTCAAAGGTTCCCGCGAGCAAGCCGCGAGGGGCAGGCCAAACACATTGATTTCGATGTCTTTTTGCATGTCTTTACCCCGGCTGTGGGGCCGTCCAAGTGATCCAACGGCCATGAAAATCCATTCGGCCTAACTCTATCTGCTTTTGCTCAGGCCACAAGTCCAACTGCATAGCTGCGCCGGGCGATTTCCCATCTGCCTCAATCTGCAGCCACGCCAGGGGTGATTTTGCCTCTGCGCCGCGTGTTGCAATCAAGTCGGTAATTTGGCTCTTTTCGTCTTGTGATAAATATTGCCAAGCGACCGTCGAATAGATCAAATGACAGCCGATCCAAGGCGCGGCGAGACGCTGGCGCAAAAACTCAATCGCACTGGACCTGTGGGGCAGCGGTGGTTTGAGTGAGATGGCCGCGACGGCGCGTGTGCGCCTTTCGGGTTGATCGGCCCAGATATAGGCGCGCAGACGCAGTAGGTCTTGCGGCTGTCGCAGATCAAGCGGCTCAAGATCACAGCCCTGTGCATCGTGCAGGCGATGGGGGACCGGTAAAGGCAGCGCCCCTTGCCATTTGGGCGCAAGCTTCACCGGGCTGTGAGCTCTGCTCCAAAGGCGGTACAATAATCCGCTTGACGCTCAAAATGGCGTTTCATTTAAATTTTTCGAGGAGCTTTTGCAAAGGAGAGCGCGCAGGCGCGCCTTCGGCAGGCGTGGCAGGTTTTTGCGCAGGTTTCTGCGCTATCGCTTTTGGGGATTTTGAAGAGCGCGGCGGGGCGGTTTGTAAGGCCACGGCGTTCATGAACTTTGCGCCATCTCCCGCGGCCAAATGCATCGCGCCATTGCCAATGCCCGTGAGCAGGGCCGCCAGCCAATCTTGATCTGCCTTGGTAAAGTCTCGAAGCACAAAGCCGGCCACCGCATCCTTATGGCCAGGATGGCCAATACCCAGACGCACGCGGCCATAGTCTGCGCCCAAGTGAGCGTGGATAGAGCGCAGCCCATTATGCCCCGCATGGCCACCCCCCTGTTTGAGCCGCAGTTTCCCGGGGGCTAGATCCAATTCATCGTGAAAAACGGTGATTTGATCCAGCGGGATCTTATGAAACCGCGCGGCCTCGCCGACCGATTGCCCGGATAGATTCATGAAGGTTGCGGGTTTGAGCAGCAGCACCTTGTGACCGCCCAATATGCCGTCGCAAATTTGACCTTGAAACTTTGAGCGCCACGGGCTGAACTGATGATCTTCGGTGATTCTATTAAGGGCCATAAAGCCGATATTATGCCGATTATGCGCATATTTCGCGCCGGGATTACCAAGGCCAACGAACAGTTTCATGAGATCAGTGTAACCTGCGGGCTGCTGGGTTGAAAGAGATTTGCGCCCATGTGGGGCGGTAGATACAAAAAACCCCACCATTTCTGGCGGGGTGTTATGGATCATAGGTAGATTTGACGGTCGAGGATTATTCCTCTGCTGCCGCTTCTGTCTCTTCGGCCTCTTCGTCAGCGTCATTGTCATTGTCCGCAGAACGCAGACCAGAGGGCGCTGCGATATTGGCGATCACAAAGTCACGGTCGATAGTCGGTTTGGAGCCCTTCGGCAGTTCGACAGAGGAGATGGTAATCACATCACCAACTTCCAGGCCCGTCAGATCAACTGTGATCTTCTCGGGGATATCTCCCGCGGTGACCACCAGCTCAACCTCAGGACGCACCAAAGTCAGCACGCCGCCTTTTTTCAGGCCAGGGCATATGTCTTCATTCAAAAATTCGACCGGAATAAACAGGTTGATTTTTGATGTGCGGCGCAGGCGCATGAAGTCGACATGGGTTGGTAAATCTTTCACGGTGTGGCGTTGCACATCGCGGCAGATGACGCGCACGTCGTCATGACCTTCAAGTTTGAGGTTGAACAAAGTTGACTTAAACCGCCCTGCTTTCAATAGGGAAAACAGTTTATTGAACGGGATATTAATGGGAAGCGGCTCCGCCTCACCACCGAAAACGATGCCTGGTACGTTGCCTTCGCGGCGAGATTGACGAGCGGCCCCCTTGCCTGTCCCCGTCCGTACCGAAGCGATTAGATCTGGGATCTGTCCTGCCATGGGTCTATTCCTTAAAATGGGGGGGCATCCTCCAAGGGTGTATGCCCCGATGAAGTGCGCCGTATAGGGCCATATGGGACAAAAGAAAAGCCCTTGATTGCTTTGTTTCTTGCAAGAGGCTGGCGGCTATGAAAAAACAGCCTATGCACGTTTTCCACGCCCTCTACCTGTCTCGTCGCCCTGCGGTTGCATTTGCTATTGTTGGCCTGTTTTGGGGGTGTTTTGCGGCTTACGTGCCGCAGATCAAAGCAGGTTTGGATGTCAACGATGCGACTTTTGGCCTATTGCTGCTGTGCAATGCGCTTGGGTTGGTCTCCTCGATGGTTGTGGCGCCGCGGCTCGACTCTGCGTTGGGCGCGCGCGGGTTGCAGTTTTCCAGCGTTGCGTTTGCCTTGAGCTTTCTTATGTTGGGCTTTGCGACAGATGCGGTGAGCTTTGGCGTGGCCATGGTGGTTGTGGGCGCAGCTTCGGGCCTCACAGATGTGCTGATGAATGCACGGGTGAGCGAATTGGAACAGCAACATCGTCAGCCTTTGATGAATGCCAACCACGGAATGTTTTCAGTCGGTTATGCTGTTGCTGCGATTTCGAGCGGCGTGGCGCGCGAGGCGCAGATCGCGCCGGTATCGGCCTTCGCGGCTGTGGCGGGTCTCATTTTCATCCTCATGATCTTTCTTTATATGCCGCCGCGAGATGTAGCGCCAGGCGCCGCTACGGGTGGCCGCTATCCTTTAAAGCCCATTATTGTATGTGGGTTGATTGTTTTGGTGGCCTTTATGATAGAAGCCGCTGTTGAGACTTGGTCTGCTTTGCACATTGAGCGCAGCCTGCAGGGCCGTGCGGCCGAAGGGGCGATGGGGCCGGCGATGCTGGGGCTGACCATGGCGCTTGGTCGGTTTTCAGGTCAAGCTGTGTCGCAAATTTTTTCGGAGACAAAAGTCATCATAGCGGCCACATTGGTGGCCATAGCTGGCGCGGTATTGGCCGCTTTGGCCCCAGCGCCGCTTTGGGCTTATATCGGATTTGGTATTTTAGGCCTGGGCATCTCTGTGATCGGTCCTTTGGGTTTGGCATTGGTCGGTCGAAAAGTGCCGGACCATTTGCGCACAGAGGCGATTTCGCGTGTGGCTGTTTTGGGATTTGCAGGTTTCTTTTTGGCACCCGCTTTGATGGGTTTTGTGTCTGAAATTTATGGATTGCGTATAGCGTTCCTCGGTGCGGCGGGCCTCGCCCTTGCAGCCATTCCACTGACCTTGCTGCTGCGGCGCATCTAAACTGCGGGCAAACAAAAGCTTGCGAAACCAAATAGGCTCTGGCAGGCTTTTTCGCAGTAAGCGGTGGCCTTTGTAAATATTCGTTTCCCACTCAGATATTGCAACGGGTCAAAGCCATGACTTCAATCCAATTACGTGGCCTTAAACGGGCGAGTTCTCTGGCGCGCTGTGTATTTTGCGATGCCTGCGCAGAAGAGGCATGGGAACGAAAAATTAAAATATTTGAATAATAATAAGGCAATGCGCGGATTTTTAAGCTGCTATTTTGATAGATATTGATCACGGGCCATCGTCACATTGAAAGAAAGAAATGGAGGATTGATATGTCAATAAAACCCCCTTTTACAGCGGTTGAGGTCCGACGAGCCGCTTCTGGTTTTTATGAAGGTCACAGCGTTGAAATCGCCTTGTTGAGCAAGGGCATTATGGTTGCGCTTGTGATCTGGGCTTTGGTTTGGCCGGCCAATGCCAATGCCAATAGCAATTTAAGCAGCCTGAACTGGTGGCTGTTGGAGGTCTTCAACGCATTTTATATCATCATTGTAGGTATTTTCGCCTTTTTCCTGGCCGTGGTCGCCATTCTGCCGAAAACCGGCAAGCGTAAGATGGGCCGGACGGATGAGGCACCGGAATTTTCCAATTTTTCATGGTTTTCCATGATGTTTGGCGCAGGCTTGGGTGTGGGGTTGATGGTCTTTGCAATCGCCGAGCCTTTAGGCCTTTGGGGCTTAAACCCTGAGACGGTCAGCGGAGCCGTCGCGCCAAATAGCCAAGAGGCAAGCACCTCGGGTTATCGTTATACGTTTTTGCACTATGGGTTTCATGCCTGGGAGATTTATGTGGTTACCGGCCTGAGCCTGGCCTATTACGCCTATACCCGCGATATGCCCCTGACCATCCGCTCGGCACTGACCCCGCTTTTGGGGCGCTTTGTGAACGGGTTCATTGGGCATCTTGTGGATGTATTGGGCGTTATGGCGACGATTTTGGGCGTATCGGTCACCATCGGCTTTGGTGTGAGCCAGTTTGTCGACGGGGTCTATGCGATTACCGGCGCCGATTGGCTGATGGATATGGCCGGAGATGTGCCAAAGCCTGGCACTGTGGGTCTGATTGCAGGGTTGGTCTGCATCATGGGTCTGTCGATTATCTCAGCCGTGTCTGGGGTTGGCCGCGGGGTGAAGTATCTGTCCAATCTAAATTTGGTCTTGTCGCTGATTTTGTTGTTTACCTTTGTACTCTTCGGTTCATTTGCCTTCGCAATGACAACCTACGCCACGGCATTTGTAGATTATGTCTTGCACTTTGTGTCGCTGAGCTTCGGCGCCTATGGCGCGCAGTCGTCAGAGGCCTTTGTGATGGCCCTTCCAGAGGCGGCCAAGCCTTTGGCTGACGAGCTGATCGGCGGCGCAACCAATGCCTGGGGCAGCTATGATGGCTTCAAATCAGGGCTTGACGGCGCGGCCGCAGCCTTGGATGAGGCGACATTAATCGCGGTCTATGCGGCCGGCGAGCAGGGGCGTCAATTTGGCTGGCAAGCAGGCTGGACCACCTTCTATTGGGCATGGTGGATTGCCTTTTCGCCATTTGTGGGACTGTTCTTAGCACGAATTTCGCGCGGTCGTACGGTGCGTGAGTTTATTTTAGGCTGCGTATTTGCGCCGGCGATGGTGTGTTTTGCCTGGATGACCATTTTTGGGGCCACGGCCATTGATATGGAGCTGACCGGTGGTGCCAATGGTGCGATTATTGGGGCCTCAAACACCAACAAGCTTTTTGTAACCCTTGGACAAATGATTGAGGGTGGCTTGTTGTCTGCTTTGACCGTGATGTGCGTTGTTTTGATCATGACTTTCTTGGTCACTTCGGCAGATTCGGGCATTTTGGTGATGAACACCATCATGTCGGGTGGCGATCAAGATATCGGCAATAAGCATAAGATCGTTTGGGGGCTGATCTTGACAGCCGTGATCGGCACATTGCTAGTGGTGGGCGCGACCAACCCGGGCGCGGATCCGATGGAAGCTTTGAAAAACGCCATGATCATCGGGGCGCTGCCGTTTACGATGGTGATGGGGTTGATGGTGCTCTCGCTGACAAAAGCGCTTTATCGAGACAGCGCGCGCAGCTCGAGCGAGGATGGCTCAAACGCAGCGACCGAGTAACCCTTATTAGGGCAGAAGAGGGCGCTCTGCGCGCCTCCTTTATTATTCACTTTGAACAAGATGCCGGTGACGCAAACTAAATAGGCACTGGCCCCGGCCTAGGACTAGGCCCAGCGCCCCTCAAAATCCCCTGGAATATAAAGAATATCTCGGGTCACATCGTTGATATCGCGATGCCCACAAAGCGCCATTGTGGTGTCCAATTCTTTGTGCATCACTTCCAGCGCTTTGGTCACGCCGGCCTGGCCCATGGCACCGAGGCCGTAGATATAGGATCGGCCGATCATCGTTCCGGTCGCGCCAAGGGCTTTGGCTTTGAGGATATCTTGCCCGCAACGGATCCCGCCATCCATCCAAACCTCGCATTTGCCATCCACCGCTTCGACAATTTTTGGCAGCATACGGATCGACGATAGTGCACCGTCGAGTTGCCGCCCGCCGTGGTTGGACACGATGATCGCATCGACCCCAAGATTCGCCGCTATTTTTGCGTCTTCGGGATCCAAGATGCCTTTCAAAATCACCTTGCCGCCCCATTTTTTCATCAAGGTCTCAACCTTCTTCCAATCGAGTGCCTGGTCAAATTGCTCGGCGGTCCAGGCGCTGAGGGAGGTGGTGTCGGAGATGCCGCTGACATGTCCCACGATATTGCCAAAGCCGCGGCGCTTGGTGCCGAGCATCTCAAGGCCCCAGCTCCATTTAGTGGCCAGATTGGCTATGGTCTTGGCTGTGAGTTTCGGTGGGGCCGATAGGCCGTTTTTCAGATCTTTGTGACGCTGCCCTAGGATCTGTAGGTCCAGGGTGATGACGAGCGCTGAACAATTGGCGTCTTTTACCCGTTGGATCAAACGATCCGAGTAATCCTCATCGGTCAAAGTGTAGAGCTGAAACCAAAAGGGGGCGTCCGTGGCGGCGGCAACATCCTCGATGGAACATATCGACATGGTCGATAATGTATAGGGCACCCCGAAAGCGGCGGCGGCGCGGGCGGCTTTGATCTCGCCATCTGCGCATTGCATGCCGGTCATACCAACCGGGGCAAGAGCCACGGGCATAGAGACGTCTTGCCCAATCATTTTGGATGCGGTGCTGCGGTTGGTCATATCAACGGCGACGCGTTGGCGCAGCCGCAGTTTGGCAAAATCTGAAATATTGTCGTCAAAGGTCTGCTCGGTCCAGCTGCCGCTTTCGCAATAGTCATAAAACATGCGTGGCACGCGGCGTTGATAAATGTTTTTCAGGTCTTGAATGGTTGTGATTACGGGCATAGCCTAGCCTTTGCTTCGAATTGGCCAGTTTACATTACCAATATGTGAGGTGGAGGTAAAGATCAGCCCGGTGCTGCCCAGTTGCGTGCCGGGGGATGCGACAGGGGCGCAATTTGCAGATCATAGTGCGGTGGCTGGGCGAGGCGTTTGATGGGAGTGTGACGATGCAGACCGTAACCTTGCAAGAGGCGCAATCGGCGCCAATTTGGCGCCGACCGATATTTTTGCTCTTTGTCATGGCCGCAGCTATGCCCATTGCCTTTGCCACTTGGAGTGCATTGCTCAACAATTTTGTCATTGAAGTGGCCAATTTCGATGGGGCGGATATTGGGCTGTTGCATTCGGTGCGGGAAATTCCTGGATTTCTGGCGGTCGGAGTGATTGCCATCATCATTTTCGTCCGTGAGCAGGTCTTGGGTCTTTTGTCGTTGGTGCTCTTGGGGCTGGCCACGGCCGTAACGGCCTGGTTTCCGCAAATGGGTGGAATTTTAACGCTGACATTGCTCTCTTCTATCGGCTTTCATTATTACGAAACGGTCAATCAATCCTTGCAATTGCAATGGATTTCTAAGGCACAAGCACCGCAGGTTTTGGGCTGGCTCTTGGCCATGGGCTCGGCCGCCTCCCTCGTGGCATTTGGGGTCATCGTCGTGACTTGGGAGTGGCTCGCGCTGAGCTTTAATGCAGCCTATATGATCTCTGGCGGAATAACCGCGGCCATCGCCCTGGCCTGTATGGTGCTTTACCCGCAATTCAAATCGCCCACACCGCAGCATAAAACCATGGTTCTGCGCAAACGCTATTGGCTGTATTACGCGCTGCAATTCATGGCCGGCGCCCGGCGGCAGGTCTTCATGGTGTTTGCGGGGTTTATGATGGTGGAGCGTTTCGGTTTTGACGTGCATGAATTGACCGCTCTGTATTTAATCAACCTGGTGATGAATATGGTCATTGGACCGGTGTTCGGCCGCGTTGTGGCGCGCTATGGGGAACGCAATACATTGATTTTTGAATATGCGGGCCTCGCCCTGGTCTTTTTGGCCTATGGTGGCATTTACATTTTTGGCTGGGGTGTGCTGCTGGCGGGGGCTTTGTTTGTGCTAGATCACCTGTTTTTTTCACTGGCGTTTGCGCTGAAAACCTATTTCCAAAAAATTGCAGATCCGGCCGATATCGCCCCAACCGCCGCGGTCGCGTTTACCATTAATCATATCGCCGCTGTGGGGTTGCCGGTCTTTTTGGGTCTTTTGTGGCTGATTTCACCGGGTCTTGTGTTCGTGCTGGCCGCGGCTATGGCGCTGACCTCTCTGGGACTGGCTTTACTGATACCAAGACAACCCGAACCGGGCCATGAGACGATCTTGAGGAGATGATGGGCCAATGTTTGGCGCGGCAGGGTTTGCGCGCTGGATATCTGCGCGATGGCAGCTATATCTTACGTAAACCGTAAAGGGAGCCAGAGATGTTTTTTATGTCGCAAGAAAAGTCACAGATGGTGCAAAGGGACCAAGCCCTGCCCGGGCGTGACACCCCAATTGCCACCGCCTCCACGCATTTTGTGACCGGACGTCCCTTGCAAGCCCCACTCAGTGAGGGGATGCAGGAGGCGATGTTCGGCATGGGCTGTTTTTGGGGTGTGGAGCGAATGTTTTGGGGAATTGAAGGGGTCTGGCTGACCATGGTGGGCTATGCGGCCGGCTATACGCCCAATCCAACCTATGAAGAGGTCTGCACCGGCAAAACCGGGCATAATGAGGTGGTGCGGGTGATTTTTGATCCGGCGGTTGTGACCTATGAGGCTTTGCTTAAGGTCTTTTGGGAGGGCCATGATCCCACTCAAGGCATGCGCCAGGGCAATGATCGTGGCACGCAGTATCGCTCAGGCATTTACATGCATGATGGTGCGCAGGCGCAGACGGCCGAGGCGAGCCGTACCCTCTTTGCCGAGCAACTCAGGGCCTCTGGGTTTGGCGCGATTACGAGCGAAATTTTGCCCGCGCCTCAGTTTTACTATGCGGAAGATTATCATCAGCAATATCTGGCGAAAAACCCTAATGGCTATTGCGGCATTGGGGGAACTGGGGTGACCTGCCCCGTGGGATTGGCTGTGACCTAGCGGAGCCGCGTGCCGCGGCCCAGTCCTTGAGTTTGCGGCGGGCGTGCCCTTCGCAAACGCTGCGGGCGGCCAGCAATTGCGATGTGAGGCCAGACAGGATAAAGGCTCACAAAACGATTGGAGCTGACCCATGCTAACCTACACCGCCCTGACCACTTTACCTGGCAAATCGCAAGCAGAAGCGCTGGGAGAGGCGCTTGAAGAGCTCGAGCCGGCGCCAACCGGGGTGGGGGTGTTTGAAGTTGAAGACGGCAAGGGCATTTGGGAAGTGGGTGGATATTTCCTTGACCAGCCAAATGATATTGACCTCGCTTTGTTATCGGCGGCTTTTGGGGCCGGAGCCTTTGTTGTATCTGAAGTGCCGGATCAAGATTGGGTTGCCAAAGTGCGCCGCGAATTGCCGCCTGTGGAGGCGGGACGATTTTTCGTTTATGGCAGCCATGATGCAGCGCTGTTGCCGGAGGGGCGCATTGGGCTGTTGATCGAAGCGGCCATGGCGTTCGGCACCGGGCACCACGGCACCACGCTGGGCTGTTTGCGCGCCTATGACCGGCTGTTGGATGATGGGCAGACATTCAACAATGTCTTGGATTTGGGCTGCGGCACGGCCGTTTTGGCCATGTCTGCCGCTCGTATGGGGGCGGCCAATGTGCTGGCCAGTGACATTGATCCCGTGGCCGTCGAGGTGGCAGTTGCCAATGTGAAAGCCAATGGCTTGGTGGGCCGGGTGGACTGCGTCGAATCCATTGGCTTTGACTCGCCCGTTGTGCGGGCGGGCGCGCCGTTTGATCTTATATTTGCAAATATCTTGAAAGGTCCGCTCATTGAGCTGGCGCCGGAAATGGCGGCGCATTTGACAGCCGGCGGAATGGCCATTCTCTCGGGGCTTTTGGTTGAGCAAGCCGATGACATACTTGAGGTCTATCGGGCCCAAGGCTTGGCCCTGGAGGCGCGCGAAGATCTTGGCGAGTGGAGCGCTTTGACCCTGCGCCGGATCTAGCAACCGGCAAGCCCAAATTAGAAGTGCCGCACTGCGATCTGTGCGGCACTCTCAAGTCTGTCTAAAGCCCCCTGTGATGGGGGCGTGCCTTAGCGGCGGGCGATGCGTTCGATATCACCGGGAACCAAGCCAATATCATTGAGCTCGCGCAATGACAGCTGTGACAGGACGTTACGGGTGATGCGCGCGTCGTTCCAGCGTATAATGGCCGTGAAGAGGGCGGTGGCAAAATTGGCCATCGCTGTGCGACAGATGGACATTGCCGAGCTGCGGGATGTGTCGAGATATGCCATTTGGGACGTCCTTTGCGAAAATCATGTCAGGGTGATATGTCTGTGTAGGGGCATTTAGGCCTGGTTTAGGGGTTTGGCTACTGCGAAAAACAACATAACCGATATGCGATTTTCGCATGCCTGGGCGGGGTCATAGGGGATTGTTTTTAGGATATTTTGAGGGGACGCGCGTCAATGTCTCGGGGAAATTGTGCCACAATTGAAATGACTGCTTTTCAGATGTTCGCGTTTCGTGCTACTTATAGCGCAAGACGAATATGCGAGGGGCAATTCTATGCGGGTATTGGGCATTGATCCGGGTTTGCGCTCCACAGGCTGGGGGCTTG
Organism: Paracoccaceae bacterium; assembly: GCA_002683685.1. Lineage (GTDB taxonomy): Bacteria > Pseudomonadota > Alphaproteobacteria > Rhodobacterales > Rhodobacteraceae > Planktomarina. The sequence continues at coordinate 29,834 of NYTV01000050.1, forward strand.
TGGATGTGCAGGGCAGCAAGCTGCGGCATGTGGCCAATGGGCAATGCCAAACCCCACCGGGGCCCTTGGCCGGTCGCTTATTGGCGCTGTTTGATGGGCTCTTTGAGGTGATTGAGCATTATGCGCCCAGTCATGCAGCTGTGGAGCAAACCTTCGTGAACCGTGACGGGGCGGGCACGTTGAAATTGGGGCAGGCGCGTGGGATTGCTATGCTGGTGCCTGCGAAGTTTCGGCTGGAGGTCGGGGAATATGCCCCCAATGCGGTCAAAAAGGCGGTGGTGGGCGTGGGTCACGCGGATAAGCGGCAGGTCGAGCATATGGTCTCATTGCAGCTGCCCGGTGTGAAGCTCGTTGGGCCGGATGCAACAGATGCGCTTGCGATTGCTATTTGTCACGCGCATCATATCCAAGCGGGCAGTCATTTTCAGGCCGCATTGCAAAGGGCAAGTGGATGATTGGAAAACTGTCAGGACGCGTGGACTATAAAGCCATAGACCATGTGATGTTAGATGTGCGCGGGGTGGGGTACATGGTCTATTGCTCCGATCGTACCCTGGCGGTTTTGCCGCCTGCTGGCGAGGCTGTTGCGCTCTACACGGATTTATTGGTGCGCGAAGATCTGATGCAACTGTTTGGCTTCACCTCTTTGGTTGAGAAAGAATGGCACAGGATGCTGATGTCTGTGCAAGGGATTGGCGCGAAGGCCTCCCTCGCAATCCTGGGAGCCCTCGGGCCAGATGGGGTGAGCAGATCTATCGCGATGGGAGACTGGACCGCTCTAAAAGCGGCAAAGGGTGTTGGCCCCAAAACCGCCCAGCGGGTGGTGATCGAATTAAAAGATAAGGCGCCGACTGTAATGGCCATGATGGATGGTGAAGCGCATATCCATGAGGATGATATGCAGCAGACCGCTGTGATCGAGAGCGCAGAGCCGGCTGTTCCCGCAACACCCGCAAGCGCCGCGACCCCTTCCGCGCAGGCCGATGCTTTGTCGGCACTGAGCAATTTAGGCTATGCGCCAGGAGAGGCGGCGGCGGTTGTGGCGCAGCTGAGCGGTGAAATGATCGGAGGCGACTCTGCGAGCTTGATCCGCGCTGCGCTCAAGAAAATGGCGCCTAAGACATGAGCGCGGAGTGGGATAATGAAGCGGCCGGGCCTGATCCAACCCTACGGCCTGAACGGCTGGCGGAGGATGGCGACAAGGCCTTACGGCCCCAGGGCCTCAATGAATTTATCGGACAAGAGGCGGCGCGCGCAAATTTGAACGTCTTCATACAATCGGCACGGCAGCGCGGCGAGGCCATGGATCATGCGCTGTTTCATGGTCCGCCCGGTCTCGGCAAAACCACTTTGGCGCAGATTATGGCGCGTGAATTGGGTGTTAATTTCCGTATGACCAGCGGTCCGGTTTTGGCCAAAGCTGGAGATTTGGCCGCGATCTTGACGAACCTTGAAGCGCGCGATGTATTGTTTATTGATGAAATTCACCGCCTCAATCCGGTGGTGGAAGAGATTCTTTACCCGGCACTGGAAGACTTTGAACTGGACCTTGTTATTGGCGAGGGGCCGGCGGCGCGCACTGTGCGCATTGAGTTGCAGCCCTTTACGCTTGTGGGCGCCACGACGCGTTTAGGTCTGCTTACGACACCGCTGCGCGACCGTTTCGGCATTCCGACGCGGTTGGAATTTTACACCGATGCCGAGTTGCATCAGATTGTCACGCGCAATGCCAAACTTTTGGGCGTGCCGGCGGATGGCGCAGGCGCGCGGGAGATTGCCAGACGCGCGCGGGGCACGCCACGCATCGCTGGGCGTTTGCTGCGCCGGGTCTTGGATTTCGCAGTTGTGGAAGGTGATGGCCGTATCACCCAAGCAATCGCTGATCATGCGCTGACCCGCCTGGGCGTAGATCACTTGGGCTTGGACAATGCAGATCGGCGATATTTGCGTTTGATTGCCGAGAATTATCTTGGTGGTCCGGTGGGTATTGAGACTCTATCTGCGGCCTTGTCAGAGAGCCGTGATGCTTTGGAAGAGGTGATTGAACCATATCTGTTGCAAAAAGGTTTGATACAGCGCACGCCGCGCGGACGTATGCTGGCCCAGAAAGCTTGGACGCATCTGGGTATGGCGCCACCGCAGCCGGCATCGCAGGCTGAGCTTTTCCAATAGCAGAGCCGGGCGTGGCTGGCCCTAGCCAAACGCAGTATTGAGCGCTAAGGGGGGCGCGCGTTTTGCAGCAATGGAAGGATTGGCCAGTGTTAACGGCAAGCGAGATTGAACGGATGTTCACCCGGACAGATGGCAGCTATGCCTTTGCCCGATGGGGTCGCCCGATTTGCCCTGTGGTTTTTGGCGTGCAGGACGAGACTCTGGTCATCATGAAATCGGCAATTGAGGCCGTGTGTATCGCCGCGGGACATCGCACCGATGAATTGGATCTGGAACTGGGCAGCAATCTGATGATGTTCTTTTTCTCTGATTGGGAAGAATTGCGCGCGGTGCCCGATCTAGATCAGATGATCCCACAGCTGAACTCGGTGATAGATCGCCTCCTCGCCGCGCAGGCCAATCAATATCGAAGCTTTCGCTTTGATGCGCAGGGCGCGATTCAGGCTTGTTTTGTGTTTCTACGGGTTGATGAGGCTTTGCAACAACTGGGGGCCGATAGCCTCGCCTTGTCGCAGGCGGTGCAGGCGATGTTTCTTTGGTCGCAAGAGGCATTTCAAACCCGCGCGCCCCTGGCCGTGCTGAGCAATGGCACCACCGTGGTTCGGCCTGAGATTGCCGCCTTGCTGCGCGCGGGCTACGATCCGGTGATGCCTATGAGCTGCGATGATGCCAGCCATGCGTTGCGATTGGCCGCGCGGATTGAGGGGTCTTGATGCGCCATAGATTCGAGGTAACGGTCTATTACGAAGACACGGATATGGGCGGTATTGTGTACTATGCCAATTACTTGAAGTTCATCGAACGGGCGCGCTCGACCTGGGTGGCGCAACTGGGTGTGGACCAATTGGCGCTTCAGGCCCGCGGCGTGGTCTTCGCAGTGCGGTCCATTCAGGCAGACTATTTGGCCCCAGCAAGGCTGGGCGATCAATTAGAGGTGGTGAGCCAGCACAAGTCATCCACTCCAGCACGATGGGTCTTGCACCAAGAGGTGCAGCGCGCGGGGCAGGTGCTCTTTACGGCGCAGGTGACGATTGTCGCTCTGAGTGCAGCGGGCAAGCCGACCCGCCTTCCGGCAGAACTCCGCCGAAATTCTAACTCGTAAAAACTATTGCTGCGAATGCTTGGCTTTTTGTAAGGTTTTTAGCTACAGTCGCGCAAAACTTGGTCAAAGAGCCACAAGCAGAGGCATTCACATGGAAGCAGCAATCGATTTTTCGATTTGGGCCCTATTTTCACGCGCGACACTGCCAGTTCAGGCCGTGATTGTGTTGCTGATTGGCCTGTCAATTTGGTCTTGGACCATCGCGATTAACAAGCGCATCGCTTTGAACCTGGCGCGGTGCCGTGCTGCAAAGTTTGACAAGGCCTTCTGGTCTGGCGAGCCGCTGGATGAGCTCTATGACAAAATCGGTGCTGTGCCAAAAGGAGGCAGTGAGCTGATTTTTAC
>NYTV01000065.1 GCA_002683685.1 Paracoccaceae bacterium
CCCGTGTCCACTCAGATTGAACAGCTACAAAGGCGACCGGAATTAGCTATTTTTGCGGATGATCTTGCTAAAGGGCGCGAAAACTTGATCGTTTGCGGCAATCGCCGTTCCGTATTGTAACGGATCGCCACCCGGTTGAATGGACTCAGAAAATCCGCCCGCCTCTTTCACGATGATCATCCCAGCGGCGACGTCCCAAAGTTGCAAGCGGCGGCCCCAAAATCCATCCACGCGTCCAGCGGCCACATAGGCCATATCAAGCGCGGCGGCACCAAGATTGCGCACGCCCGATGAGGCCGGCAAAAGCTGCGCCAGATCAGCCAAGGCTTGCGGCAAGTCCGAGCGGCCTGAACTTGGCAGCCCAGTGGCAAAGACACAATCCGATAGGCTGCGACGGCCAGAAACTCGCATGCGCGTTTCATTCATCCAAGCCCCCTGGCCTTTTTCTGCAAAAAAACATTCGTCTTGCGCGGCATCGTAAATCACGCCAGCAACAATCTCGCCTTTATGCTGCAAAGCAATCGTGACCGCATAATGAGGCATACCGTGCTGGAAGTTGGTGACCCCTACCATGGCATCCACGATCCAGCGGCGGGTTGGATCTTTGCCTTCAATTTCAGCGCTTTCAGCGGCCAAGTATCCATAGGTCGGGCGGGCCGCGAGCAGCTCTTCTCTCACCACTTTATCCGCATGCATGTCCGCGCGGGCGACAAAATCACTGGCGCCTGTAACTGACACTTGCAAATTGGCCACCTCGCGAAAATCTTTCGCCAAGGCGCGTCCAGCTTTTCGCGCTGTCGCGATCATTACGTTCATATTTGCGCTTTGTACCATGGTGATGCTCCTGCAGATCAGGCTGGGCTATACGCCGCCCAAGCCAGCTTGCCAAGGGCTAGCTACGTTGCAATTTCACTGGCTCGCTACGTGCGAGTTTGAGCAGATGCGCCATGAAGGGTTTTGTTGTGTCTTCTCGGCGGGTTGCAGCATAGAGCCGGCGGGTGAGTCCCTGCTTTGTGAGCGGTCGTGTGACATAATCGGAGTTATAACGCACTTCGCGCACAACCCAATCGGGCAGCACCGCAACGCCACGATTTGAGGCTACTAAAAGCAAAATCACAGCCGTCAGCTCTACCTGACGCACCGCGCGCGGCTCGACCTTGGCGGGCATCAAAAGCTGCGAGAATACATCCAGCCGGGCGCGATCTACAGGATAGGTAATCAAAAGCTCGTCACGAAAGTCTTGCGCGTCAATCCAAGGTTTTTGCGCCAGCGCATGCTGGCTTGAGGCAACAAAAACCGGTTCATAATCAAACAACGGAGAAAATTCGAGATCGCTGTGCACTTCTGGATCAGACGAAACGACCAAATCGACCTCCTCACGCGCCAGAGCCGGCAAAGCATCAAAGGCCAGACCCGGACGGATGTCGACATCGACATCTGGCCAGGCTTTGCGAAAGGCCTCCAAAACAGGGAACAGCCATTCAAAACAGGCATGGCATTCAATGGCGATATGCAACCGGCCTGATTTGCCCGACAGCAGGCTTCGAAATTCCTCTTCCGTGGCCTCAACCTCTGGCAACACCCGGTTGGCTAATTTCAGCAGCCGCTGTCCGGCGGCCGACAATTTTAGCGGTTTGGTGCGCCGCACAAAAAGATCAACGCCCGCCTGATCTTCAAGCCCTTTGATTTGATGCGACAGGGCCGATTGTGTGAGATTGAGCATATCGGCCGCACGGGACAGCCCTCCGCATTTGTCGATGGCGCTGATGGCACGAAGGTGGCGCAGATCAAAGTGCATTCGTAAAATTCCTCATAACTAAATTGAATTTTATGAATTTGATTAATCATAATACCTCTGGCACTGTCAATAAGATCAAGCTTCCATGAGGATAAAATGCCCCAAATTTCGTTTGAATTTTTCTCGCCAAAAACAATATCAGCCGCCTTTTCGTTAAGCCGGGCAGTCGAGAGTCTGGCCGGATTCGCGCCACGGTTTTCCTCTGTCACCTGCAGCAATGATCCCGCGCAAACCCTAGATACCCTGCGGGCGCTGCGGCGATCCGGATTGGGGCGCCTGCAGGCACATATTACCTGTGCGACCCAGACACCGGCTGATCTTCCCGCCTATCTAAAAGCGGTACAAGAGGCTGGCGCGGAGGGGATCGTCGCCCTGCGCGGAGACACGGCGCCCAAAGGTTTGGAAGTGATGGACTTAATCGGATGCGCCAAGAAAAACGCAATGCGGGACATTTTCGTCGCCGCCTACCCAGAGGTGCACCCATTAGCGCAGAGCGCTCAAAGTGATTTGGATTGGCTAAAGCACAAACAAGATGCCGGCGCGACAGCCGCCATCACACAGTTTTTCTTCCACGCAGATTTTTTTCTGCGCTTCCGCGACAAAGCAGCAGCACAAGGAGTCACCCTGCCCATCATTCCTGGTATTTTACCCGTGCAAAATTGGACATCGACTCAAACCATCGCCCGGAGCTGTGGCACCGCGATCGCCCCAGATCTGGCAGAAGGCTTCGCCCGCGCCGAGCGAGAGGGCCGCGCCAAGATGATGGCCATCGCGCAGGCCACTGAACTTTGTGACAATCTGATCCAAAATGGCGTGGAGCACTTGCATTTTTACACGATGAACAGAGCTGAAGTGGTCTGCGCCATCTGCACGGCTTTGGGAAAGGCACCGCAGCAAAGCCTCCGCAGCGTGGCTTGAAGCCCTCCCTGCGCCGCGTTAGGCTTAGTCAAAACCGCAGCGCAGGAAGCTCGAAATGACACAGGCGAGAGATTTTTCGGATTTACCCACCCGCGCGCAACTGCTTTCGATGTCCGGTTATGAATTCATGTGCGCCATGCGCGACGGCACGCTGCCACGCCCGCCCATCGCTCGGGTGCTATGCTATGAGCTGACCGAAGTGTCGGACGGGGCGGTGACCTTCGCTGGAACACCGCAGTTTGATCACACGAACCCGATGGGCGGGCTACATGGGGGATGGTATGGCGCGGTGTTAGACAGCTGCATGGCCTGCGCGGTGATGACCAAAGTCCCGAAAGGCAGTATTTATACAACGCTGGAATATAAGGTGAATATAACCCGCAGCATTCCAATTGGCCAATCTGTTATCGCCCGGGGATGGGTGCAGCATGCCGGCCGATCCACCGGCGTGGCCGCGGGCGAAATTCGCGGCGCTGAAGATGGTAAACTCTATGCGACCGGCTCAACCACATGCATCATTATGCAAGCTAATGCGGCACCCGGGCCGGAGGTCAGCAACGCTGGGGTGAAATGACTCAGAGCAATAGCGTCCAACCAAACGCCGAGACCGCGCCCAAAACACCCAATTCAATCCGCTCCAATTGCCTGTTGAGGGCGCATGAACATCCTGCACGAATCCCTCTGTCCAGGCTTCGGGCAAAGGAAGACCTTGCTCCTGCAATCGCTGCATCATCCAAACGAAGGGAATGTTTGACAGGGGCCGTGTCTGCGGAGATCCCATCACCTGCCCGCCCACATCCCCATGGTTTCCGACAAACCAGACTTGCTGCACCAGGACCGGCCAATCTGGTGACTCCTCCCATATCTCAGGCCGGTAAGTGTTTCGGGTCTCATCCAAGGCGAGCGCCTGGAACCCGGCACCGACACAGGCGCTGATCTGATGGTTATGAAACTTGTATTTTCCCTCAAACAGCCGCCAGAGTACCGGCAAGCGCAGCCCGAGCGCTTTGACCGTATCCCAAACCCCAATCGCTGCAATTGAGACATCTAAGTGGCAATATTCTTCCGCAAAGACCCGCAGGTCTGCGCCGCCCTCCCGATAATGGCGATAGGCCATGGCAACATGCCGCTGGGTCGCTTGATCGCGGCGCAATAACCCGACTCGATCAATCAATCCCGCCAAAGACCGCGCCGCAAAGGCCCCACGCGAATAGCCAATCAAAAAGATCTCATCGCCCGGCTGATAGCGGCTCGCCAGAGCGCCATAGACCTGCTGAATTTGAAGATCTAAACCGATGCCAGTCACCACGGACCAGGCGGATGCCAAAAGATTACTTCGGTCAAATTGCAGCCCCGGTTGGTAATGCAATATGACACCCGGCCCAGCGCCGCGTTTCAAAAGCTGATAGGCCAGCCCAGCATTGGTTTCAGACCCCTGCTCAAGCGAGGAGAGTGTACCGTCCATCACGACAACATGCACTGTTCGGCGTGGCGCAGCCGCCGAGGCGGCACCCGCATTCTCCACAATTTGGCCAAATCTGTTCTGCCAAATCTTAGACTTGATCCAATGCCAGAGGGACATGACGACTTATCCTGCGTTTTGCAACATGCTCCAAACCCGCTGCGGCGTGAAGGGCATATCCGCCCGCGTGACACCCTTGGATGCCAAAGCATCCATCACCGCATTGGCAACCGCGGCCATTGAGCCAATGGTGCCAGCCTCACCACAGCCCTTCATACCAATGGGATTGGCGGTTGAGGGCACCACGACAGAATTAAAATCAAACATAGGCACATCATTTGCCCGCGGCATACCATAGTCCATAAAACTGGCTGTCAGGAGCTGGCCGTTGTCATCATAAACCACATGTTCCATCATCGCTTGGCCAAGCCCTTGAACCACGCCGCCGTGCACCTGCCCCTCCACCAACATAGGATTGAGAAGATAGCCAAAATCATCAACGACAACGTAGCGCACAACCTTTGACTGTCCGGTCTGCAGATCCACCTCCACCTCCGCCAAATGCGCCCCATTGGGAAAGCTCAAATCATCCAATGTTGCCGATTGCGTTATATCCAAAAGCGCCGATTGCCCGGCCTCACGCGCCAATTTGGCCACGTCCAACCAGCTGAACACCACGTTGGAGCCAGCAATTCGAAACACCTCATCATCAAAGCTCACATCCAAGGTATCGGCCTCGTGATACTCCGCCAGAAAGAGCTTATAAGCCTGCGTCATGACAGTCACCAAGGCCAACGTTGCGGAGTTTTGCACAGTCGCGGAGCGCGACCCACCGGTTCCACCTCCCGTGGGAATGAGATCACTATCGCCTTGGATCACATTGATCTGCTCTACAGGCAGGCCAGTTTGATCGGCCAGGTATTGCGCATAAACAGTTTCATGCCCCTGCCCTCCGGACTGTGTGCCCACATAAAGGTCAACGCTGCCATCGGCTTGAAACACAACCCGTGAGGTCTCGGTCGGGTTGCCCAAAATACTTTCGATATAGCAGCAAAGCCCCAAACCGCGCAGCAGACCCTTTTTTGCACTTGCAGCGCGCCGCGCCGCAAAATTTTCGAGCGCGGCCTCTTGGGCCAAACGGTCCAGCACAAGACCGAAATCCCCAACGTCGTAGCGCACTTGGCTGGCTGTCTTATAGGGGAATTTTTCAGGCGCGATGAAGTTACGACGACGAAACTCCCAAGCGTCGATGCCCAGCTCACGGGCCGCATAATCCATGGCCCGTTCCAAAACATAAATCGCCTCAGGACGCCCCGCACCACGATAGGCATCCACCTGCGTTGTATTGGTGTAAATCCCAGTCACCTGGAGGTGCGCGACCGGAATATCGTAAAGACCGGTCAAGACTTTTGAAAACAGCTGGGTTTGAATGGGCTGGGCAAATTGACCCGAATAGGCACCCATATTGGCCAGCGTCTGCACCTGATAGCCGATGATCTTGTGATCAGCATCGAGCGCCAAGGTCGCCGTAGAAGTTAAGTCTCGCCCCCCATTGTCAGACAGCATCGCCTCCGACCTGTCCGACATCCAGCGCACCGGACGATTGAGCATAAGAGCGGCCTGCGCGGCTAAGAAATATTCCGGATAGGCCATGGCTTTCATCCCAAAGCCGCCACCAACGTCAGGATTGGTCACGCGGATCTCACTTTCTACAAGGCCCAGCATCTTCGCCAATTGCCCCTTTTGCGACCAGACCCCCTGCCC
>NYTV01000066.1 GCA_002683685.1 Paracoccaceae bacterium
AGGGTCACAATTCGCGATTTATTGTCAAAAATCTCAGTTTATGCAGTCGCAGCACTTGCCGAGGCAATGGACCATTCCCAAATAACAGTTAAGGTCGCATATGGGCTGTGCCGAAGTCGGGCAGCACAAGATCCGCGACGCTTACCAAGGAGAGAGACGATGAATTTAGATAAATTCACCGAACGGTCGCGCGGTATTATTCAGGCGGCCCAAACCATCGCACAAAGAGAAGATCACGCCCGCCTGGGGCCGGAGCATTTGCTCAAAGCGTTTTTGGACGACAAAGAGGGGCTGGCGAGCAATTTGATCGCAAGATCCGGTGGCGTTCCGTCGCGCATCGGCGAACATTTGGATCTGACTTTGTCCAAAATTGCCAAGGTCACAGGTGATGCGCAGGTCTATGTTGACAGCACCACTGGCAAGGTACTGACCGAGGCGGAAAAACTGGCGCAAAAGGCAGGCGACAGTTTTGTGCCCGTAGAGCGTATTTTGATGGCGCTGTGCATGGTGAAATCCAAAGCGAAGGAGGCCCTCGACGCCGGCGCAGTAACTGCGCAAAAGCTCAATGGTGCCATTGAAGATATCCGCCAGGGCCGCACGGCCGATTCAGCCAGCGCTGAGGACAGCTATGAGGCCCTGAAGAAATATGCCCAAGACTTGACCGCACGGGCGCGGGAGGGGAAGATTGATCCGATCATCGGTCGAGATGAAGAAATCCGCCGTGCCATGCAGGTTTTATCGCGGCGCACCAAGAATAACCCTGTGCTGATCGGTGAGCCGGGTGTGGGGAAAACGGCGATTGCCGAGGGCATGGCGTTGCGTATTGTCAATGGTGATGTGCCCGAAAGCCTGCGCAATAAGCGGCTCTTGGCTTTGGACATGGGCGCTTTGATCGCCGGGGCGAAATATCGCGGGGAATTTGAAGAGCGTCTCAAGGCGGTTTTGAATGAGGTGACATCTGCCGCAGGTGAAATCCTATTGTTTATTGATGAGATGCACACGCTTGTGGGCGCGGGCAAAAGCGATGGCGCTATGGATGCGGCCAATTTGATCAAGCCGGCTCTGGCCCGTGGTGAATTGCACTGCATCGGGGCGACCACATTGGATGAATACCGAAAATATGTTGAAAAAGATGCGGCTCTGGCGCGGCGCTTTCAACCGGTTCAAGTCGAAGAGCCGAGCGTGACCGATACCATCTCGATCTTGCGCGGGATCAAGGAAAAATATGAGCTACACCATGGTGTACGCATAGCCGATGCGGCACTTGTGGCGGCGGCGACCCTGTCCAGTCGCTATATCACAGATCGTTTCTTGCCCGATAAGGCAATCGACCTCATGGATGAGGCGGCCAGTCGCTTGCGGATGCAGGTGGACAGCAAACCAGAGGAGCTGGATGCGCTCGACCGTGATATTTTGCAAAAACAAATTGAGGTCGAAGCGCTTAAGCTGGAAGATGATGCCGCGTCGAAAACTCGACTTACTGCTTTGGAAAAATCATTGGCCGATCTGCAAGAGCGGTCCAGCGAGCTGAACGCGCAATGGCAGGCAGAGCGGGATAAACTGGCCTCAGCGCGCGAAATCAAAGAGCAGCTAGACCGGGCTCGGGCTGATTTGGATATCGCCAAACGCGAGGGCAATCTCAGCAAAGCCGGCGAGCTGTCTTACGGGGTGATTCCCGGATTGGAAAAAAGCCTGGCAGAGGCGGAAGCGTCAGATGGTCATATGGTTGAGGAGGCCGTGCGCCCGGATCAAATCGCCGGAGTGGTCGAGCGCTGGACCGGGATTCCGACCTCGCGGATGCTGGAAGGTGAGCGTGATAAATTGCTGCGTATGGAAGAGGAGCTGCATGCGCGGGTCATTGGTCAATCGGCCGCTGTTAAAGCGGTGTCCAATGCGGTGCGCCGGGCGCGGGCTGGGCTCAATGATGAAAGCCGGCCTCTGGGCAGCTTTCTGTTTTTAGGTCCCACTGGTGTGGGCAAGACCGAATTGACCAAGGCCGTGGCGAATTTCTTGTTTGATGACGACTCCGCCATGGTTCGGATTGATATGTCAGAATTTATGGAAAAACACAGCGTGTCGCGGTTGATTGGCGCGCCTCCTGGCTATGTTGGCTATGACGAAGGGGGTGTTTTGACCGAAGCTGTGCGCCGCCGGCCCTATCAAGTTGTCTTGTTTGATGAAGTTGAGAAGGCGCATCCGGATGTGTTTAACATTCTGTTGCAGGTTTTGGAGGATGGTGTGCTCACCGACAGCCAAGGCAGAACCGTGGATTTCAAGCAAACCCTCATCGTGCTAACTTCAAACCTTGGGGCGCAGGTGCTGAGCGAGCTGCCGGAAGGGGTGGAATCTTCAGAGGCGCGGCGCGAAGTGATGCAAGCTGTGCGGGGGCATTTCCGTCCGGAATTCCTCAACCGTCTGGACGAGACTATCATCTTCGATCGCCTGAATAGGCAGGATATGGATGGTATTGTCGATATCCAATTGGCACTCTTGCAGAGCCGTCTTGCGCCGCGGGATATCCGCTTGGAACTTGATGCCTCCGCCAAAACTTGGTTGGCCGATGAAGGTTATGATCCGGTCTTTGGTGCGCGTCCGTTGAAGCGGGTGATCCAATCGGCCTTGCAAAACCAATTGGCCGAGATGCTTTTGGCCGGCGAAGTCTCTGACGGTGATACCGTGCCTGTGACGGCGGGCAGTGAGGGCTTGATCGTTGGGGATCGGGTCAGCGGCTCCAACCGGTTACCACCGCAAGACGCGGTCGTGCATTAAGCGAGCGAAAACCAACACCCCCGAGCCACCGCGCGGGGGTGTATTATTGCAAAAGGAACACCCTATGCCACTGAGCGAACGCCTCCCCAAGATGGTAATTTTTGATTGTGACGGCGTGGTGGTGGACAGTGAGCCTTTAACACTGCGCCTTATCCGTGATGATCTGGCCGAAAGAGGCTTGCCGCTTGAGCTGCTGAAGATCGCCGATCTGTTCGTGGGTGGCACGATTGCTGGGGCCGGTGCGCAGGCGCGGGCTATGGGCGCGACTATTCCTGAAAATTGGGCCGATCAGATCTATGACAAGGTGTTTGCAGCTTTGGCCAGCAGTGTGGAGCCCATTCCGGGCATTGGAGCGGTGTTGGACCATCTGGACCATCAGAGCATTCCCTATGCCATTGGCTCGAACGGGCCGCATCGCAAGATGGAAATCACCTTGGCGCGCTGTGGCTTGGCGGCTCGCTTTGTTGGGCGGATCTATTCGCGCGAAGATGTTGCCGCGCCCAAACCTGCCCCGGACGTCTATCTTTTGGCCGCCAGCCAAGCGGGTGTGGCACCGAAAGATTGCGTGGTGATTGAAGATAGCGCCACCGGGGCTCAGGCCGCGGTGGCTGCGGGCATGGCTGTTATAGGATTTGCGCGCGAGACTCCGCCTGCCAAATTTGCCGGTCTCACGGAGCTCGTGTTTGACGACATGGCGCAGCTGCCTGCTCTACTGGGTTTGTCCGCGGAGTGACGGCAGACCAATCCCCGTGCTCTCAAACCCCCCATCGACTGAGATATTCTGCCCGGTCACAAAACTGGCCTCATCTGAGCATAGAAAGGCGATGACCTGACCGATCTCCGCTTCGCTGCCATAGCGACCCAAAGGTATGGCGTCGTGATACGCATCTATAATGTCTTGGGTGTGGACGGCCATGGCCAGCTTCGTGCGCACCGGACCGGGCGCAACAGAATTGACCCGAATGCCATATTCGCCAAGCTCTGCTGCATATTGTTGTGTCATGTGAATGATCGCAGCTTTCGACGTGCCATAGGCCACCCGCAGGGTTGAGGCGCGCAAACCAGAGATTGACGCGATATTGACCACTGCGCCGCGACTGGCCTTGAGGGCCGGAGTGGCAGCCTGGGTGCACAGAAATGCCCCGTCCAGATTCGTTTCCATCACCCGCCGCCATCGCTCGAAGGTGGTTTGCTCAATCGGACCAAAATCTGCGACCCCGGCGTTATTGACCAAAGCATCAATCTGCCCACGCGCGGCCAATGTGCTTGCGACCGTTGCGTCCACTTGCTCCGGATCTGAAATATCATGCACCATCGCGGTCACGGCTTGCCGCTCAGACGCTTGGGCTGTCAGCTCATCGGCGTCTCTATCTACCATGACCACATGCCAGCCCTGTGCGCAGAGGATGTCAGTGGTGGCCAGTCCAATCCCGCGCGCCGCGCCGGTAATGAGTGCAGTTTTCATAGTGATCTCCTTTTGCCTGACTGTGCCGCCGGGTCACGGCAGAAGCAAGAGGTCAAAATGTTTCAGTTGCTTAGCGAAACTGTGATGTGACGTGTATTGGATAGGCGCGGCTAATGGGCTACATTCTTGGCAGTGGAAAGGATCTCAACATGGCACACCGTTGGACGAATACGTTAACGCGCGCGGACATCACCCCCGAGCCGCTTTGGCTCAATCGCAGGCAACTCATCGCAGGTGCCTTGGGCGCGGGGGCTATGGCTTCGATTGCCAGCCCCGCTCTGGCGGAAACCCTAGAGCCCAATACTTGGGAGCATATCACCAGCTATAATAATTTCTATGAATTTGGCACGGATAAGGAAGACCCTGCCGCCAATGCCCATCTTTTGAACACCGCTGGCTGGGAGATTGAAGTGGATGGTTTGGTTGATGCGCCTGGGCGCTATTCGGTGGCTTCGCTGCTGGAAGGCCTCAGCGAAGAGGAGCGCATCTACCGGTTTCGCTGCGTTGAAGCTTGGTCTATGGTCGTGCCTTGGAATGGAGTCGAGCTGAAAGATATTCTCGATAAGGTTGGTGTGCAGTCTGGAGCCAAATATGTGGCCTTTGAGACCGCCAACCGGCCAGATGAAATGCCGGGTCTGCGCAGCCCAGTCCTCGATTGGCCCTATCGTGAGGGATTGCGGCTCGACGAGGCGCTGCATCCTTTGACGCTGATGGCCACCGGGATTTATGGAAAGCCTATTCCCAATCAAAACGGCGCCCCCATCCGGTTGGTGGTGCCCTGGAAATATGGTTTTAAATCGATCAAATCCATCGTGCGGATCACCTTGACGGACCAAGAACCTCCCACGAGCTGGAATATGGCCAATCCCCGCGAATATGGCTTTTACAGCAATGTGAATCCAACGGTCAGCCATCCACGGTGGTCGCAAGCCACAGAGCGCAAGATTGGCGGAGGCCTGTTTAATCGTCGGCACCCGACATTGATGTTCAATGGCTATGAGGCTGAGGTTGCAGATCTCTATGAAGGTATGGATCTCAAGACGTATTTTTGACCTCTGATCCAGCTGGTGTAGGGCGCTTGCATGCGAAAGCCATTCGGTTAATGTGCCTTCTATTAAATGAAAATGGATTGTCACAATGCTTATACAACGGATAAACACGGGTCTGCGCAAAATTCCGACCTGGGTGCTATACCTCATTTTACTCATTCCGGGCCTTTTGACCATTGCGGCGGGCTTGACCGATAACCTTGGGCCAGAGCCGATAAATGAACTGGAAGAGGAATTGGGCGAGTTCGCGCTCAAGCTTTTAATTCTGGGTCTTGCCGTCTCGCCGTTGTTGCACTTCACGCGGATCAATCTGGTGCGATTCCGCAGAGCCATTGGCGTGATGGCTTTTGCATATGTCATGGCGCATTTCTTGGTCTGGTTCTTGTTGGATCTCCAGAGCCTCAGTCATATCTGGACTGAGATTGCCAAACGCCCCTATGTGACCGTCGGAATGGCAGGCTTTATCGCGATGATTCCCTTAGCGCTCACCTCCAACGACCTGTCAGTCCGGCGTCTGGGCCGCTTTTGGCGGGTTCTGCATCGCTTGACCTATCTGGTGGCCATTCTGGCCGGGCTGCATTTCATCATGCTGTCTAAAGGCTTCGATGTGGAAGCCTTGGCTCATATGATCGTGATCCTAGCGTTCTTGGCCCTGCGTATCGGCAAATGGCGTCGTGGATTGCAGTCTGGTGTTCAGGGGCTGCGGGAAAAGATCCTTGGAAGGGCCTCTGCATAACCTAGCCACCTAGACAGAATATTTGGCCCGGTGGTGACACCGGGCGCGCCCTATCTGCCCTCCCGTAGATGTTGCTTCTGTTATATTTGTTGAAATGGCGTGATGCAGAGGTCGTGCGGATCAGGGCCCCCAGGCTGTTTTGCAGGTGAGTCTTCCATGGCGCGCATGTAGATGCCGCCAATATTCCCGCGAATTTCTGACTTATTGCCCGCCTCGGCGGCTTTTGAACGCCATACCTGCCAGGCAGCGCCATAGGGGTCTCGACTATACACCTGTTTTTAAGATACAAAAAACTAATTTTAAAAAATTGAACATTTCTGCAAAAAAGCTCTTGCGGCTTTTGATCCGTCCCCTTAGAAGCCCTCTATCAGCAACGCAGAGACGCAGCGCTGGTAAGACAATCGATACGGATTAATCATTTTGCGCATTAAATGTTTGCGTAACATGTTTATTTTTGTGTCACGTTATTTGAAATTTTAGTATCTGAAGAG
>NYTV01000150.1 GCA_002683685.1 Paracoccaceae bacterium
GGTCTGCCGTGGCAGAGCTTAAATCAATGGCCACAGCATTGGCCAAAGCAATCGCGCGGGCAGCAAAAATATCGGCTTTCATGGTCAGCAGCATGCGCCGCACATCCGCATGATCAAGAATAGTTCCAGAGGTATCAGCAATGGGGCTGCGGCCTTGCTTGCGCTCGCGTGCATAAGAGAGCGCATGTTGATACGCGCCTTCTGCAGCGCCAATGCCCTGACCACCCACACCCAACCGCGCGTTATTCATCATAGTGAACATCGCCCGCATACCGTCATGCGGCGCGCCAATCAGCCAGCCGGTTGCCCCGTCATACTGCATCACCGCTGTCGGGCTGCCATGCAGGCCCATTTTATGTTCCAAGCTTACAACCTTCAAAGCATTGGCCACCCCGGGGTTTCCGTCGCTGTCCGGGATTAGTTTGGGCACCAAAAATAACGAAATCCCCTTAGTTCCACCGGCCCCACCGGGAAGGCGCGCCAGAACCAAGTGGCACACATTTTCAGAAAAATCATTATCCCCCCATGAGATATAGATTTTTTGCCCAGACACCGCATAGGTTCCATCACCGTTATCCTCTGCTTTGGCGCTTAAGGCGCCAACATCTGATCCGGCCTGCGGTTCGGTTAAATTCATTGTTCCGCACCATTCCCCAGAAATCAGCTTTGGCAGATATAAGGATTTGATCGCATCGCTGGCGTGATGTTCAAGCGCCTCGATCTGGCCTTGGGTCATCAAAGGATTAAGTTGCAGCGACAGACATGCACCTGCCATCATTTCATTCACGGCTGTGGTGATTGTCATCGGAAGCCCCATACCGCCATACTCTGGGCTGGCCGACATTGAAACCCATCCCCCCTCTGCAATCGCTTTATAGCCTTCGTCAAAGCCTGCTGAGGTTCTCACTTTACCATTTTCCATCCGAGCCGGATCAGTGTCACCTACACGTTGTAAAGGCGCCAAAACATCCTGACACATGCGCCCAGCCTCGGCCAAAATTGCCTCAACCATATCCTGTGTTGACTCGTTAAAGCGTGACGTGTTGCTCACCTGATCAAAGCCCACCACATGATCCAAAAGAAACTTGTACTCGTCTATCGGTGCTTGATATGGCATTGGACCTCCTCGAAAGTAGACTTGGCAACGCAAACATTTGCTATTATGCGCAACTCACTGTGATAACTTAATCGACCGTCTTTAACCAGCAACCAAAACGCAGCGTCAATATGAAAACTATCCGCACCCAATCTCTTTCCCCCGCTGCTGCGCATCTTAAACAGGCAAGCAGTATTTTGCAGGATGGCGGTTTGGTGGCCTTTCCAACCGAAACAGTCTACGGGCTTGGCGCGGATGCAAGCAATGACCATGCGGTCGCAAAAATTTACCACGCCAAAGGCAGGCCGCAGTTCAATCCATTGATCGTGCATGTAGCAGACGTGCAAACGGCGCGCAGATTTGTTCAATGGAGTGATCTGGCCGATCAACTGGCGAAAGCGTTCTGGCCGGGGCCCTTAACGCTTGTGCTGCCGCGAAAAAAAGAGGCACGCCTATCAGATTTGCTCAGTGCAGGTTTGCCAACCATCGCCATCCGGGTTCCCAACCATCCTGTGGCCAAAGCCTTACTGGAAAAATTTGGCGGCGCCGTTGCAGCGCCATCGGCAAACCCATCGGGACTGATTAGCCCAACAAGCGCGGTGCATGTGCAATCCGGCCTAGAGGGCCGCATCGACGCGATTGTGGACGGAGGGCTGTGCACTGTTGGGCTTGAATCCACCATTATTCGACTAGATGACACCGCAGTGCTCTTACGTCCCGGCGGCGTTGCCGCCGAAGATATAGAAAATGAAATTGGCAAGCCTGTTCACATCCAGACGACTGTCGACAAAATCACCACGCCCGGTCAGATGGATTCGCATTATGCGCCGCGTGCACAGGTTCGGCTGGATGCCAAAAACTGGCGACCAGATGAAGCACGGTTAGGGTTTGGAGCGGTTGATTGTGATCTTAACCTATCGCTTTCGGCTGATTTAATTGAAGCGGCGGCAAACCTATTTAGTCATTTGCACCACCTAGATGCAGAAGGAAAAGCAATGATCGCGGTATCCCCAATCCCGCAAACCGGGCTTGGGCTAGCAATCAATGACCGGCTTCAAAGAGCAGCTGCGCCACGTTAAAACGCATCACGCCGTTCCCCCGTAACTTGATAGCATCAACGCATCAATGCCCATCAATCCCAGTGCAGATTGCCATTTACCCCCGTGGTCAACGCTTAAGACCATATCCTCATTGGCATCAGAAACAAGCCAGCCGTTATTGGCGATCTCGTCTTCGATCTGACCCGCGCCCCATCCAGAATACCCCATGAATAAACTTGCCTGCTCAGGTGCAGAGCCGGTTGCAACAGCTTCGATGATATCCTTGGTTGCTGTCATCGAAAGCGTTTGCCCGATAGGTTGCGTTGAAACCTCTGCCTGATAATCTTGCGAATGCACAACAAATCCGCGCGACTGATCAACTGGGCCGCCAAAAAGCACCGGAATAGAGCGAGCATTGGTAGTTTCTATGGACAACTGACTGCAAAGTTCTTTGAAGGACGCATGTTCTATTGGTCGGTTGATGACCAAGCCCATTGCGCCCTCTGAGCTGTGCGAGCACATGTAAATCACAGAGCCATCAAATCGCGGATCCATCATCCCTGGCATCGCGATCAGGAGCTTTCCAGCAAGTTCCAAACTTTGATCAGGCCTGCTCATGCCAAATCCTTTCTTTATGTTCAGAATGACCTGTGACAGCCTTCTATGCAACTGCAATGTCCTGCGCACGGCCAAATCGCATAAAAGTGTCTTGGCAAATGGCAAATATTCGCGCATTCACTGTGCATGAAGCTAACACATGTTATTTTTTCCTGGCTAAGTTTTTGGGCCTTATTGAGCGCGCACAATCTTGCAGCTGACACTCAAGGTATCAACGCGCATGGACTGCGCAGCGGTTGGCTCAAATCCAACGGGCAGTATACGGCGGCATTGGAAATTCATCTTGCACCGGGGTGGAAAACCTATTGGCGCGCGCCGGGCGACACGGGCTTTCCTCCGCAATTTGACTTTAGTGGTTCCCGCAATGCGCAAGAGTTAGAGATTATCTGGCCTGCTCCTATCCTATTTGGTCCGCAAGATATGTGGTCAATTGGTTATTCTGGTCATGTGGTTTTACCATTGCTTGTTCAGCCCTCAGACCCCCAAAGCTTGGTCGAGCTTAATATAAAGGCCTCTCTAGGTATTTGTGACGATATCTGAATACCGGCAGCACTTTCCTTTTCAGGCGTTTTATCCCCCGACAGCCGAACTCCCGACCCCAAGATTATTGCTGCACTGGCCAATCTGCCCTACTCAAAAAGCGAGGCTGATCTCAAAGAGCTCGCCTGCACGTTTAGTGCATCTGGCGATACCCTTGAAATAGATGTTCAGCTGTCTTTGCCGCCCACCGGCGACCAAGAAATTGTGATGCTTGAATATTCTCAGTTGGGACATTGGATATCTATGCAGCATCCCAAACGAAATGGGCAGGTTCTTTCGGCTAAGGGGTTCTTGCATGGCGATTTAGGTCGGCCCTCTGATCTGCGTGGATCAGACTTGAGTATAACTATTGTTGGGTCAAACCACACAGTTGATGCCGGCACCTGCGCCCCTTAAGCGCGCAGACGGCCGACACCCTGCACAATCAAACTCGCAAAAAACGCAACGAGGATAATCCCGCAAACCCCAGTAAAAAATACTGCAAACGCGATCGGCATTGAGGCCGCATTCACTGGAAATGGCAGCCCGTTGGCGAGGCTTTGCGGCATGGCTCCAAAATTCATCACCCAACCCATGGTGACAGCAAACCAACCAGCGATCAAAAGCCCTAAACCCCAAGTTGCCGCGCGCACAGATTTAGCGCGGCCAAACAAAGCATGGCGAAGCGAAACGAAATGACGGCGCACATCATGCTGTGCGGCGATCAAGGCTGGGACAACCAACAACACCAAGAGCATGCCAAACCCCAAACCATAGACCAATGTAATCACTGTGGGTTTGAGAAACTGCGCCTGCGAGGAACGCTCATACAGCAAAGGCGCAAGGCCAAGCACCGTTGTTAAAGTGGTCAACATAACTGGCCTGAGACGATCCACCGTGCCTTCAATCACCGACGGGATAAGCCCGCGCTCTTTGGCATATTCATCAATCGATGTAATCAGCACGATGGAATCGTTGATAATAATTCCTGTCATTCCCAAAAGTCCAACCACGGTAAACAGCGATAACGGAACATCCCAAATGTAATGCCCGTATATCGTGCCGACCAACCCAAAGGGAATAACAGCCATCACCACGACCGGCCGTGTCCAGCTGGCAAAAACCCATGTCAGGACCAGATAGATGCCGACCAAACATAGGATCATTCCGGTGCGCGCATCGTTGAGAAACTCATCTTCCTGTTCTGACAGTCCTGCAAGCCGCCAATCTACTTGGTGTTTGCTGGCAATTTCGGGCAGTATTTCGCTTTCAAGTGCCAAAGACACTTCTTCTGCCGCCGCCGGATCATCCTCGGAAATATCGCCCGTAATGGAAATCAGCCGAATTCCGTTTTCGCGGCGCACAGTTGAAAAGCCGGACCGGCGGTTGACGCTTACAATATCGGCCAACGGCACATAATTCCCTGCAATAGTCCGTAACTGCATGCGTTCAAGGAAATCTGCCGTAAGCTCGTTTTTAGGCAATTCTACACGAATCGCTGCACTGCGCGGCCCTATCGGAAAACTCGCAGCTTCCAACCCGTTCAAACGGTTGCGCAGAACGCGCCCTAACCCGTCAATGGTAAATCCTAATGCTTGGCCCTGGGCTGTGAGTTCTAAGATTAGCTCTTCTTTGTCATAGGATAAGTCATCTTCAACTGCCGAGACCTCTGAAAATCGGCTCAGGGCGGCCTTTAAATCTTCTGACGCTGCTTTTAAGGATTCTGCTTTTGCGCCATACAACTGTACATCTAACGCGTCACCACCCGGCCCCGATCGCCATCCCCTGAACGAGATTGTTTCGACCAAAGGATGCCGGCGTACTTTATCCTGCAACTCGCCCACAAAGGCGAAACTGGAATACGATCTAAAATCAGGGTCGATCAGTTCAATGGAAATACCGCCCAATTGATCCGGTGTTTTGGTTTCAGTGCCGGATAAACCGCGCCCAGAATTGCCGCCAATTTGGGCCACCACGTAATCCAAAGGGTTGCTGCCATAGCGTTCCTCGTACTCGCGCCCTAACTCTTCGGTTGCACGCTGCATTTCGCGCATCATTTCCATCGTATCTTCGCGCCCAGCAGAGGAAACCATGGCAAAATTACCGCTCACCGAAGACTGCTCTGGTGCGTTGAAAAACCGCCATTTCACTTGGCCGGACATAAACATAGCAATTTGGCTCGCCAAAATCGCAACGGTGCCTGCAAGCACGACATAGCGGCCACGAATGACCAAAGCCATCAACCGGCGAAACAGGGTTTCGCGCACCCATTCAAAACCAATATTTACCACCCGGCTCGGCATGTCATACCAGTGATTTTTCACGCCATGCTTGAGCGAGTGCGCCATGTGGTTGGGCAAAATCAAAAAGCACTCAATAAATGAGGCCGCCAGCACCACCACAACGGTAAACGGAATATCTGCAATCAAATCACCAAACCGGCCACCCACCGCAACCAGTCCGAAAAAGGCTATGATCGTGGTCGTGGTTGCCGCAAACACAGGCAGCGCCATACGGCGCGCAGCAGTTTCAGCAGCTTCAATAGGTCCAAGCCCCTTACGGGCACGGCTGTCAGCATGTTCACCAACCACAATAGCGTCATCCACCACAATCCCCAAAGTGACCGATCCCACGATCGCAATAGTAAAC
>NYTV01000067.1 GCA_002683685.1 Paracoccaceae bacterium
CGCGCAGCTGTGGTCTTTAATTGCCTTTTTCCTGGGTTTTCCAGCCCTTTTGGCTATTCCGCTTTATGAAGTCAGCGGAACAGGCCAGTTCATTGATGCCTACCTCGATATCGTCAGCACGGTGACGACAACCGGTCTTCCGGTCTTTGCGCCTGGCAGTTTGAGCGAGACATTGGTTATTTGGCGGGTCAGCTTGGGCTGGGCCAGTGGGTTTTTGATTTGGGTATTCGCCTGGTCGATCTTCGCACCGCTCAATCTGGGCGGGTTTGAACACCTCAGCGCCCGTGGGGAGACGATGATGCAATCGCGAAGTGCGCGTCGCTCCGCCGGGCGACTACCGGCTGAGAAATTCTGGCGCGAAGCGCTGCGTTTGGGGCCGGTCTATCTCTGGATCACCCTGGCAGCAGCATTAGCGCTTTTGATCGTCAGCGGGGATCCCAGCTATGCGATCTTGCGGGCCATGGCGACGATTGCGACCTTTGGAATTGAAATTCCAGGAAATAGTGGCGCGGGCGGCATCACTGGCGAGGGTATTTTGGCTGTCGTGATGCTCTTTGCCCTGTCACGTTCTACCTTCTCAACCGTCTTTGCCCGGGCGCGCAAATGGCGGGTGACCGAAGATCGAGAACTTCGCGTGGCCGCTGGCTTGGTTCTTTTAGCAAGTTTGATCCTCATCGCCCAAGGGGCGCAGAATTTAGAGGGCCTTCGCCCGCGTCTTGAGCTGATCTGGGGCGCATTCTTCACGAGCCTTTCATTCCTGACCACAACGGGGCTGACATCCGACTATCTTCCGTCTGGGATCGTACACTTAGATCCGGTGGAAATCATCCTGGTCGGGCTGGCTATGATTGGCGGCGGTGTGGCGACAACAGCAGGGGGCATAAAACTCCTACGCATTTTTATCTTGACCGGTCACAGCCGCGCCGAGGTCAATCGCCTCATTGCACCGTCACAGGTGATGTCGGGGCAGATAGAAAGCCGCTCCCATGACCATCATAGCGCGATGTTGGCTTGCGTGTTTTTGGTGCTGTTCATTTTAGTGCTGGGGGCCATCACCTTGGCGTTAACGGTTTTAGGCAGCCCGGTGAAAGAAGCCTTATACCTTACATTGGCCACAGTCACTAATACGGGGCCACTTTTGTCGACCGGTGGCGGTGCTCAGACGCTGGTCATGGCGCTTCCAACGCAGGCAAAACTAACCCTAGCGGCTGCGATGGTTCTGGGCCGGCTTGAGGTTTTGGCACTCTTGGCCTTGTTAAATCCCGATATTTATCGCTGACGCGGCAATTTACTCCAGTTTGCTACTGGAAATTGATGAAAAACCACTACATACTCCCCACTCCGGGGTGTAATTTTGTGTGTCCCCGCAAGAAAGAGGGCTTAGCAAATGGCTTCCGATAAACAAAATTTACAAGACGCATTTCTCAATCAAGTGCGCAAGACCAAGGTTCCTGTCACCATATTTTTAATCAATGGTGTGAAACTTCAAGGCGTCGTGACATGGTTTGACAATTTCTGTGTCCTCTTGCGCCGTGATGGAGCCTCGCAACTGGTGTACAAACACGCGATTTCCACCATTATGCCAGCGCAGCCAATTTCGCTTTATGACGGTGAAGAATAGGCAATATGGGCAATACGCCAGATGCGCATGAAATCCATGCTTGGGTTTTACATCCCGACATAAAAACTGATTATTCCGCCCGTGCGGCGCAGGATGCTTTGGCTGAAGCTGTGTCTTTGGCCCATGCGCTTCCTGGGCTTGAAGTGATGGGTGAAACAATTGTGCGCTTGCCGCGGGCCCATCCGGGCAAGCTGTTTGGCAAGGGAAAAATTGCAGAGCTGGCCGAGCTGTTCAAAGCCGCAGAGATAGAGCTCGTGCTGATAGATGGGCATGTCTCGCCGGTGCAGCAGCGCAACCTCGAGAAAGATTGGGGCGTTAAAATTCTTGATCGCACTGGATTAATTCTTGAGATTTTTTCTGATCGTGCGCGCACACGCGAGGGGGTTTTGCAGGTCGAAATGGCCGCCCTAAGCTATCAACGCACACGTTTGGTGCGCGCTTGGACCCATTTGGAGCGCCAAAGGGGCGGGCTTGGTTTCGTGGGCGGACCAGGAGAGACGCAGATTGAATCGGATCGGCGGGCGATTGACATACAATTGGTGCGGTTGCAAAAACAACTCGACAAAGTGGTGAAAACCCGCGAGTTGCACCGATCGGCACGGGCGAAGGTGCCTTATCCTATCGTGGCGCTTGTGGGCTATACCAATGCCGGCAAATCCACATTGTTCAACTATATGACCGGGGCCAAAGTCTTGGCCAAAGATATGCTCTTCGCCACGCTTGATCCGACGATGCGCGCGGTGAAATTGCCCAGTGGCATGGATGTGATCTTATCAGACACGGTGGGTTTTATTTCTGATCTTCCGACCGAGCTCGTGGCCTCCTTTCGTGCGACATTGGAGGAGGTGACCGCAGCGCAACTGGTGGTACATGTCCGCGATATCGCCCATCCCGAAACTGCCGAACAAGCGCAGGATGTGAACACGATTCTAGAGACTTTGGGCCTGGACCGCGACGTGCCGCGCATAGAGATGTGGAACAAAAGCGATATCTTGGGCCTAAGCGCCTTAGAGGCGCTGCAAAACACGGCGGACCGGGCGGATAATGTCTATATCACCTCAGCGCTGAGTGGCGCAGGTGTGCCTGAATTTTTGGATGCTGTGTCAGGGCAGTTGACGCCTGATCAAACCCAATCAAAGCTCTCACTTGGCTTTAAGGACGGTCGCGCGCGGGCCTGGTTGTTCGAGCAAGGATTGGTCAGCACGGAGCAACAAACTCAAGAGGGCTTTTTGCTGTCAATCTCATGGACCGCACGGCAAAAGAAGGCCTTTAGCGATCTGTTTGGTCCAAAATTGGTGTCAGGGTCGTAAGGCCGGTTGCACCAGCGCGGGCCAAGGTTTCATCCAATGTCATCGGCACATATTCCCCGCGGCGCCACAATTTGCCCAGGTTGTCGTAGTGCCGCGACAGGGGATGGCCGCTTTGTCCGGTTGAAATGATAAAAACAGAGCTGTCCGGATCGGTAAAATCATAGACCCCACGATAGCCGCCTGCATGGACGTTCAGATAAGGGTTTGCCCCGGTGCCGCTGGTTTTGCCGCGTTGTAGGGTATGGTCGCCACCAGAGGTCGATTGCCGAATGTTTACAAACCACTTCAAGATTGGAACATCACCCAAAACAGGGTGATCATGGGTGGCTTGATGCGCCTCGCCCCAGCGCAGCGCTGTGATTTCGCTGCCATAGGTCTCGACCAATTCGGCAAGCGCATCATCCAAAGCCAAACGAGACATCTCAGCGCAGCTCTCCATCCTGCGCGATTGCACCACGTCACACCAAATACTGGCTCCTGCCACATCGCGAAAAACCCGCTCAATGAAGAGCGGCTCCGCATGGGTGAAGGCCTCATGCAACGGGCCAAGCTCATCGACTATGAGACGCTTGTGCAAAGCACGGAGCCAGGCGGCATAGATCAAAGGCTCTGGCAGGTGTTCGTTCATCTCACCGTTCCAATTTGCCAAAAGATCCAAGGCGGTTTGATGTCTGCCGGCCGGGCTATCGGTTGGCACGGACTGTGATTGATACCAAAGCTCTCCTCCGATCAGCGGCAGGAGCGTGCGTGCGGTGGGCGACACGCTGTCCAATTGCGCTTCGATGAAACTGTCGCGTGTATGGGATTCTCGGGTTTGCAACAGGCGCGTCATACGCTGAACCCTTTGGCTGTCTCCCCAGTCAAAACTGATGTGTTTGGGAAAGCTGCGGTCGGCATATTTATTGTTGGTATGGCCCAAAACACCGCTGGCGGGGTTCAGAAAAACTGGGTTTACCGATGGATCAAACACGCCCTGCCAGCGGTTTTGCGCCAGCCACCCAGCGCTTGGCAGGCGGCCTTTGGATTGATGGCGCGGATCGCGTTTGGGTAAGGCGCCTATGGTGCGCATCGCAATCTGTTTGGAATCTGCCAAAGTGAGTATCTGACTTGGAGCCACAAAAGCGCGCGACGCGACTAAACCTTCCTGTACCGATTGCGCGGCCATCAGATCAAAGCCGGCTTCTACGGATGTGTCATGGCTGGATAGGAGCGTCCAAGCCACCGATGTGACGTGACCGGCGGGGGTCACAGTTTCGAGGTTGGCATGGCTTCCGGGCAAGACCGGGCCATTTTCGGTCCAGAACATCTCCAATGTGACGGGTGATTTGTCTTTAATCCGGACAATGCTTTGCTTTTTGACAAAGGGTTTGTAGCCCTCTGGTGTTTTATATTCACTCGGATCCAGTGGGTTAAGTTTTTCGATAAATACATCCGTATCATCGAGATTTGAACTGGTTAATCCCCAGCCAAGTTTTGCCGAGCGTCCGACCAAAACCAATGGGAGGCCAGGAATGGTGCCACCGATGACGGCGCCCGTCGAGAGTTCAAGCCGCGCAAGATACCAAATTGAGGGCGCGGTGAGTTCGAGATGTGGATCATTGGCCATAAGCGTCCCGCGTGTGGCACTGCGGCCGGGCAGGGCAGCCCAAGCATTCGATGCCCCCGCAAGGGCTATGGGTTTGAACGGCGAGAGAGCTGAGCGCTCTCGTTCCGATGAGGTTTTAATGGGCGAGAGATCTGGAAATAGCCGCGTAAAATCTATGAGATTGGCTTGGCTGTTGCCCGGCATATCTGGAAGCAAATCCTTGATGCGATCACCATCTAGGATCAAAGATGCGCGCGCGCGCAGCACTTCTTGGTGCAGATGACTGGAAAGCTGAATTCCCATGAGCTTGACAATCGCCAGGCTATCGGCTGCAGTCCAAGGCGATATCGCGTTGGAAAATATAAAAAATTCAGGTGCGCCACGCCCCAGCGCACTCTCATTTATCTCACGGAGCCTGGCGTTCACCCCAAGCGCATAGGCATCCAGTTTCGCAAGTGTATCAGGCCGAAGAGCCGACAGAGATTGACGCGCGGCACTATAGATCGCCAAGCGCCGCACTGTCATATCAATTGGCAGAGTGGCCTCGCCAAAAAGCTCTGAGAGCCGCCCCTGCGCCGTTCGGCGCAGCATTGTCATTTGCCAAAGACGATCTTGGGCATGGGCATAGCCTAAGGCAAACAGCGTGTCGTGATCATTTTTGCCGAAAATATGCGGCACATTGGCGGTATCGCGCACAATCTCGACCGGGGCAATAAGCTGCTCGAGCTGCACGGTCTTGGTGTATTCCGGCAGGGATCTCGACAACACATACCAGCTGAAAGCAAAAAACAAGGCGCCTAGGACAGCCAGGCTGAGAATGAGACGCATGAGCCATACAAATATGCGATCCATAGGGTACTTTCACTGGCAGTTCGGCGCATCGCCCTGCATTTGGGCCTTAATATTTTTTATTCTCAGTTTGTTATGGTATGATCCGTGTGTATTTTGTCCCCTCAAGGGTGGCACCGAGACGCAGTCCAGCCTGTGCGAAGATCACTGCAATCACCGGATTAAACGTGGTGGCGGTGTCGGCTGCGAAGGAGTCGCCTTGATCGCGGTAGGCATATTCAACATTTGCTCCGGCGACCCAGCCCGGTGACGATCTAAACCCAGCCAATGCGTCATCAGTCATGAAAAATAGAACATGTGAATATTGCTGCGCGCCAACTTGCAACCCGGCGCTGGCCCCTGCCGCAGAATAGTAATCCACGTTGGAGCCTCCAACCTTCAGTGCCCCGCGCCCAAAACTGCCACCCAAGCCAAAACCAGCTTCGGTAATCAAAGGCATGACCAACATGCCGCTCGCGTTCTTGGCCAATTGCTGCGTGCCGGGGTAGGTGTCAAACATCACTTGCAAACTTGTCTCTACGGCCGCGTCGATTTGCGGTGCCTTATTGGACCCGATTGCATTGGAACAGGCCGCTGTGCTGCCGAGAGCAAGAAGGCCAAGTGAGAAATTTCGTCGTGTTGTCTGTGTCATGGGAGCTCCGCCTGTAGCTGTCCGATTTTTCGGATCTGACTTCAATTTTATACCAATTCTCAACGGCTGTCACTAGGGTGCTCAGGTTCACTTCGCGGCGTTTAAGATTTCGGCAACCTCTGGCGCAAAATAGGTCAAAACCCCGTCACATCCGGCACGTTTGAAAGCCATGAGGCTCTCGAGCATGACCTGGCGCCCATCAAGCCAGCCATTTTGCACCGCCGCTTGCAGCATCGCATATTCTCCAGACACCTGATAGGCGAATGTGGGAACGCCAAATTCGCTCTTCACACGATGGCAAATATCCAAGTAAGGCATGCCCGGTTTCACCATGACCATATCCGCCCCTTCCGACAAATCCCGCGCGATCATGCGCAGGGCTTCGTCGCTATTGGCCGGATCTATTTGATAGGTATTCTTATCGCCAGTCAGCGCTCCCGTGGCCCCAACCGCATCGCGGAACGGTCCATA